>NZ_JBGVJL010000194.1:0-47931 GCF_045129435.1 Ruminococcus sp. | reverse complement strand
AACTTTGCCTCAGCACACAAACAGCGACGCTGTTTGTGCCTTGCAAATTGCAATGAAAACAACTGTTCTTGGGCGTTGCCCAAACCCACGAGCCTTTAAAAAGGCTCGACCTAAATTTTATATTATTTATCCGAAGTTTTCTTTGAATTATCACTGACTTTATACTCGGACATAAAAATTTGGTCAACCTTTTTCAAAGGTTGTGGGTGTGGGCAAAGCCCACAATATTTTAGATTACGCAAAATTATGATAGCCAAATAGCTTGCTGTTTGGCGGCTTAATCACAATGGTGAAAGCCTTATAATTGCGATAGCAACATAAAAAAACATTATTATTTACTAATGAAATATTTCTTTTAAAGGACTGTCGCCTGTTTTGTCAAACTTTGCCTCAGCACACAAACAGCGACGCTGTTTGTGCCTTGCAAATTGCAATGAAAACAACTGTTCTTGGGCGTTGCCCAAACCCACGAGCCTTTAAAAAGGCTCGACCTAAATTTTTTATCCGAGCAAAAAGCCGATACCGCTGAAAAGCAGTATCGGCTTTAGTTTGCAATAATTAATGTTTAAATCTTGTACCGCCCTTTGATGAAGTGGTGTGCTTTGGAAGCTCTACATCTGCGGTGTCAAATTTTCTTTTCTTTTCCTTAGGTGCTTTGCCTGTATTGGTAGCAAACTTATATCTGCCACGGCTCTGTACTGTTGCTACAATGAAATACACAATGCCTGCAATGCCTAATACTAAGCAAGCAATGCCCACATAGAGCATCCAATGTCCGTTATCTGACTTGCTCTCGTTCTTTTTGATAAAGCTAAAGTCATCACCGTCGCTGTCTGTAAGAGAAGCATTTTTGAGGTTTGCTGAAATATCGTTCCAGTCACTCTTTGAAAGAGTTTTATCATCAATAGTATCACGACTTACAGAATACATCTGAGCAGGCGGTGCGGTTGTTTCCGGTACAGTATAGGTTGACTGTCCGCCGCCTACATAAACCTCGCCGTCATCATTGCTGTAATACGGCTTATCGCCTGAATCCGAATTATCATATGTTGGCTCAACATACGGCTCAGTCGGGTCAGGCTCAGGATAATATGTCGGCTCAGGGTCAGGGTAATATGTTGGTTCCGGTTCCGGCTCATAGGTCGGCTCCGGTTCAGGTTCGTAGGTAGGTTCCGGGTCCGGAGCAGGCTCGGTTTCAATAATTTCGCCACCGCTTTCTTCGCCCTCAACTGCACTTACCGAAAAGGCAAAAGCTGAAAAGCTGAGTGCAAATACAGAAATTAATGCAATTATTTTTCTTTTCATAACTATGGACTCCTTCCTTTGACTTAAAGAAGCGTATATACCGCAAAATTTGCAGTCTGAATATTAGCACTAAATGCCACACAAAGGCTGTGTGGCATTTTTAGTTTTAAATCTTAATTTGAAGAAGATGAACTTGATGAACTTGAGCTTGATGAACTTGCAGAGCTTTCAGGCTTTACAAAGTAAAGCTCCGGCTTGTACTGGTCAAGAACAGACTGGTTCTTTTCGCACTCTGTGTTCTTTGCAAGGTCGTCAACATACTTTGCATATTCGTCTTTCTTCATTGCAGCAAGGAGATTTGCACGCTGTGTTGCATCGTAAACATAGCTTTCAACATCTGAGTTGATGTCGCCTTTATAAATAAGGTAATACACTGCTGTGTTGCCTGTGCCAACCTTAACGGTTTTACCCTCATTTGCTTTCATCTCGTTAAGAGCAGCCTTAAGCTCATCACCGAGTGAGCTGTTAGAAAGCTCCTCTACAGCTGATGTTGTAGGGTCATCTGTAATAGAATTTGCAGTTTTGTACTTATTTACAACATCGTCAAAAGATGTGCCGTTGTTAAGATCTCTTGCATAGCTGTCAAATTCGTCTGTAATCTTCTTAGCATCCTCGTCTGAAAGTGCAACATCTGTGCTCTGGTTAGATTCATCGGTTGTTGACTCGTAAAGGTTTGCCTTGATGTATTTATAGTCTGTGTAGTTCTCTGTAAAGAATGAAATAAACTCATCATCCTTTACTTCCTTAGAACCGCCCTCACCGTAAAGCTTGTCAAAAATTGCAGAATACTTTGTGTTGTAAAGTGTTGTGCAATACTCAAAGCTTTCAAAAGAAACACCGTAAGGCTCATATTCGTCCTTATATGGCATATAATAGCCATATGAAGCGTAAGGACCTACTGTCCAGTATTCTTCGGCAGACTTCTTAGCCTGATCGGCAGTTGCACCGCTCATATCAATGCCAAGCTCCTCTACAAGGTTGTCAACAGCAATGTAGTTTAAGCACATTGTATCTGCCTCGTTTTTAATCCACTCTCTTGCAACAGCCTTGTCGCCGTCATCGTCTGTAATCTCAAGGTCGAGCCATGAATCAGAAGCCTCATCATAAGAAGCAAGCTTTGAAGCATAGTTTTTAGCCTGTGAATAGGCTGTTTTAAGTGAGTAGCTGTAAACACCGATTGGCAACTCTACTTTATCTGTTTTGTAAGCCCATTCTGCATTGAGGCTGATTGGGGTGCAGCCAACTGCTGCAACGGCAATGATCAATGCAAGTAATAATGAACCGATCTTTGCATATGGTTTCATAATATTTACCGTCCTTAAAATATTCTATTTCACCCATAAATTCGACAGGGTGCGTACTTTATGATTATACACAAAAAATTTTGCATTGTCCATATATTTTCTAAAATTTATTGCTTTTTTCGCAAAATTTTCAGACATCTATCAGATTTTAAATACCTTTTTAAGCATTTCAAGCGAAGAACCGCCGCCACATCTTATTGTAATATACGGTTTGTTGCCTGCCGAGAGCATTGCTCTGCCGTTAAGCCTTGAAAGCAAATCAATAATCTGCGGTGACTTTATCTCTTTGACAAAGAGTAAAACATTGGTGTCGGTCTGTCTGATTTCGTAAATTCCCATTGCATTTGCACAGTTTCGTATAAGTGCAATGTCAATAAGTCCGAGCACAGCCTCAGGGATTTCGCCAAAACGATCTCTGAGCTCATCCTTAACATCAAGGCTGTCCTCCTTGTTGCGTATGTCGGCAATTCGGCGGTACACATCAAGGCGTAGTGTAAGGCTTTCAACATAGCTTTCGGGAATGTGGGCATTAACAGAAATATCAATAAGACAATCAAGGTCTGCCGACTGAGTAACCTCTCCTTTTTCTTCGCTGACTGCTTCACCGAGCAATTTAAGATACATATCATAGCCGACCGATTCCATATGTCCATGCTGCTGAGCACCCATAATATTGCCCGCACCTCGCAGTTCAAGGTCACGCATTGCAATTTTAAAACCGCTGCCAAACTCTGTATATTCTCTGATTGCGGCAAGTCGCTTTTGCTGAATTTCCGTAAGCACCTTGTTTTTGCGGAAAGTAAGGTAAGCGTAGGCTCGGCGGCTGCTTCTGCCTACTCTTCCTCTTAGCTGATGCAGCTGAGAAAGTCCCATTCTGTCGGCATTTTCTATGATAAGCGTGTTGGCGTTCGGCAAATCTACACCGGTTTCAATAATAGTTGTGCAGACAAGAACATTTACCTCCTGCTCAAGCATCATTCGCCACACTTCGCTCAGTTCGTGCTCCTTCATCTTGCCGTGACCTATTGCTATCTTAGCCTCCGGTACAGCTTCAAGAATTCGTGATGCACACGATTCAATGCTTGCAACATCGTTATGCAGATAAAATACCTGTCCGCCTCGTCTTAATTCCTTGCGGATTGCCTCGTTGATTACCGCATCGTCATGTTCAAGCACATAGGTTTGTACAGGCTGGCGGTTTCGTGGAGCTTCCTCAATTACACTCATATCCCTGAGTCCGCTCATTGCCATATTTAGTGTTCGTGGAATAGGTGTAGCCGAAAGCGTGAGCACATCTACATTTTTGCAAAGCTCCTTAAAGCGTTCCTTTTGTGCCACACCAAAACGCTGTTCCTCGTCTATGATTGCAAGTCCGAGATCACGGAACTCTACATCCTTTTGTACAAGGCGATGAGTGCCAACCACCATATCAACCTCACCACGCTTGAGCTTTTCAAGGGTTTCTTTCTGCTGTTTTGTCGTTCTGAATCTCGAAAGCAGCTCTATTCGCACAGGGTAACCCTCAAAGCGTTTGCACACCGTCTGGTAATGCTGCCATGCAAGAATTGTTGTAGGGCAAAGCAAAGCACATTGCTTTGAGTCGGCAACGCACTTGAATGCGGCTCTGAGTGCTACCTCGGTTTTGCCAAAACCAACATCACCGCACAAAAGTCTGTCCATTGGCGAGGTTTTTTCCATATCTTTTTTTATTTCATCACAGCACCTTAGTTGGTCCGGAGTTTCATCATACTCAAACTTTGCCTCAAAATCGTGCTGCCATTCGTTATCATGCGAAAAAGCATAGCCCTTTGCTTTCATTCTTGCCGAATAAAGTGCAATAAGCTCCTTTGCTATGTCCTTTACAGACGCCTTTACCCTTGACTTCGCTTTCTGCCAATCCTGCGAGCCAAGCTTGCTGAGCCTTACCCTGCTGTTTTCTGACGGGCCAATGTACTTTGCAACCATATCAAGCTGAGTTACAGGCACATAAAGCACATCACCCTTTGCGTACTCAATCTTGATGTAGTCCTTTACAATGCCATGTGTGTCAATTTTGCGGATACCTCCGAAAATACCGATACCGTGAACGCTGTGAACCACATAATCACCCTGTGAAAGCTCGGCAAGACTGTAAACCGCCTGACTGTCCTTCGGAGTTTTTTTGCGTGCCTTCTTTTTAGGCACATAGGAAATATGTCCCTGTGTGATTACAAAGAATTTTTCAAGCGGATATTCAAAGCCCGCACTAAGTGTGCCGGGAATTACGAACAGAGCATTTCTCTTGATTTCTGTAAGATTTTCTGCATACTGAGCGAGAATACCGTCATTTCTGAGTGAATCGCAAAGATTTTTTGCCGCCTTGTCTGTGCCGGCAAGTACCACACCACAGCTTTCGGCGGTAAGCATACCGCTTAAGTCCTCCTCAAGCTGTTTGTAAGAACCATTCCATACAGAAAGCTGCTTTGTTGAGAATGACACAATCTTACGGAGCGGAATTTTGGTTGAGCCATGCACAAAACCCTCAAGCATTACAATGCCACGAGAAGTCATTATATCCACACATTCGGCAAAAATGAGCGAATACTTGTCAAGACCTCGGCAAAGCACACCATCCTCAAAGGCGGCCTTTACAGTTTCTTCATTTCTGAAATCCATTGCCCTGCCACGCTCAGATATATTATTGTACTCAGAAGTAAAAATCAAAGCGTCCTTGTCGATATAATCAAATAGGGTTTCCGGCTTGTCGTAAATCAGCGGAATAAACTTGTCTATATTAGAAAGCATTGCACCGCCCCTTATGCTCTCAGCCTCGGAAAGCAGGGTTTCTTTTACCTGCGGTGCTTTTTTGCCACGAACAGTTTTTGCAAGCTGTTCTATTTTGTCTGCAAGTGCCGTTTTATCCTCAATAATTACCTCCGCAGACGGAGAAAGACGGATTTCGCCGGCTTTGCCGCCTCTACGCTGAGTATCAATATCAAAGAAAGAGAGGTCGGAGATTTCATCGCCCCAAAACTCTGCACGAACCGGATTTTCAGCATCAGGCATAAAGAAATCGAGAATACCGCCCCTTACCGAAAATTGTCCGCTGCCCTCAACTGCATCAAAGCGTTCATAGCCGAGCAGGGTAAGGGTTCTAACAGCTTTTTCAAGGCTGATTTCGAGTCCCTCTTTAAGAGTTAAAACACAGTCGGATAAAAACTCCTTTGGTACGGTAAGCTGAGAGGCGGCATCAATACAGCTGACAACCACATCACATTCACCGTCAATGAGCTTTAAGAGGACTTTAAGCCTTGCGTGTTCGTACTCTCTGGAAGCACTCTGCATATCTCTGAAATTAAAATCACGCTCAGGATAAAAGTAAGCTTTAAGTCCCATACTTGCAAGGTCATTGCAAATGGTCTGAGCCTCTCTTTCATCTGATGCAATGCAAAAAGCTGTGGTACGCTTACGGCAACACAGCGAGTAAATTATATGTGCCTTGTGAACGGCAGAAAGACCTGTAGCACAAACACTGCCGCCACGCACAATGGCTTTTTCGAGCGAGTTAAAAACCTCGCTGTTTTTAAAAACATCAACTAAAAATTTCATAATTCATCTTGCTTTAATTTATTATAGAAAACAATTTTGTGTATTTGTAAAGTAAAAACTTTTTTCGGGCAAAATTCTTTCAATCTTCAAGCATAATTACCCGACCGTAATTTTTGCTTTGTTAAAGTTTTCAACATTTTTCTCTCAGAATGTTAATAACTTAATTAAACAAATTCATTGCTCTGTCAATTTTTCCGTCTGCCATAAGCTCAACGGCTTTCGCAGAATTTTCAAATACCTGTGCAAGCTTTTTCTGCTCGTCATCAGAAAATCTTGAGAGCACCCAATCAGCCAAATCCCATTCCGGTGTAGGCTTTGCTCCAATGCCAATCTTTATGCGTGGGAACATATCACTGCCACTTAAATATATAATACTCTTCATTCCTCTCTGTCCGCCGTCACTGCCCTTTGAACGAATACGCATTTTGCCGACATCAAGGGATATATCATCAAATAATACTATCACATTTTCAGGTGAAATTTTGTAGAAATTCATCGCCTCTACTACCGCCTGACCGCTGTTGTTCATATATGTGGTAGGCTTCATAAGCATTGCTTTTCTGCCTGCTATGGTACATTCGCCCACATAGCTTTTGAATTTTACTCTGTCAACCTTGCAATCAAGGCTCTCGGCTATTGCATCAATCGCAAGCCAACCTGCGTTATGACGAGTATTTTCGTACTTTTTATCAGGATTACCAAGTCCCACTACTAAAAGCTCAACGCCACCGCCAAAGCTCTTTTTCTTACCAAACATAAATACCTTCCTTTATAAATTATTCTTTTCTAAAATCAATAACAACCCAATCGTCATTGCCAAGGTGATACGGAGTACCGCAATATGGGCAGTTATGTTCTCTTGTAGCGTCAAAACTGCCGCCACAGCTTTTACAGCTTACCTTTTTAACAGAAAAGCCTGCATTTGTTGTTGCATAAATATTTTTACACACTACCATTCTGAAATCCTCGTTTTCTTTAACTATATTGCCACAGTTAAATTTCAATACCTTGGTATATACAGTAATATCAACATAGCAATAAGCACCCTTTATATTGAACGAGTTCAGTTTTACAGTTGAGTCATAATTTACATCAATTATATCTTTAAACTGATTTTGCATAGGTCTGCCGTCATATACAGCAAGATTTGTATAATCATCGCTGAAAATCATAAGCTTCATAAGATTATATATCTTGCCTAAAAAATATTCATACGAAAAATTACGGTCAAACTGTCGCATTAGCTTTGGGAGATTTGATTTTGCCTTTACATTGGAGCTAAACAAAAATACTCCTCTTACAGAGCCAAAAAGCTGGTAAAGAATCATACCGGTAATCCACAAAAGTAGACCGCAAACAGAACCGCCTACTATGCCAACCATAAAACATTCGACCCAGTAAAACAAAAAGTCTTCGTGACTTGGTGAAAGAGTTCCTAACAGACCGTTTAACAAAAACATAAAAGTTGTGAGGAAAAGCGAATTACCCGCCATCGCAGCATATTGCGTTTTTTTCACGAAATCTTCTCCGCCGGCGATAGTATTTATTGTATAAAAATTAGTTATAATCGGGTACAAATCTTCAACTATAAATCTTGTACCGCAGTTTTTACAACCGTTAAGTAAATCTGTCACCTCGCTGACAGCACCGCAGTTAGGACATTCTGCAACACCCTTTGCGTTATGATTTATAAGTCTTGTAATTGTAACATAAAAATTCTGCCAGCGTGTTGTCTTTATCTTCTGAATGTTATTTACAAAATAGGTTTCGGTGATTTTGTAGTCTTTGCAGGAAACATCACTTTGATAATCGCCTTTGTCAATAATTGTAAAGTTTTTCAATGCTCGCTTATGCGTTTTATCAGAAGCAAACTCCATTTCTTTTCTGATGTTATACTTTTCAAGTCTTCTTTGTAAATCAAGCACATTATCTACATCAATAGAAGTCATAGCAGGATATTTTTCCCTTTTATGCCACTTTACATATTGCTTTACGAAAGTATCGACAATCTCAGTGTTTTTCTCATTATCATATTGCAAATTAATATTCATTCGTTATTAACCTCACAATTTTTAGGTTCTGCTTTAAATGTTGGGGTAATATTGATAAATTATTGTTTATGCTACGGTCGGGAAATTTTTGCTTGAATTATTGCAGACTTTATACTCGAAAATAAAAATTTGGTCAACCTTTTTCAAAGGTTGTGGGTGTGGGCAAAGCCCACAATACTTTAGCTAACGCAAAGCTTTGATAGCCAAACAGCCAACTGTTTGGCGGCTTGAACACAATAGCTAAAGCTTTATAACTGCGACAGCAACACAAAACAGAAATGATATTCTTTTTATTTTTATAAATCATTTCTTATTAAAAGGCTGTCGCCTGTTTTTTCAAACTTTGCTTTAGCACACAAACAGCGTTGCTGTTTGTGCCTGAAAATTTGCAATAAAAACAGCTTTTCTTGGGCGTTGCCCAAACCCACGAGCCTTTAAAAAGGCTCGACCTAAATTTCTTTGTCCGAGCAGAAAGCATAGTCAATCTTAATACTTTTAATTCCCGACCATTACTAAGTTATTGTCGGGAACAAGAAAATTATTAGTTTGCAAACTGTCTTCTCGTAATAAAAACCATAATTTACCTCAACCATGAAAAAGAACCAATTTTTATAAATCTTGCTTTATAATCAAGCCTTTTTAAAGTCAATAACAACCCAATCGTCATTGCCAAGGTGATACGGATTGCCGCAATACGGGCAGTTATGTTCTCTGGTGGCGTCAAAGCTGCCGCCACAGCTTTTACAGCTTACCTTCTTAATAGAAAAGCCTGCGTCAGCTATTGCGTTAATATTTTTGCAAACTACAACTCTAAATTTTTGCTTTGCTTTTTTGACATCTCCGCAATCAATCTTAAGAACTGTTGCAAACACTGTAATGTCAACATAGCAATAAGGGCCGTTTATTTTAAAGCCGTTAAATTTAATGGTTGAGTCGTATTTTACATCAATTATATCTCTGAATTTATTCTGCATCGGCTTACCGTCATAGGCAGCAAGGTTTGTGTAATCATCACTGAAAATCATAAGCTTCATAAGATTTATAACCTTGCCGACAAAAAATTCATACGAAAAATTTGGGTCAATCTGTCGCATAAGCTTTGGCAGCTTTGTTTTTGCTTTTATGTGAGGGCCAAGCAAAAACAGACTTTTTATTGAGCCAAATATAAGGTACATAAACATACAAAAGCCCCACAAAAAGTATCCGCCCAGCGCACCGCCTATAAATCCGTATAAAGTGCAGATTATAATGTTCATTATGAAATCGCTGTTTTCGGGCGAAAGATTGCCGTTTTTGTAGTTTATAAAAAACATACTGCCGGCAAATGCAAGCATAGTAATCAAAACAACGGCTATAGCGGAATTTTTAATTACTTTTTTACCGCCTGCAACCTCTTTGATTGCGTAAAAATTGGTAACTTTAGGGAACAAATCGTTTAAAATAAATCTTGTGCCACAGCTTTTACAGCCTGTCAGAAGCTCTTTTATACTGCTGACAGCACCGCAGTTAGGGCAGGCTATCGCACCGTCTGCATTCTGGTTTAAAAGCCTTGTAATTGCAACATAGAAATTCTGCATCACCTTGGATTTTCTTTTCTTTTTATTGTTGACATAAACTGTTTCGATAACTTTATAATTCTTGCAGCCGATAACAGTTTTATAGTCACCCTTATCGGGAACAGTAAAACAGCGTACCGCACCGTCCTTAAAGTCACTATTCTTGGTATCAAATGTAGTTTCTATTCTTGCGTTATGCTCCTCAAGTCTTTTTTTCTGAAGTTCAAAAGCATAGTTTACATCAAGCGAACCTATTTCGGGTTCTTTTCCTGTTGTGGTCCACTCTGAATACTCATCTACAAATTTATCTATAATTATATTGCTTTCATCGTTTTTATCAAATGTTAAATTAAAAATACTCATTTTTCTTTTTATACCTCAACAGTCCAAATTACTGTTATAATTTATTATAATATACTTAGTATTGTTTTTGTTCAAAAGCCAAGTCTAAAAATTTCGGTTCTGTTTTAAATGTTGGGGTAATATTGATAAATTATGGTTTAGCAACGGTCGGGAAATTTTGTTTGAATTAGCACAGACTTTATACTCGAAAATAAAAATTTGGTCAACCTTTTTCAAAGGTTGTGGATGTGGGCAAAGCCCACAACACTTTAAGTTTATGCAAAGTTTTGATAGCCAAACAGCCCGCTGTTTGGCGGCTTGAATACAACAGCGTGAGCCTTTTGCCTGCGACAGCAACAAGAAAAAACATTCATTATATAATGAAAAATTCATTATTCCTTTTAAAAGGCTACCGCCTGTTTTGTCAAATTTTGCTTTAGCACACAAACAGCGTTGCTGTTTGTGCCTTATAAATTGTAATAATTACAACCTTTCTTGGGCGTTGCCCAAACCCACGAGCCTTTAAAAAGGCTCGACCTAAATTTCTTTGTCCGAGCAGAAAGCATAGAAAATCTTAATACTTTTAATTCCCGACCGTTACTAAGTTATTGTCGGGAACAAGAAAATTATTATTTTGCAAACTATCTTCTCGTAATAAAAACCATAATTTACCCCAACTATTGAAAAGAAGCAACATTTCTTGTTTTCAAAACCTTTTTAAAGGCGAAATGGCGGGTTATTGAAAACCCGCCTGTATAATCGCTATTTTATTTTCAATTCATTAACCAAATGCAGGTGTAAATGGCTTGTCATTGTAAATTCTTGCAATAGCCTCTGCAAATGTTGGAGCAACAGGAAGAATTGTGAACTTATCAATCATCTTCTCCTGTGGTACAGGAATTGTATCAAGAAGAACAACTTCCTTGATTGCACTATTCTGGATTCTCTCAATAGCTGGGCCTGAGAGAACTGCATGAGTAGCACAAGCGTAAACCTCAGTAGCACCGCCCTTTTCAACGATAGCATTTGCTGCGTTACAAAGTGTGCCTGCTGTGTCGATCATATCGTCAACAAGGATAACCTTCTTGCCTCTTGCATCACCGATAATGTTCATAACCTCGCAAACATTAGCCTTCGGTCTTCTCTTATCAATAATAGCAAGACCTGTGCCGATTTTTGATGCAAAGTTTCTTGAACGGGTAACTGAACCAAGGTCAGGAGAAACAACGATATACTCATCAAAGTTACCGCCGATCTTCTCTCTCATATAGTTTGCAAGGATAGGAGAACCATAGAGGTGGTCAACCGGAATGTTGAAGAAGCCCTGAATCTGGTTTGCGTGAAGATCCATTGTAAGAACACGGTCAGCACCTGCTGTTGTGATGATGTCTGCACAAAGCTTTGCTGAAATCGGATCTCTTGCCTTAGCTTTTCTGTCCTGTCTTGCATAGCCGAAGTAAGGCATAACTGCTGTGATTCTTGCAGCAGACGCACGCTTCATAGCATCAATCATAATGAGCATTTCCATTAAATTGTCATTTACTGGAGTGCAAGTTGACTGAACGATAAAGCAGTCGCTGCCTCTTACAGATTCCTGAAGAGAAACAGCAATTTCACCGTCAGAAAACTGAGTACATTCGCTCTTACCAAGCGGAACTCCAAGGCTGCCTGCAATTCCTTTGGCTACATTTACATTTGAGCTTCCGGTAAAGATTTTAATGTCTTTTCCGTGAAAATTCATTGTAATCGCTCCTTTTTACTCTATAGTTTTGTATTCTCTATTTACTTAACAGGTATATCCCCTGTCTTTTGCAATGTTGTTAAGCTCCTCAAGCTGCTGAGGGTCATTTGCACCGAGCACAGTATCACTGCACTCTGCTGTGTATGCCGAAACCTTACAGCCGTCTAAAAGCAAAAGCTTTAATGCGTCAGGCAAATAATATTCCTTAGCATTGTTGTTAGCTGAAATTCTGCCGAGTACCGACAAAAGCTTTTCTGCGTCAAACCAAAAACCGCCTGAGTTTACTTCCTTAATTTTAAGAATTTCCTCACTGCCGTCTTTCTGCTCTACAATTGACTTTACATCGCCGTTTTCGTCACGAACAATTCTGCCGTAGCCTGTCGGGTCGTCAACCATAGCGGAAATTACAGTCGCACTTGAATTTGTGCTTGTGTGCTGAGCAAGCGACTTTTCAATAGTCTTGCTGTCCATAAACGGAGCGTCACCGTTTAAGATTACCACGCTGTCGCCCTTGTGAGCCTCAAGGAAGTCCTTAGCCATCATAACTGCATGACCTGTACCGAGTCGCTCAGCCTGATAAACTGTCTGAACATTAAAATCAAGAGTTGACACAAATTCGTCAATACATTCCTTTTTATATCCCTTTACAATGCAAATGTCGCTGACACCTGCTTTTCTGAGTGAAGAAATAACCCACTCAAGCATTGGCTTGCCAAGTACAAGTGAAAGAGTTTTTGGCTTGTCACTCTTCATACGCTTGCCCTCGCCGCCCGCAAGAATAATCGCACAATTACTCATATGTAATCTCCTTGTTATTCTGTTATTAGGTGTGCGTATCATTAATATACACGCACAACAAGACATATTAATATTATCGCATAAAAAATACAAAATTCAAGAGTATTTTACAAAAAAACAACATTAGGACTAAATTTAAACGATTTATACAATATTAATGGAATAAAAAATTGAATTTTATAGGAAAAAATTTTTAAAAATCTATAGCTATTTTAAACAAACTTTGCTATAATTATGTGTAGGCTTATACAAGCGGGCGAATTTTGCTTAATTTTCGCCACAGCCGTATAAATTATTATTTTAGGAGGATTACCAAAATGGCAAACAAATGGGTATACCTTTTCTCAGAAGGTAATGCTAACATGCGTGAGCTTCTTGGCGGTAAGGGTGCTAACCTTGCAGAAATGACAAGCTTAGGACTTCCTGTACCACAGGGCTTTACAATTACAACAGAGGCTTGTACTCAGTACTATGAGGACGGCAGAGAGATCAACGAAGAAATTCAGGGTCAGATCAATGAGTACATCGGTAAGATGGAAGAGATCACCGGCAAAAAGTTCGGCGACTTAGAGAACCCACTTCTCGTTTCAGTTCGTTCAGGTGCTAGAGCATCAATGCCCGGTATGATGGATACAATCCTCAACCTTGGTCTTAACGAAGAAGTTGTAGAAGTTATTGCAAAGAAGTCTAACAATCCTCGTTGGGCTTGGGACTGCTACAGAAGATTTATTCAGATGTATTCTGATGTAGTTATGGAAGTTGGTAAGAAGTACTTTGAAGAGCTTATCGACGAAATGAAGGCTAAGAAGGGCGTTACTCAGGACGTAGAGCTTGACGCTGACGACCTCAAGGAGCTTGCTTCACAGTTCAAGGCAGAGTACAAGGCTAAGATCGGCGTTGACTTCCCTGACGATCCTAAGGAGCAGCTTATGGGTGCTATCAAGGCTGTATTCCGTTCATGGGATAACCCAAGAGCTAACGTATATCGCCGTGATAACGATATTCCATATTCATGGGGTACTGCTGTAAACGTACAGTCAATGGCATTCGGTAACATGGGTGACGATTGCGGTACCGGTGTTGCATTTACAAGAGATCCTGCTACCGGTGAGAAGAAGCTCATGGGTGAGTTCCTTACAAACGCACAGGGCGAAGACGTAGTTGCAGGTGTTCGTACACCAATGCCAATCGCTCAGATGGCTGAAACATTCCCGGAGGCATTTGCTCAGTTCCAGACTGTATGCAAGACTCTTGAGGATCACTACAGAGATATGCAGGATATGGAGTTCACAGTTGAGAACAAGAAGCTCTATATGCTCCAGACAAGAAACGGTAAGAGAACAGCTCAGGCTGCTCTTAAGATTGCTTGTGACCTCGTTGATGAGGGCATGAGAACAGAGGCAGAGGCAGTTGCTATGATCGACCCTCGTAACCTCGACACACTTCTCCACCCACAGTTTGATGCTACTGCTCTTAAGGCTGCTACACCAATCGGCAAGGGTCTTGGTGCTTCACCTGGTGCTGCTTGCGGTAAGGTTGTATTCACAGCTGAGGACGCTGAGGCTTGGAATGCAAACGGTGAGAAGGTTGTTCTCGTTCGTCTTGAAACTTCACCTGAGGACATCACAGGTATGAAGGCTTCACAGGGTATCCTCACAGTTCGTGGTGGTATGACATCTCACGCAGCCGTAGTTGCTCGTGGTATGGGTACTTGCTGCGTATCAGGTTGTGGCGACATCAACATGGATGAAGCTAACAAGAAGTTTACACTCGCTGGCAAAGAGTTCCACGAGGGTGACTACATTTCAATCGACGGTTCAACAGGTAATATCTATGACGGTGTTATTCCAACTGTTGATGCTACTATCGCTGGTGAGTTCGGCAGAATCATGAGCTGGGCTGACAAGTACAGAAAGCTTAAGGTTAGAACAAACGCTGATACACCTGCTGACGCTAAAAAGGCTCGTGAGCTTGGTGCTGAGGGTATTGGTCTTTGCCGTACAGAGCATATGTTCTTTGAAGAGGACAGAATCGCTGCATTCAGAGAGATGATCTGCTCAGATACAGTAGAAGAGAGAGAAGCTGCTCTTGAGAAGATTCTTCCATATCAGCAGGGCGACTTTGAGGCTCTTTATGAGGCACTTGAAGGCAACCCAGTTACAATCAGATTCCTTGATCCACCACTTCACGAGTTCGTTCCTACAGAGGAAGCTGATATTGAGAAGCTTGCTGCTGCTCAGGGCAAGAGCGTTGACACAATCAAGGCTATCATTGCTTCACTCCACGAGTTCAACCCAATGATGGGTCACCGTGGCTGCCGTCTTGCAGTAACATATCCTGAAATTGCAAAGATGCAGACAAAGGCTGTTATCCGTGCAGCTATCAATGTTAAGAAGGCTCATCCGGATTGGACAGTTAAGCCTGAAATTATGATTCCACTCGTATGCGAGGTTAAGGAACTTAAGTATGTTAAGAAGATGGTTGTTGAAACAGCTGACGCTGAAATCGCAGCTGCAGGCATCGAGCTTGAGTACGAAGTTGGTACAATGATCGAGATCCCAAGAGCTGCTCTTACAGCTGACGAGATTGCTACAGAGGCTGACTTCTTCTGCTTCGGTACAAACGACCTTACACAGATGACATTTGGTTTCTCAAGAGATGACGCCGGTAAGTTCCTCAACGCTTACTATGATGCTAAGATCTTCGAGAACGATCCATTTGCTAAGCTCGACCAGACAGGTGTTGGCAAGCTTATGGAAACAGCTATTAAGCTTGGTAAGCCAGTAAACAACAAGCTCCACGTAGGTATCTGCGGTGAGCACGGCGGTGACCCATCATCAGTTGAGTTCTGTCACAAGATTGGTCTTGACTATGTATCATGCTCACCATTCCGTGTGCCAATCGCAAGACTTGCTGCTGCTCAGGCTGCTATTGCTGAGATGTAATTTAGTCATTAGTGTACTAATTATATAGCATAAATATTTTGGGCTGTCCCGTTTTGGGACAGCCCTTTTGTTGTAAAAATTTATGTGAAACATTAGTAACGGTCGGGAAATTTTGCTTGAATTATCACAGACTTTATACCCGAAAATAAAATTTAGGTCGAGCCTTTTTAAAGGCTCGTGGGTTTGGGCAACGCCCAAGAAAAGTTGTTTTTATTACAAATTTTCAGGCACAAACAGCGTCGCTGTTTGTGCGGTAAAGCAAGGTTTGTCAAAACAGGCGACAGCCTTTTAAAAAGTAATGATTTAATAAAGAATAATAACGGATTTTTTGGTATTGCTATCGCAATTATAAGTCTTTCCCCATTGTGTTCAAGCCGCCAAACAGCAAGCTGTTTGGCTATCAGAAATTTGCGTTAGCTAAAGTATTGTGGGCTTTGCCCACACCCACAACCTTTAAAAAGGTTGACCAAATTTTTATGTCCGTGCATAATGTATGTACTAATTCAAGCAAAAATTTCAAACATTCTATTACACAACCATAGCCTTACAAAGTTATTTCTCCGGCAAAATTTGAATTATACTTTGCCATCAAATCTTTATTAAGCGTTTTTGAATAGTATTTTGTTTTGCCCGATACAATTTTTTTGCCCGGCTCAAAAGCACAGGTTACATAACCATACATACCAAACAGCACAGCAAGCTTTGCCGAATATTCATCAACAGCATAAATTCGGTAATTATGTAAATCATAATAAACAATGCTTTCGGTATCAATCTGAGCAAGCAGACTGCTACCGCTATATATCTGCTCTTTTCCGCCTTCTTTGCCAAAACCAAACGAAAAGCAGTCATATGTCATTCCTTTATACTGCATCTGTTTAAAACTATAGCTTTTTAATCCGCCGCCCGATTCAGTGTGATATACTACACCCGATTCAACTCCGTTGCACAATATAATGTACGGTCTGAACGGCTTTTTGACATTAAGTATATCTATGTTTTTGTGTCCGATCGCAATGTTATCGGTCAAAAATTTTCCGCCGACATCAGCCTCTATCGAAACCATACTACCCTGCACCGAAAAACCGCCGACTGCATTTTGCCCTCTGTATACAGTAAACTCCGCTGAATACAGTTCCTTTATATCTTGCCTTATATCAATTATCATTAACTATTCCTCACAGTCATATTGCAATAAACCGCCTGAGTCCTATTTCGACAAATATTACGGTAAAACGGACTCATAAATACACCTTATCATTTTAACATAGCTATAATTTGCTTTCAAGATGTACTGAATTTAAATTTATTTTGAAAAATGCAAAAAATCTAAGTTTATTGATTTAAAATAATTAATAAGCTAAATTGGTTATGTTTTAAATGTTGGGGAAACATTGGTAAATTATTGTTTAGCAACGATCGGGAATTTTCTTTGAATTATCACTGACTTTATACTCGGAAATAAAAATTTCGTCAACCTTTTTCAAAGGTTGTGTGTGTGGGCAAAGCCCACAAATACTTTAAGTTTATGAAAAATTCTGGTAGCCAAACAGCTTGCTGTTTGGCGGCTTGAACACAATGGCGAATGCCTTATAATTGCGATAGCAACACCAAAAGCCATTATTCTTTATATTTATTAATTAAGTACTTCTTTTAAAGGGCTACCTCCTGTTTTGACAAACCTTGCTTTAGCACACAAATAGCGTTGCTGTTTGTGCCTGAAAATTTGCAATAAAAACAACCTTTCTTGGGCGTTGCCCAAACCCACCACCCTTTAAAAAGGGTGGACCTAAATTTTATTTTTCGAGCAGAAAGTCTTTAATAATTCAGGCAAAAATTTCCCGACCGTTACAAAGCATAATAACCCCAACCTTTGACATTACCTCACTACAAACAAACTAAATTTAAAGACCGACTCGGTATTACACCAAAGTCGGTCTTTTTTAGGGAGAGAGTATATAAAAATTTGCAAACTCTAAATCTTATTAATTTCTTATGAACATACCCTGCATACATCCATAGAATAAACCATATTGTCTTTAGCTACCATTGTGAGAGGCATCTGAGGCAAAAACCTGTTGAATCTCACAAGGAAACTTTCTTCACCGCCATCGTGAAGACCTGTTACAATTCTTGAGGCATTGCATTTTTTAGCAAATTCAGCCGCTGCCTTGTCAGTATTCTTATCAAAAAGAACCGTCATATCAGCACCAAACTTTTTAGAAACCATATTAAGGTATTCAATCTGCCACGCTGCCTCGGTATAATCGTGAGTAGGTTCAAGTACCGAAAGTACTCTCAGCTCGCAATCCGTATCGTCTGCAATCTGCTTTGCAACCTTAATAATTCTGTCGCAATCAAACTGCATTGTCACACACGCAAGCACTACCGCACGCTTTTCCGTATCCATTTTGTCACCTCCAAACTCTTCTGTGCGTAAGTCGCATTGCACAGTTTATAAATCGTTGTTCAGATAATCCCACAAACGCTGGGCATCTGCCTGACCATTGTATATATAATCCAAATCGGTACCATGTAAATTAAACATATCTCTGCCAACGAGCAGTCCGGTACCGAAGTCGTTGTAATCGTTCCTTGCACTATACATTACTATATAGTGATTGTCTGCATATATGAATGACGGTCTGTAAAGTCCACCGCCGTCCCATGCTGTGTAATCTTCAGACGGAGAAGCTACCTTCACGCCGGTTTCCCAGTTCAGTCCGTCCTCTGACGCTGAAAAGTACAGGTTCATATGCTTTCTGTCTTTTTTATCGGTTGTTGCACAGCCAAGCAGCTCATAACCACGGTTGGTTTTGATTATATCGGCGTGCCATATATATGCACCGTCTTCAAAAGAAAGGTCAGTCTGCACCGGGTCAGACCATACTCCGTTTCTCAGTTCTCTGTAGCAAAGCTGATAATGACCGATATACCATACTTTATATGCACCGTCATCACGAATTATGGCAGGACTCACCATATCGTACTTTTCTTTTTCGTAGGTTTCAAAATATACAAGCTTGTCGCTCCAGTTGTCACCGTCATATGAATATCTCATATACAATGCCATATAGTCGGTATCGTAGTCGGTGTATCTCCAGAATAATTCAAGTCGGTCAAGCTCCTCATTATATACAAGGTGGCTGTCCGAATTATATCTGACCGATTTTTTATAATTTGCAAGCGGCGGTTCAGTATATTTTACCTCTGAATAATTAATTAAATCGTTTGTACCCACAATCTGTGGATTTTCGTAATAATCGTTACCCTTAGGATAAGGTGTGTAAGAAAGCCAAAATCTGTAGCCGTTCCACTCCTTGCCCAAATCAATAAGCTTTGGGTGGTAGGCATTGTTCGGATAATAGCTTTCTATGTAGCTGTCTGAATTCACTAAATTTAGTTTGCTGACTGAATTTGTACAAAAATCAAAATCAGGCTTAAATTCTGTTTTTTCTTTTTCCTGAGTATTATTACTCAATTTGTTTGTTTGCTTGCTAACCACAGCAGTCGGCTGCTGAGTTTCGGTTGTCTGTGTTGTACCTTCCCCTGTACTTTCTGACACCGCATTGTCAGCGGAACAGCCTGCAAAAACAGTGGCAGTCATTACTGCCGCAAGCATTAATGCAAGTATTCTCTTCATAATTACCCTTTCTACATTAAATCAGTCGTTACTCAAGCTCCTCTGTTTTAAATCCTTTTTCACTGATTTCAGGTTCGCTTGTCAAATCCTTGTACTGATTTATGAAATTCCAAAACTTCTGAGCACTATTTGCTCCATCATATACATAATCGCAATTTGTACCGTAGAGATTATACATATCCTTACCAAACAGAAGTCCCACGCCAAAATCCTTTGCGTCGTTTCTTCCGCCATAAAGCACATAGTATATTCCGTCCGAATACATAAAAGTTGATCTGTAAAGTCCGTTGCCATCCCAATCGGCATCGTTGCCGGTAGGTCTGAGAACTGTTTTTGCAGTGTCCCATTTCAGAGCATCATTTGTTTTAGACTTTGCATAGTAAAGGTTCATATGCTTTCTGTCTTCTTTATCTGTGGTTGCACAGGTCAGAATTTCGTATTTATCGCCGTTTTTAATCACATCAATATGCCAGGTGTAAGCGTCATTTTCATATGGCAAATTGCACATTCTGATTTTTGACCATTTGTCATCCTTAAATTCACGATACTTAACCTTGTAGGCATTTACATACCACACCTTGTATGTATGATCTTCATATACAATAGCGGGACTCACCATATCTTCCTTGATTCTGTCATAGGTTTCAAAAAAGATTTCCGGCTCTGTCCATGTGTCGCCGTCATATGAATAGCTCCTCAGAAGTGAGGCATAATCAATATCATAGTCGGTGTATCTCCAGATGATTTCCATTCGGTGAAGGTCGTAATTATATACAAGCTCACTGTCCGAATTAAAGCGAACCGCCTTTTTATAATTGAGAAGTACAGGCTGAGAAAACTTGATTTCGGAATAGTTGATTAAATCGTTTGACGCAACAACATGCGGATTTTCAAACTCATCATTACCTTTCGGATACGGAGTGTATGACACCCAATATCTGTAGCCGTTCCAGCCTTCCTCGCCCATATCAAGCACCTTTGGATGATAAACATTATTAGGATAACATTCCTCCTGATACTCATCAACGCACTTGAGGTCAAGCTTAGAGGGTGAATTCTTGGTAAGCTCAAAGCCTGTCATATCAACATTTGGAGAAGTGGTCATTTCTACCGGTTTTTTGTTTAAAACAGTTGACGCCATAGTATGAGTAGTACCGTATTTTAAATTATCTGTAGTATTAGGTACATTATATGCGGCAAAAACAGAAACACCGGCAACTGCCACAGCGGTAACAAATATCAATACAAACCTTTTCATTAGTAAAAAGTTGCTCCTTTACTTTTACAAATCAACAATAACATACGCAATTTGTATTACATACATTAATACATATACTATATATCCATACGGCAGTTTTGTCAAGTAAAAAAAGCCAAAAATTACACTAATTTACAACTATTATGCAAAAATCAGGTTTTTTATGATATTTATACTTTTCTGACTGTATAAATATGATAGCCTCTGTATATGATTATAGTATATTGACCTTGTGAATTTAAGGTGAATTTTGGCATAAATAAAATTTATTTTATCGCCCTCATTCACGCTTATATATAATAGCACACTTATAAAGACAAAAGCGTGACGGTTCTGTTTTAAATGTTGGGGTAATATCGATAATTATGGTTTAGCAGAAAGTTTCGGATAAATAACAAAAAATTTAGGTCGAGCCTTTTTAAAGGCTCGTGGGTTTGGGCAACGCCCAAGAAAGCTGTTTTCATTGCCTTTTTTATTGGGCACAAACAGCGTTGCGGTTTGTGTGCTTAGGCAAAGTTTGATAAAACAGGCGACAGCCATTAAAAAGAAATACTTCATTAATAAATAATAAAGAAGAATGGCTTTTTGTGTTGCTGTCGCAATTATAAGGCTTTCGCTGTTGTGCTCAAGCCGCCAAACAGCAGGCTGTTTGGCTATCAAAGCTTTGCATAATGGGAAAGTATTGTGGGCTTTGCCCACACCCACAACCTTTGAAAAAGGTTGACCAAATTTTTATTTTAGAGTATAAAGTCTGTGCTAATTCAAACAAAATTTCCCGACCGTTGCTAAACCATAATTTACCCCAACATTTGATTAAGAACCCAAATTTTTGCAAATAAAAACTGCCACTCATACTTGAATGGCAGTCTGTGATTATGTTTAGTTAAAATCAGAATAATTCTGTGTCGTCTGTTTCTGAATCAGCGTCAAGGCTCTCGTTCTTAGCATCTCTCTGAGAAAGCTTGTTTACATAAGCCTTTAAAGCTTCCATTTCCTTGTCAACAGACTCTTTGGTTTCTGCCTTTTCTTCTGCTTTTGCAGGCTGTTCTGCCTCAGCCTTTTCCTCAGGCTGAGCCGGGAACGGTGAGCTTTTGTACTCATTTTCATTTGAGCAGGCAACAGTAATATCCACAACCTCGTCATTCTTGAACTCAGGCTTTGGCTGAGTTTCAGGTGTGCCGTAAAAAACATCGTTTGAGCTGTCAACAATCTGACGGTAGCACTCTCTTGCCTTTGCAATCTTAGCCTTTGAATTTTCAATTACTTCAAAAAGCTTTTTCTGCTGCTCCTCAGAAACGCTCTCGCCCTTCTTGGCACTTTCATAGCAAGACTTGCCAAGAGCAATATATGCTCTGTTCATAAGCTCACTTTCACACTTCATAATAAGGCGGAGGCGGTTAAGCTTTGCATTTGTACGGTTTTTTTCAACAATATTCTGAGTAACACTTGAAATAGTATCGGCAGCAGTATTGACTGTGCCCTTTACAGTATCAAAAAAAGTCATAGCAATATCTCCTTTAACGCAACAATGCGGATTCGTTTTTATATCACTATTATTATGACAGATATTAATGATAAAATCAATATTTTTTTTGAATTTGCTTGTTAAAAATGTACTTGTTTGATATAATTATCTTGAAAGAGGTGTTGAAATATGTCGGACAAGGTAATAAAGGCAATAGTGTGTCCGGGTTGTGGAGAGCTTAGCAAGGCAGAAATCCACACAAGCATAAATCCTGCACGAGATAAAACAATCCGCAAAAGGGTGCTTGACGGGGAACTTTTTGAGTTCCGTTGCCCATCCTGTGGCTACACCGCCAAGCTTAACTATCCGCTTTTATATAATGATATGAAAAACCGCTTTATGGTTTATCTGATTCCGAAAATCGACCGTTTTCAGCTTTGTGATAATGAGCTTGAAAACAAGTACAGCAATCTTCGCAACATCAACAAGAGAATTGTACCAAGCTTTAACTCATTTAAGGAAAAGCTGTTTATTTTTGAGTCGGGACTTGACGATATGGCTGTGGAACTTACCAAGCTTGCAATCAGCCAGACTGTGTCAAAAAAGCTCAACAATGTAGATGTATCCGAGGGCTACCTGTCGATGTATGACAGAGAAACCAACACAATGGGCTTTACATACTTTATCGGCAAGGATAAAGAGCCGTATGTGCAGACCGCAAGACTTGAAATTTACGGCAAATCAAAGGGCATTATAGATAAATTTGCCTATAAGGACAAAAAGCTCAAAGGCTTTATCAAGATTGACAGAGAATGGGCAGAAAATGTCCTCTACCGCTACAAGCACTTCCGCCATATGGAAAAAGTCAGAAAACTTAATGAAGATTAATCATAACAAGCGTCACCCCTGTGTTTTTACACAGAGGTGATTTTTTCTGCCATCTGTTAAAAATCAGAATATTGAATTACTTTAATAATACTGTTTAAATCGACGCCTTGATTAAGGTATATTGAATACGAATATTCCTCAGACTGCCATATTGCCAAAGAATATTCATCTTCGTTTCCTTTAATAGTTATATTGTCGCCATTTATAGATTTATTTAGTATTACAGAATACTCTCTGTAATCTCCCGAAATATCTTGATTTCCCACAACCTTTCTGTATGTCAGCACATTATCATTACCGCTGTAATCAATCTGAGCAAATTCATTCCAGCACCAGCTGTACTCAGATGAAGATACATTAAACGGAATATAGTTTATATCATACACTTCAAAGCCTGCTTTTTGAGATAACTCGCTTGCAGAGTTACATTCAATTACATCTGCCGACGGACCTTCCACATCAATATCTATGTTAGGATTAGTATGATTTACACTTAAAATATTCTGAACAACAATACTGCCAACAATCAGTAATGCAATGCACGCAGCAGCAGAAGCAATCCTTTTCCACCTTGAAAGGCTTAAAATTTTGCGATTTTTTAAATTCTCATTGTTTGCAATATTATTGAGTATTCTTACACGCATTTCATCTGAAACTTCAACTTTTTCCATAATTTTATTATATGAATTCTGTTTATTCAAAATCATACGCCTCCTGCAAAATATTTTTCAGTCTTTCTCTTCCCCTTTTTAGGTCAGACCTTATACTGCTTTCGTTTCTTCTTAAAATTTTGCTGATTTCCTTGATTTTATAGCCTTCCTGATAGTACAAATGTATTACCTCTCTGTACTTATCAGGAAGATTTTTTACTGCGTCCCAAACAAAAGCAAGGCTTTCGTCTTCATATACAGCAAGATTTTCTTCCAGTTCGTCTGATTCTCTGATTTTATTATAATCAATCTTATTCTTGCTAATATTTGCCGCAACTCTTAAAAGCCACGCCTTTTCGTGTTCATCACTTTTAAAAGCAGGAAAAGACTCCATATACTTTATAAGGGTATCTTGAAGCACATCTTCCGCATCGCTAATATTATGAAGATAAGAATACGCCAGTCTTAATATTGAATTGCCATAAAGATTCATTGCTCTTTCAGCTAATGACACCGTTTGTGCTTTATTGGTATTGCTTTCTGTAACGGCACCGTTTGCCGGTGTTTGTTTAGCAACAGTATTACAAATATAATCAAACAACATTTTCAGATTATATCTGAAAGAAGTTGCATAAGAAAAACTGACGCAAGGCTTGTCATAGCGTTGAAGATTTCCCCTGCAAGCACCCTCATTCTTATGGCGGCATCACTTGCCTCGTCAAAATCATATTTGCTCTCGCTTGCAAACTGCGACTTCATTCTGTTGTAAATCTCATCATATGTAATCGTCAATGTTTATTACCTCCTCTCTTATACTGTTATTGCAGGTGAATCGAATTCGTAGTTTCGGCTTTCGCACAGCAACCACCTCTGCCTTTACCTGCGGATAATCAGCTAAGCTCTGAGCCATCATCAGATTGATTTTTTCGGTATAATTTTCTTCGTCAAATGCCTTTTTATAAATTTCTGAGCCAAGCCCTCTGTTATATACAAATCCTCCAAGCTTTGCACACACGCAGATATAAGCCTGCTGTAAAAGCTCCTCATCACCCGAAATATGAATATATCTTCCGCCACTGTCCACAGCAATGTCGCCGTCTTTTATCAGCGTATCCAAATCAATCACCCACCTTTACACCGTTGATATACACAGAGCCGTCATTTTTAAGATACACCTCAGCACCGCCCTTAGACCTCAAAAGAATTTCACCTGGCTGTACAGAGGCAATTTCGGAAATCACCCCCACACAAACCTCCTTGTCGGCAAGCGGAAGTACAACCGCCTTTTCGCTCACAGGCGGAATTGAAAATACGCCATAAGGTGTAACACACTCAAGCCCTCTGTGAAGTCCCGATGCCACAATCTCTGTATTGCCAATTTCACTCACCACAACATTTCCACTTGTCGCTGTAGGCTTGTTAATCGTATTTTTACTCAAATTTTCCGTAATCCACATATTAAATCTCCTTTCTAAGTGTGACGGTAGTTTTTTCACCCCTGTTGTTTGCAATGTATTTCAGCTTGTGAATATAAAGTCCGTCAGCCTTGCCAAGAATCTCATCATCAATACTTGCCCTATTGCCTGCCTCGCAATTAAGCCTGTACGGACATTCAAGCACCACCTCATATGCGTTGCGGTTACTGTTTTTAATAATTCTGTCGGCAGTACCCACCGAACCGCCGCCCGTCAGAGCGTCAACATAGCGTCTTTTTACAAGTCTTTTGTCGGCAAGGTCATTTTTAATCGTACTTCCGTATCGGTTCTCCTGCTTAATTCTCAGCTTAACCTCAGAAACCACCTTATAGCGTTTAATCGTACTCTTGACTGCGGTGTAGCTGCAACCGCCAATGCCAAAGCAGAGCCTTTCGCCCTCTGCATCGCCGTTGAGAATCACCCTGCCGTCACCTGTAATTCTCGGCATTTTCCCATATTTGTTCATACAGTAATTTTCAAGTACCTGCCACTCGCTCATACCCTTGCTTATTCTCACATAGCCAAAATACGGCTCATTGTCGCCGACATATTCCGCAAAGCCAAACGGTTTTAAATGCCTTTCAAAAATAACAGATGATGACGCATTAAAGTACACACAAGGCTCAGCCTCGTTGTCAAGCAAAATTCCTGCCATACTCCTTACAGAAATTACAACGGTAATTTTTTCACCGCTTTTCTGCGTTGTAATTTCATCAATCTGCCCTTTGAACACAAGCCTTTCTCCGTCATAGCCATACAAAAAGTCGCCGTCATCGCAACCGCTTATATACGGAATTTCAACCGTTATGCTGTCGGCAGGCACAGAAAATTCGCTGTTATACACCACCGAAATCGGCATTGGCAAGGCAAGCATACCACCGCTTGTGCTAACCTCAAACCTCAACATATCTTAATCACCCTGCCTTTTATAATCGGCTCGTCAGCCTGCTTTATCCAAGGGTTAAGCTCTAAAAGCTTTTCAATCTCAACTCTGCTCACATATGAAATATCCCACAAGCATTCCCCGACATTTGCAATATATGTGCCGACTGTCGCTTCCTTTTCCCTCTCCATTACTTCTCTGAAAACAAAGCTGTATGTAAGCATATCGGGCACAGGCTCACCGATTACAGCAAGCCTTTCAAACACCGCATACACAGGCTTTACAAAGGGCAGAGCAAGCACACCCACTCCGCCCTCTTCAAATATCTGCCAAAGTCTTGCAAACTGTTCGTGGCAGTCCTCACCGCAAAGCTGACCTTTGCCTTTTATAAGTCTGTTTTTTCTGCCGAGATTCTGCACATATGCGGTGCTGTTCGGCGACTCAAGCTCTCGTATGTTTTTTTCACACTCAAAGCTTATCTCCTCAGGATTGTATTTCCACTCATAGGTTTTAAACCTCATCGGTACAAGCGTCATCTTTCCTTCGCCTCGTCTTCCTCTGAAAAGCCATGACTGTAGCGTCTGCTCTCCCTTTCAAGCTCCTCGCTCACAGACTCTGCCTGTCCTGCATTTTCCGTAAAATCGTTTTCTCTCATAATCATTATGAAACCTCCCTTTTCTCACAGCCGAGCACCATTTTAAGCACCGAAAAATCACCCGACTTGTGCCTGCTCCATGCACTCTTTACAGTGCAATTTCTGTAAAGCTCCGACTTGTCCCCGTTTTTAAGCTCAATACTCTGCATATAGCTTTCCTTTAAGAAGCCGTCACTGCTCGGCACATTCATTTCAATGGTAACTATGTATTCGTCCTTTGTGTGCGGACATTTTACTTCATCGCTTAAATACTGCTTAACTCCGTAAACAGAGCTGTTTTTCTGCGTTTCAACGCTTATAATTCCTCCGAGGATATTGCCGTTTTTCAGTACGGTAATATCCTCTCCCTTTAAAAATTCCCTCAAGGCTTAAACCTCCTCGCACAGGCAAAATTCCATATTGAATTCTACCTTTCTGTAAATTGAATTCATATCCGCATCAAAATCAATAGCCGATACTGAAACCTCCGAAATAATCTTCTCGGTATCCGCCTTTTTAAGCCCCTGCATAAGCTCACAGGTAATTTCAGACAAGCCGTTGCCGTTTTCATCTGCCGGAGCATAAACAAATATCTGCACCCTTGCCGAAAACTGCTCTCCCTTTACAGAGGGCGAAAGATAGTCACCCACAAATCTTTTTGAAAGTGCCGTATCGGTAACCGCAACCACCGCAAGAAAACTGCTCAGATTTACCTCAACGCTCTGACTCGTATGCTCTCGGATAAATTTTACGCCTTTAAGCTTTTCATTTAGCTTAAGCCTTGCAATAATTCTGTCAAGTTGTGTAGTTATCTGATTCATACTCATCCTCCAATATCTCACCCAACGGTGCAAGCACAGCATATGTATATATTCCGTACTTGCCCATTCGGTAAATATCGTATCTCCTAACAATATATTTACCGTCTGCCGTCTGTATTACGCTTTTGTCGCAAATAAGCTTTACCTCAGGCTTACCAATGTATAAATATCTGTTTTTCCTGATAAAACCTGCCGTTTTTCGCTCAATAAAGCTGTTTTTATTACCGCTGTTTCTGTACGGCTGAACAAATGCCTTTGTCTTTTTATTATCCACCAAAACATCCATACCGTATCTGTCAATAAGCTTTTGTACCTTGCCGTAAATTTTCAAATTACCACTCTCCCAAACAAGAATCTCTCCTGCTTTACCAAATCGGAGCATTTTGCAAGCTGATCCTGCCAAAGCTTTTCAGCTTTTTCTGCCTCATTTGCAGGAGATGTCACCATAACATCTCCTGCTTTAAATGAAGAAGCCTCGTCCTTTCTGCACATAGCGTAAAGCCTGTAGGCATACACCGCACACAAAAATTCAACTCTGCGTTCATCACTTGCCGAAAGCTCTTTTGCGGTAATTTTTGAATACACATAGGCACAGGCGTCATCAATTACACAACGCCACTTAATTGCGTCATCACTCTCAATGCCTGAAAGCAGTTCAAACTTTTCTACAATATTGCCCGTATTCAAAGCGTCACCTCATCAATAAGATAAAGTCTTTACTGAGTCTGCAAAGATTTTAGAGAAACCGGCTGTACAGGTAATTGCCGCACGCTCAAGCTGACGGTCAATAAGCTTGTCGTAGTCGGTGTTTACATTGCCTGCCTGCACCATTTCAAGGGCACAGTTCTTGTCAAGACCGATAATCTTTTTATCGCTCATCTCAGGAGCATGGAGAAGTGACGCACCAAGCGGAGTAATCATTCTGCCGGTAGCCTGAAAATCAAGACCTGCGTTAGCGTCCTTCATCTCGCTCATAGAAAGTAACTTCTGCATTGCCTCGGTAGGAGCAATAATAGTGTTAAGTTCATACGGAGAAAGCTTTGACCAAAGCTTTAAAAGGTCGGCATAATCAATAGCACCGCTTGAAGTCACAGCAATGTTTTCGGCAGGATTTGCGTTGCCGTCACCGTTTACAAGCACACCGATAGCGTCTTTAAGCTGAGCTCTTGCAATGTACTCACCAATTCGTCTGAGAGTTACCGTAAACAAATCAATACGCTGAAATCTCACCGCCTCATAGCTTGCCACAAGCATTCTGCCACGCTTATGAAGCTTTACAAGATTTTCTCTTGTCTTAATTTTTGTCTGCGGAATCACAGCACCCTCGCCCACAGGCTTTAGGGTCTTGTCATCGTCAGACATATCCGACTCAATACTTCTGTAGTCCATACCGTCAATATTTGTAACGGTTGCCACAAGCTGAGGAAGAATATCTGCTCTCTCCATACCCTGTCTTACCGCTCTGCTCACATACTCAGGGAAAAGTGCCGCCGAGTCTGAGCACTGGAAAAACTTCTCAACGCAGTCGCTTGCCGAACCGTTCACCTTAATATCAAAACGCTTGAGCTGTCGTGAAAAAGCGTCAAGATTTTCAAGTGAAGTGCCTTTGTAATTTTTTGATGGGTCAAGTGCCTCAAGCACATCTGTAAGTGTCTTTCCCTTTGCCTGATACATACCTTTTTCGATTGTTAAATTTTCAAATTTTGCCATAATTTTTGCCTCCTTAAAGAATAAAACCAACTGAAGTGGCTGTTGAATTTACTACAAGATACTCCCTGCCCGATGTTGACACCGCAACAGTATTGTTTTCTCCTGTCGTAAGCTTTTTGTAGCCTGCCGCAATCTTTGTCTTAGCCGGCATACTGATATATCCGCTAAGCTGTACAACAGCGTAGCCGTCCCTTACTGAAAGGCACACTCCACAGAACACCTCACCGCTTGCACAGGCAGTCACCTTGCCGTCATCTGTCATTTTTACAGCAGCTCCTACCGTTACATTGCTGTCAGCCTCAAATGTGACAGCGTTTTCACCATATCCGTTAAAAGTTACATTCATAATTAAAACCTCCGTTATATTTTAAAATTGCCGTTTACATCGGCTGTTGCAGTGTCTTTCTGCTTGTAAAGCTGAGGAACTGACGGCAAAATGCTGTCTGCCCTCTTTTCAAAAGCGTGCTTAAATTCCTTGAGCTGAACAATGCTCATTCCCTTTGCCACGCTCTCCATAGTATCCCTTGTAATATCAGGCTGTACAATAGCCGATAATCTCAGCACCTCGCTTGTAAGGCTGTCACGATAATACACACCGTCAGCCGCACTCTTTTTAAGCTTGTCTATGTAAGAGCAAAGCCTTTTACATTCCTCACCGCTAAGGCTCGTACCTTTTTCGGTCTGAATACTCTTTAAAATTTCCTCCATTTTCATTTCCTTTCCCTTATAGCTTTTCATTACTCCGGCACTTTTCTGAGCAGGCACAGCCACAAAGCTCCACTCGTAAGCGTCATAAATACCCATAAGCTCACCGCAGCACAGCTTGCCCGAATAGCTTTCACCCTTTATGTGCGAGCAATGATTAATGTTCTCTCCGCAAATACTGCACCTCACATCACTTGCGGCACAGCCAATGCTGACCTCCTTTAAAATACCGCTGTCAATGGCAAGAATAATTTCCTCGTTGCCCTTGCTTTTCGGAATATATGCCCTTGCGGTAAGTCTGAAATAATCGTCACCCGTTGCGGTCTTTCTGCCGTCAACACTCTCTACCGAGCAGGCAAAAATCCTTGCCGTCTGATTTTTGGCAGTGGGCGAGTGATCAAAAATTCCCGTCTTGCCCACAAAAAGCTTTTCAAGCTCAAAAAGCGACTCCACAGTAAAGCGTTCGTTGTCCCTGTCAATGTCATTGTCGCAAAGCACCACGCCGAATACATACACCTCGTCCTTAGTAAGCTTTCTGCGTGAATACGCATTAATAAGCTTTATTTCCTCATCGGTCACAACAGCCCTGTTATCCGCAGTTTCATTTATTTCCTTTTTAATCTGTCCTGTCATTTTTCACCTTACCTATTTCAACTTCAATCTGTTCTGCCCTTGTGTTGTTAAGTCTTGCATTAGAAAGCTGAACAGCGTCCTGCATATTAATATCGTCCCACTCCACAGTAAATTTGCCGGTATAGCCCTCAAGCCTTAAAACAGTTTTAATCACCTTTGCAATAATCGGGTTAAGCAAAGTGCGGTAATACTCAAGCTCACTTGTCAGAATATCCGCCTGCTGTTCGCTCATTCTCTCGGTACTTGACCAAGAAAAGCCAAGCAAAAACGGTGGCAATCCAAGCTTAGCAACAATCTGCTCAAGCAAATGCTTTATCGGCACATCACAGTCGGGTATCTGATTTTCAGCACCAATCACCTTTACCGACACATCACCGACCGATACAAAGTCGCACACGCTCTCGCTTCTCATTGCCTTGCTCCATTCGTCTGCAATAAGCCTTGCACTGTCCTCGGTAAATACCGCATTGTCACTCGGCTTGCAGGTAACGGCAAAACGCACATTGCCTACCCTTTCCCAGTTTGTCTTTATAGACTCAAAAATTTTGAGAAGCACAGAGCTTACGAACGGCAGACCTTTCAAAAGTGAACTGCCTCTTACCGTACCCGGCTCAGGATTTAAAAGTGTGGCAAACACAAGGTTTGAGTACCTTACAGGGGTAGAAACTCCGTTGCCTTTTGTACAGATTACAAGGTCAAGCGGTGAACTTCCCTCTCTTATCTCAACATCATCAACACTTGCATTATACAAAGCAACAATTCTCTTTCCGTCACGGGAAAGCACCATTTCACCCACAGCCTCGCCATAAGTCAAGAGCGACTCCATATACGAATACACAAAGCCGTTAATGCCCGTACCTGTACCGTTGGTGCATACATTTTCCATAAAGTCATCAATAATATGCTGGCAGCGGCTGTCTTTTGCCTTAACCTTAAAAGTACCGAGCAGTCTTATCAGCTTGCAGATTGCAGCGTCAATCACCGGCACAGAGGCTCTCAAGCTTCTGTACAGCTCACGCTCAACCGCCGTACTGCTCACATCTGAAAGCATTGCAAATGACGGGCTCACCTTTCTCGACACAGTCTGCAAAGCCGTACCCTTGTTCTCCTTTTTCTTGCGTGAAAATAAATTCACCCACACACCTCCTATCTTCTGAGGGCAAATACCGAAAAGCTTTGCTTGCTCTGCGATATTGATGCCACAAAATATCTTATATCGTCCATTGAATGGTCATTCTCCTTAATCGGCACATCTGTACCGTTTTTTGTATCCCACCTGTAAAGTGCAAATTCCCGCCTTGCATCTTTGCAGGTGGTGCAGATTTTAATTCTGCCGTCCTTTAGTGCCTGACTTACAAGCCTTATGCCGTTGATTACATTGTTTTCGGCGGGCACAACATTAAATTTTCGGTGTCTGCGTATCACCTCAATAAAGCTTGCGGCCGACGGGTCAACCACCACCTTGCTTATTTTTCTGTCGCCAATAAGCTCCTCAAGCTTTGAGTAATGCTCCTCATCTGTACGCTGAAAGCCCTCTTTGCGTGAGTCAAAGTAGTATTCCTTAATTCTGTACCACACAGAATTTTTCTCACCCCACAAGCCGAACGAAGCCGGATTTACAGTACCGTAATCGCAGGAAACCGCATAATCGTCAAAGCTTACATCGGGTACTTCGCAGTACATTTTTTCGTCCTCCATAAACGGATAAACCGCACCATGCACCGCAACCCACCTGCCAAGCACAAATCGCTGATAAAACACTCCCGAATACAGCCCCTCATACCGTTGCCGCACCTCCTTTGAAAGCGAGGGATTGTCCTCCATAGTAAAATGCAGGTACAACGCATTTTTGCTTTTCGCTTTCTGTATCCATTCGGTGTAAAACCAATGTCTTGGAAATTCTGGATTACAGTTAAACCAAAACTTTGAGCCGTTCACCAAGCATCTTGCAAGTGCCTGCTCCACAAATGAGCGTGGCATAAGTGCAACCTCATCAAACAGCACACCGCACAAGGTCATACCCTGAATGAGCGATGCCGAGGATTCGTCCTTGCCGCCGAACAAATAAAATCTGTTTTCAATCTCACCATACCGCACAGTAAGCAGATTTTTTGAGATTTGCTCACTGCACTCAAAGCCAAGGCTTTTAAGCACGGGAATAATCGGAGTAATCATATTTCTGCGTAAAGAGCGAATTGTCTTTCCGCAAAGTGCAAAATCCGAATTTGCAAAGCTGTAAAAGCTCCAAGCAAAAAATGAAATGCTCATACAAAAGGTTTTACCCGAACGCACCGCACCGTCGCAGATTACAGCGTCCATATCCTTATACTCGCTTTCTTTGCACCACCACGAAAGCACCTTTAGCTGTTGCCTTGAAAAAGTTTTAACTTTCATTGCAGTCACTTCTCAAAGCCCTTGCACCGTTTGCAATAGCGTCATAAAAAGGCATTGCCCTGTCCTCTTTTTCGCTGTCAGTTGTCAGCTTTTCAAGAGCCTTTAGTCTGTCAAAAAACTTGATTTCCATTGAGCCGTCCTTTGGTCTTTTAATTTCCGACACCATAAAAAGGTCCATATGCTCAAGCTGTTCACTTGAGGGATTGTCCATATACAAAAGTGACACAGCGTCAGAAATTTTGCCAAAGGCAAGTCTGCGATAGCCAACAGCGGCAATTTCCGAGAGTGAATTGGTACGGCATTTGCCGAGCCTTTTAATTTCATTTGCAATGTCATCTCTGCACAAAAGCTCTTCACCCGATTTTTTCGGGTTACGCACAAAGCCGGCATTAAATGCCGCTTCATCGGCACTGCCACAGCTGACAAAGCAGTTGCAAAAGGCTTTTTCTCTGGCTGTCAGTTTTTTAGATTTATTTTTCATAAACACCTCCGCTGAAAGGATTTTTTATAACCTCCTTTCAACCATACATATAAAAAACTCAAAAATTGCATAAATTAGGCTAATTTTTCAAAAAATAATTTAAAAAATTTTTATTTTTCTTGTTTTGGAGCAAAACAGGCTTGTAAGCCGAGAGAAATAATTATTATTTATTTTTTCAACTGCCACCTTGCCACCAAAACAAAACGGAGGAAATATGTTTACAACCGATTACAAAACCAATCTCGATATTCTCTCATCTGCTCTGCGTAGCGACCAAAGCTTTGACCTTGTAAAGCGTGAGCTTGTCGTACTAAACCGCAAAGCAACTCTATTTTTTATAGACGGTCTTTTAAAAGATGACATCACCGAAGAAATTCTTGAGTTCTTTTATAAAAATGTAAAAGAAGAAAACTTTAAATCCGCCCTCTATTTCTCTCAATCATCAGTTCCATATGTTGAGGTAGAGGTATCCTCTGACCTCAAAAAAATTTGCACAGATGTTTTAAGCGGAATTTCCGCTCTGTTTATAGAGGGATTTTCCGAGGTTATCCTGCTCGACACTCGCACATACCCACAGCGTAGCACAAGCGAACCCGACAATGACAAGGTTCTGCGTGGCAGTCGTGACGGCTTTGTGGAAACTCTCATCAACAACACTGCCCTTATCCGCAGACGAATCCGTGACACAAACCTCACCGTAAAAGCCTACTCGGTAGGCACTCAGTCACACACAGATGTTGCCGTTATATATATGGAAAACAAGGTTGACAAAAAACTGCTTTCAAACCTTGACAAACGCTTGAAATCAATCAATGTTCCCTCTCTTACCATGAATCAGCAAAGCCTTGTGGAGGCTCTCTATAAAAATCTCTGGTACAATCCCTTTCCAAAGGTCAAGCACACCGAACGCCCTGACACCACAGCCTCAGCCATTCTTGACGGCAACATTGTAATCCTCGTTGACAATGCACCCTCTGCCCTGCTTTTGCCAACCTCTATTTTTGATGTACTTGAAGAGGCAGACGATTACTACTTTCCACCCGTCACAGGCACATATTTAAAGCTTGCACGATATTTCATCACCATAGTAACCGTATTTATCACCCCTTTATGGTTGCTTGCCCTGCAAAATCCCGACTACTGTCCCGACTTTTTTCGCTTTGTTCTGCTTGACGAACCTCAAAACATTCCTGTATTCTGGCAGCTTATACTAATGGAGGTCGGCATAGACGGACTAAGGCTTGCCGCACTCAACACGCCAAATGCCCTTACAACACCGCTGAGTATCATAGGTGCTATTGCTCTGTCCGAATTTGCCGTGGATTCAGGGTGGGTATCAATGGAAGCTATCCTATATATGGCACTTGTCACAGTGGCAAACTTTACTCAGCCAAACTTTGAACTCGGCTATTCGCTAAAATTCTGTCGAGTATTGCTTCTCGTTTTCACCTATATATTTAATGTATGGGGATTTGCGATAGCATTTGTAATCAATCTGGTTTTGCTCTGCACCAACCGAACCCTCTCAAACAAAAGCTACCTTTACCCACTCGTTCCGTTCAACGGCAAAGAATTCCTGCGTAAAATTCTGAGAATACGCAACCCACGCTAAATCATTAGCAAATATATTTCTGCATATATTTTACAAACGAGGTGATTATATGCAGAAAAAACTGATGTACTTTGAAATTGCAGGAATTTTATTCATAGTAATAATGTCCGTATTTATGCAAAATCTGCTTGAGCTTAGCGGTCACACTCTAATCGGCATAATGTTCGGCTCTGTAAATGACAGCATTTGGGAAATAGAAAAAACTCTGCTCTTTCCCTATCTTCTGTGGGCAGGCATTGAGCTTTTGTGTGTAAAAGTGCCGTTTCGCAAATTCATAGTAGCCAAGGCAATTTCGCTTTGGAGCTTTTGTTTTTCTTACTCCGCAATGTGCCTGCTTTTTTCTCTCACAGGTGCAAAAACTCATTTTCTGCCCGAATTTACCGCTGCACTCATCTGCTGTACTTTTGCACTCTTTATTTCCTACCGCTTAACCACAGGCAAAGCAAAATGCGAGGTACTGTTCTACCCCGCATTCTTTATGCTGCTGCTTTTTGTGGTTTTATACTGTTCACTCACACCGTTTCCAATGCACAATTACCTTTTTATGGACAGAACCACAGGACTCTACGGCATAATTCCCGAAAATTTTGACAAAGGTGCGGTATATCTCGACAGCTTTTTTTCGCTAAGCTATTCCTAAAACACCCATTGTGTGATATAATAATTTGATGAGCGTCTGAAAGCCGATATTTTTGTGTGCTTTCAGATACTCAGAAAATTAGATTATCAACAAAGCGAGGAAAGCTTTATATGAATAACCGAAACAACGAAGCAGAAGTAAAATCTGATGTTATAGCAGGCAGAAATCCTGTAAGCGAGGCTATCCGCAGCGGCAGACCGATTGACAAAATCCTTGTTGCAAGGGGCGAAAAAAGCGGTGCTGTTGTGGGCATTCTTGCCAAAGCCAAGGACAAGGGCATACTTGTAAAGGAAGTTGACCGCACAAAGCTTGACTACATCAGCGGAAATGAAAATCATCAGGGCATTGTTGCCTTTGCCGCAGTAAGAGAATATTCTACAGTTGAGGATATTTTAAACTACGCTGCCGAAAAGGACGAGCCGCCGTTCATTGTAATTCTTGACGAAATCGAAGACCCCCACAACCTCGGTGCAATCATTCGTACCGCAGAATGTGCAGGTGTGCACGGTGTAATAATTCCAAAAAGAAGAAGCGCAGGACTTTCCTACACAGTAGGCAAAGCCTCGGCAGGTGCAATAGAATATATGCGTGTTGCCAGAGTAACCAACATTGCGTCCCTCATTGACGACCTCAAGAGCAAGGGCGTGTGGGTATATGGTGCAGATATGAACGGTACAGATTACCAAAAATGCAATTTTTCGGGAGCATGTGCAATCGTAATCGGCAACGAGGGCAAGGGAATTTCCCGACTTGTGCGTGAAAAGTGCGATGTTATCGTATCTTTGCCAATGAAAGGACAAATTAATTCCCTCAACGCTTCTGTTGCCGCAGGCATTATAATGTACAGTGCAATGAAAGACAGATAAACGCTTTTTGTTAAAGGAGTGATAAATTTGCCGACTAATTCAAATAACGATAACAGCAAGCTTATTGACCGTGACCGAGAGGTTGACGAAATCTTAGAGGAATCGCAATACCTTTTGGATCAGGAGCAAATGGAGCTTACTGCCCAGAAATACAGAGCAAAACAGCCTGTAGCTGAAATTTTCAGCAATGCCGACAAAAAGCCGAGGCTTGAAAAAACCAATCCGCTTGATGTCGATAAAGAACAGACTGTAAACGAAAACGAAATTTCAGGCGATAAAACCGCCACTACCTTGCAAGCAGAGCTTGTGCTTGAGGGTACGGACGAGGATTACCCCGCACCGCAAAAGCCGGAGCCGGCCGCCGAGGAAAAAGCTGAGGAAAATACGGAAAGCAAACCCGAGGATACTATAAAGGAAGAATCCGAAGCCGCAGAATCCACAGCAGAACAGCCAGACGATGAAAGCGAACAGACGGAGGCCGAAGATGACGAGGAAATCGTCACCCTCACCCCCGAGTATTCAGAGGGAACAACCTTTTCGCAGGATATTTTGTCAGAGGTTGACCAGTTCAACGAAACCGACTCAAACATAACGAGCATACATACTATAGATATAGACATAACGGATGATGACACCAAACCGCCGAAAGCACCGGGTGAACCGCAGGGACAGTTCGACGAGCTTTTAAAAAATCCCGAACCTGATGTTAAACAGCACAAAAAGGTAATTGCCAAAGTGCCTGTTTATCGCAAGGACGGAGAGCAGAACACCCTCAATGTAAAGGCGGGTAAATTCTCCGAGGTTGTCGGTTTTGAATACGAAGAATACATTCGTTCTAAAAATCCGTCAGTTATTGCCCATGTAATAAAGCCCGACACCAAACGGACGGTAGTTGTTGAAGAGGACGATGAGCCGGAACCACTTGACTTCCACTCAGCCTCAGAAAAAATTATGTCGAGTCTTGTGGGATTTTTCTCAAAGGATACCTCAGACGATAACGACACACCCGTTAAGGAAACCGAGGTTGTCGATGATTATATGGGCGAAGATGATGAAAAGAGCATAATGCACGAGATTAACCTCAATATTAAAAAGCTCTTTGGCAGAACAATGCTCACAGGCGGACTTGCCCTTGTGTCAATCATCATCACAGTATTAGTACGGCTTTTCCCACAGGCAATATGCAATACAATCTTTTTTGCACCTGTTGCCTATGCGGTAATCAACTTCTTGCTCATCGGTTTTTCAACCTTTGTAAACCGAGTATCCATAATGAGCGGATTAACACCGCTTGTGCGGTTCAAAGGAAATTCCGACACAGCCGTTGCCCTTGCCGCAGTAGCCTCTGTAGTGCAGACCGTAGTATCGTTCTTCTGTCTGTACGGAGTCACCACCTTTGATATAAACTACTACACAGTAATTGTGCTTGTTGCATTTTTTGCAAATAACTTAGGCAAGCTGTTAATGGTACTGCGAGTTAAAGAAAACTTTAAGTTTACCGCTTCTGACGGTCAGCGGTATGCCGCTAAGATATACAACAACGAATCTGTTGCTTCTCAGATGATGAGCGGCACAGCGGTTGACCGCCCAATTATCGCTTATCAGCACCGCACAGGTTTTCCGTCAAACTTCCTAAAAATTTCCTATGCACCTGACCCAAGCGAGGATCTTGCCTCAAAGCTTGCTCCTGCCACAGCAGTCATAGCATTTGTGGTTGCCCTGCTTTACGGCATATTCTTTGGCACTCTTTCGGGTGCAGTTGATGCCTTTGCACTTGTGTGTGCCGTATGCGTACCGGTTTCAACACTGCTTGCAGTAAATGTTCCGCTGTACAACCTTTGCAAAAAGCTTTTGCCAACGGGCGCAATGCTTTCCGGCTATCCGTCCGTTAAGCAGTTCTGCGACAGCACAGCGGTTATGATAGACGCAAACGAACTTTTCCCTGCCAACGCAGTATTTCTTGACGGCATCAAAACCTTTGAGGACTACAATATAGACGAATCCCTTTTGTGCGGTATCGCAATTCTGAAAGAAGCACAAAACCCGATTGCAAAGGTGTTTGAAAAGGTTGTTGATGAAACCGAGGGCGATCTGCCTGAGGTTGAAAGCGTTCTTTACGAGGACGAGCTTGGTCTTGTCGGCTGGGTAAACGGTGAGCGTATTCTCGTGGGCAATCGTGAGCTTATGACAAAGTACAGTGTAGAAACCCCAAGTATAGAGTACGAGGACAATTACATTCAGAATGGCAAGCAGGTAACCTATGTTGCCAGAGCCGGCAGACTGATTGCAATGTTTGTTACCCACTACATTGCCGATTCAATCCTTATGCCTGAGCTTCACAGAGCAGAGGCAAACGGAATCAGTATTCTCGTTCACTCCACCGACTGCAACATCACAAACGATCTTATCTGCAGCCTGTACGATATTTTCTACCGCACAGTCAAGGTACTTCCGACAGGTCTTGGCACAGTTCTAAAGGAATGTAAGTCAACCTTTGAGGAAACCTCAAGAGCCTACCTTATTACCAACGGCAAAACAAGCGGCTTCTTAAAAGCCGTATCGGGAAGCGTGCAAATCAAGCGTAATATTTCGCTTTCAATAGTAATTCAGCTTATTTCGGTAGTTTTAGGTGTACTGCTCACCGCCACCCTTGCACTTTACGCAGGCGTAGGCGTGCTTGGCACACTTGAAGTACTCATATATTCAATGTTCTGGGGCATTGCCACACTCGTTGCTCCGCTTATACATAAAACCTGATGAAAGGAAGTTTGCAAAATGAAAATTGCTCCTTCACTCCTCTCCTGTGACTTTGCCAAAATGGGAGAAGAAATTAAAAAAATGGATAAATGCGGTGCAGATTATATGCACCTCGATGTTATGGACGCACACTTTGTGCCAAACCTAACCTTTGGTGCTCCGGTAATCAAGGCGGTAAGAGGCTACACCGAAAAGCCTTTTGATGTACATCTTATGATTTCAGAACCGTTAAAGTACATTGATGATTTTGCAAAAGCCGGTGCCGATATAATTACTTTCCATGTTGAAAGCGACTCAGACATTGACAAAACCATCGACAAAATCATTGAAAACGGTGTAAAGCCGGGTCTTGTAATTAAGCCAAACACACCCGCAAGTGCTGTTTTTCCTTACCTTGACAAGTTGTTTATGGTGCTGGTAATGACAGTTGAGCCGGGTTTTGGAGGTCAGAGCTTTATGGCTGATATGCTCCCAAAGGTACAGGAAATCAAAGCCGAGTGCAAAAAGCGTGGACTTGATGTTCTTATTGAGGCAGACGGCGGAATCGGCAACGCTACAATCAAGCAAGCGGCAGATGCCGGCGTTGATGTATGTGTTGCAGGCACAGCGGTGTTCAAAGCCGAGGACAGTACAAAAGCCATTGCAGACCTAAAAGCCATTGCAGAAAATTAAATATATAAACTTGATTTTTACAAAAGCAAGAACCACCATTGTCAGAAATTTTCGACAATGGTGGTTCTGTTATTTTCTTTAATTTTTATAAAGTCAATGTAAATAGATGGGTAAATTATGGTTTGTAACGGTCGGGAAATTTTACTTGAATTATCACAGACTTTCTACTCGGATATAAAATTTAGGTCGAGCCTTTTTAAAGGCTCGTGGGTTTGGGCAACGCCCAAGAAAAGTTGTTTTTATTGCAATTTGCAAGGCACAAACAGCAACGCTGTTTGTGTGCTAAATCAAAGTTTGACAAAACAGGCGATAGCCTTTTATAAAAGAAATAATTAGTTTTTTCATTATATAATGAATTGTTTTTCTTGTTGCTATCGCAATTATAAAGCTTTCACTGTTGTGATTAAACCGCCAAACAGCAGGCTGTTTGGCTATCAAAACCTTGTGTTAGTTTAAAGTATTGTGGGCTTTGCCCACACCCACAACCTTTGAAAAAGGTTGATCAAATTTTTATGTCCGAGCGTAAATTCTGCAATAAGTCAAGCAGAAATTTCTCGACCGTATCAAAAATAAATTATCACCACCCCCAACATTCAGTCAATATTTTTTCAAATAATCGGTCTTATCTTTCTCCGTAATTTTTCTTATTACTCTGCAAGGATTGCCTGCCGCTATTACTCCGGACGGAATATCCTTAGTAACAATGCTGCCGGCACCGATTATTGTATCATCACCAACCGTTACACCGCCAACAAGCTTCACATCACCGCCAAGCCATACTCTTTTGCCTATGGTCACAGGTTTTCCGTAACAGCCTCCGTTAATTCTTTCTTCTGCGTCTGTAGCATGGTTAGCCGCATATATTCCGACATTTGGACCTATAAGAGTATTCGCACCAATAAATATCTTGGCACAATCAAGAATAATACAGCCAAAATTAATATACACATCATCTTCAATAGTAATATTCTTGCCGTACTCACATTTAAAATCAGGCTCAATCCATACATTTTTGCCAACCTTTTCAAAAAGCTTTTTCATAATACCTTCTCTGAGGTCTGTTTCATCATCTTCGGTTTTATTATATTGCCTAAAAAGCTTTTTAGCATATACTCTTCGTTTAAAAAGGTCAGGGTCAAAATCGTTGTACATAATACCCACTCTGATTTTATCCCATTCAGTCATAAAAACACTCCTTTGTAATTTATTGTTGATTTTATTTTAAACATTAGCGTAGCATATGTCAAGAAAATTCATTACCATACGGCTTAAACTTTTATGTATATTATTGACAATATACGCAACCGGTCTTATAATTATTGTAAAAATTGCATTATAGGAGGGCTTACTATGCCACTAATTGAGGGAAAATGCAAAAACTGCGGAGGAAAGCTCAGCATTGCAGACGGCAAAAACGGAATATGCCCGTTTTGTGGCACAAGCTACATTGCCGAAGATGTAATAAATTACAATAACTACAATATAAACAACGCAACCCTGAGCATTGACCTTACCGACACAATAGAACAAAAGCTTGACAATGCCGACACTTACCTTGAAAAATTCAAGGACTATGCAAAGGCATACGAAATTTACAAGGAGGTCACCGAGCTTACGGCAAATGATTATCGTGGTTGGTGGGGACTTGTACGAGCCAAAACCGAGGACTTTACCAAAGCAGAAATCGGCTCTGCCACAATGCAGCAACTCACCACATACGCAAACTATGCTATTTCAGTTGCAGACAAAAGCAAAAAGACCATATTGCAGCAAACTTTTAATGCTTACCTTACAAAAGAGGAAAAGCGGAAAAATCAAAAAACATCTGAATTACACACAGCAGAAAAGCAAATTGAAGTAATCAAAGAAAAACAGGTAAAAGTAAACAGCGAATTAGATGCCGTAAAACAGCAGAATGGCACAGCCAACGCAAGATTAATCATAATAAAGGAATTTTATATTAATCTAATTCTTATTTGTGCCACTATAATCCTGTTTTTGTTTTTCGCAATAACACAGTTTACGGCTCTCCTTGTGTTTTCTGTCCTCTCTTTGGTGGGTACTGCCGCAATGCTGATTTTTACATCACAGCAAAAAGATACCGCCAATAAATGTGTTAATATTATCGCTAAAAAGGAAGAAGAACTTAATCAGCTGTCCTCAGAAATCACAACATTACAAAGCAAAATATCCGAAATAAAAACAAGCCTATCGGCATAAAACACACCTCTGCCAAATTTTTGACAGAGGTGATTTTTTGCTTATTTAGTTGCCCCACACAGCAAGCACAGCGTTAAAATATTCCTCACTAAGCTGTTCTTTAAGAATTTTTCTGTCCTCGTCACAGTCAGTATATGAATTTCTGACATTATCGCCAATCTGCATCTCAACCCCGTTATAGCATAAATACTGTTGCCTTAACACACTTACACTCTCGTTTGTGAGATTATCAAGTGTAATTTTTTCTTTAATTTCCAAGTTATCACCCCCTACATAATATAAACAGCGGAAAACACAAGACTTTCATCTTCGACAACATTGGCATTGCCAACGCTTGTAAATGAAACCCAAGTGCCGTACAGTTTACAATAATATTCCTTGTTTTTATTATCCGCAACCGGCATAAAAAGTTGTCCGCCGTTATGTATTTTAAAAGGCAGTCCCGAAAATCTGATAAAACCACCTTGCGGTATAATTCCTGCATTAAATGATATATTAAATGTAATCGTCACAGCATTGTTGTTTTTCACATAATTAAAGCTTGCAGACTTAATCACAGATTTTGCAACATCATCAATACAGCTAAGATTGCCCTTGCCTTGCTCAAAGCTTGTTTTATCCGCCTTGCTTTGCATTGCGTTATACACAGTTCCGCTTGTAACATAGTTTGGGCTGTTAAGTGACAAAGTGGTATCAAACGGCATTTTGTCAAGCTTATTTTTTATGTATTTATCAGTCTGAGCCATAGTATAAGCGTCGGTAATTCCATAGCCTGCAAGCGTGGCTGCCTTGTCGGCTTTCCTTTCAAGGTCGCTTTTTTCAATAATTTTTACATTATTTTCAATCTGCGTATTTTGCTCGGCGGTCTTGTCAAAAAGCCTTTTTACTTCGTCACGCAAAGCCAAAGTTTCGCTGTTCGGATTTGTGTACTCCTTGTCCTCCACAGGTAAAGACTCACCTGCAAACAGCCTTATAATTTCCGTCTGCAAAACGCTTTCGCCGTTTCTCAGTTCAAGCTGAAGTTCAACCCAACCGTGGCAGAAAATATCATTCTTTCCGATTTCCCACACAATATATGTGCCGTTGTCAATACGCTCAACAGTTTGCGGTGCAACGGAATTTACGCTTCCGTCAGCAAACCTAAGATGAATCGAGCAAGCGTTTGAATCGCAGTAAAAATTCTTTACCGTAAACTCAAGCGTACTCACAAGGTTTTCACCAACAATTCCTATGTAATCCTTCTGAAAATTTCCTTCATATTTTTGTTTATTAAATATAATCAATATATTCACCTCCGCCAATACATATAAAAACTTAATAAGTTGCACTAATTGCAACAATTTTTAAAAAAATAAATTTTGAATTGACTGTACAGCCAAAATAAAGTAAAATTATAAATAGTATATTTAACTTAACAATGAGATGATTTTTTGAATATAAGCAAAACTCACCTTTCTGTAAAAAAGGCGGTTGCCCTTGCTTTGCCTGTTGCAGTCTGTCTTTCATTTTCGGGATGTTCGCTTTTTAACAATCTTTTTAGCGTAAATCCTCAGGTGTCAGACAAAAGCGAAGCCTTGCTTGAGGAAATTCCCACTCCAAAGCAAACATCATACAGCTACAAAGCAATTACAAATGAGAATACCAAAAATCTGTATGCTCAGATTGAAAATGAATGTCAAAAGCCTGCACCCGACCAAATCAAATGCACAGGCAAGCTTTCCGAAAAGGATATTTACGAGGCAATCGTTGCTTTTAAAAACGACCACCCCGATGTATTCTGGCTTGACAACACATTTACTTACTTCCACGCTGACGGCACAACCTATGTTGAAATTTCCTATATAGTTACAAACTCAGAGCTTTCCGAGCAACAGGAAACCTTCAACACAGCCGTTGAAAATTTTATCAACAATGCCACTATGTATTCCTCGGAATATGAGCGTGAAAAGTATGTAAATGACTATATTGTTGAAAATTGCGTATATGACGATGTTGCCGCCGAAAATGACAATACTCTTGGCAATGCAAGCACAGCTTATGGCGTACTTGTTGACGGCAAGGCTGTCTGCGAGGGATATGCCAGAGCATTTCAGCTTTTATGCAACAAAATGGGCATTGAGTGTGTAAGCGTAGCGGGAATGACTGGAAATGTCGGTCACGAATGGAACTGTGCCAACATTGACGGAAACTGGTATCAGATAGATGTCACCTGGAACGACACAGGCAACGATATAGACAAGTATTATTACTTCAACCTTACCGATGAAGAAATGTACTATTCCCATAATGTTGACGATTTGTTTGCAGATATTGACGAAGATAACTACCATTCAGACAGCAACATCTTAGGCAACCTATTTGTGCCAAAGTGCAACTCAACCGAGTACAATTATTATCAGCAAACCTCCCCTACACTCTACGGCTTTAACGAGGAAAACGACAGCATAATTACTGACGCTCTCGTTAATTCGGCTCGTAACGGAGAAAAATATTTCAGTATAATAATTGACCCAAGTCTTGATTACCAAGATACCTATCAGACTCTTGTAAATGACGCGTATGTTGTAAACTACATTGAAAAAGCCAACGATATTCTATGGGGAGAAACCAAGCTTGACACCACAAGCTACGCTTATTCCCACGAACCTTTAAGAGTTATGACTATAGAATTAAATTATATAGACTAAAACTATTCTGTTGCAAAAGGAGAGAAAAATATGAAATACGATGTTAAAGCCTTTGAGCTTTTATCAAATGAAGAAATTGCAGACGGAATTTTTGATATGCGTGTAAAAAATGACGAGCTTGCACCACTTGCAAAGTGCGGTCAGTTTGCCCATGTATATGTTCCGTCAAAAACCTTACGCCGACCAATTTCTGTGTGTGACAGCGAAAACGGCGTACTCCGCCTTGTTTATCAGGTAAAGGGCGAGGGCACAAAAATTATGTCACAAATGAAGAAGGGCGAATCTGTAGATATTCTTGCACCGCTCGGCAACGGCTTTACCATTGAAAAAGGCAAACGCTACTGCTTAATCGGCGGCGGCATCGGTGTGCCCCCAATGCTCTACACAGCAAAGCAAACCGAAAATCCGCTTGTAATCACAGGTTTCCGTAATAAAGACCTTATCATCTTGCAGGACGATTTCAAAAATGCAGGAGCAGAGCTTGTCCTCACAACCGATGACGGCAGTGCCGGCGTACATGGCTTTGTAACCGATGTACTCAAAGAGAAAATCAACGAGGTTGACGAGATCTGTGCCTGTGGCCCTACTCCGATGCTCAAGGCTATTGCCGGGGTTTGCAAGGAATTTAACAAGCCTTGCCAGATTTCACTTGAAGAAAGAATGGCTTGCGGCATAGGTGCCTGCCTTGTTTGTGCTGTTAAGGTCAGAAAGAACGGCGAAGAAATTATGCAGCATGTCTGCAAAAACGGCCCTGTATTTAACGCTGAGGAGGTTGTATTTTAATGGCTGATTTATCTGTAAAAATTGCCGGAGTTGAATTTTCAAACCCATTAATTGCCGCTTCGGGCACATTTGGTTTTGGTAAGGAATACGGTGAATTCTACCCGCTTTCAAAGCTTGGCGGTATTTCCTGTAAGGGTATCACCCTTAAAAGGAGAGATGGCAACCCGTCACCTCGAATTGCCGAAACCCCGTCAGGTATTTTAAATGCCGTAGGACTTCAAAATCCGGGTGTAGATGTATTTATAAATGACGATCTTCCCTGGCTCAAACAGCAAAATACAAGAGTAATTGCCAACATTGCAGGCAATACTCCTGAGGAATACTGCGAAATGGCAGAAAAGCTCTCATCAACAGATGTTGATATGATTGAAATGAATATCTCCTGCCCAAATGTAAAAAGCGGCGGTGTACAGTTTGGCACAAGCTGTGAGTCTGTAGGCTCAATCACAAGTGCGGTAAGAAAGCATTGCACAAAGCCCCTTATTGTAAAACTCAGCCCAAATGTTACCGACATTGCAGAAATTGCAAAGTCAGCCGAAGCAAGCGGTGCAGATGCAATCTCTATGATTAACACACTCACAGGTATGCGAATCGACATCAACACCAAGCGACCTATTATCCGCAACAACACAGGCGGAATGAGCGGCCCGGCTATCTTCCCTGTTGCCGTAAGAATGGTATGGCAGGTTTCAAATGCCGTAAACATTCCAATTATCGGTATGGGCGGTATCAGCACATGGCAGGACGCAGTTGAAATGATGATTGCAGGTGCAAGTGCATTGCAGATTGGCACAGTATTCTTCTCAGACCCATACGCACCGATTAAAATTGCCGAGGGTATGAACGAATACCTCGACAAAAACGGAATTAAGAGCGTAACCGAGCTTACCGGCACAATTAAGCCTTGGTAATTTTTTTACTAGCAGATAGTTTGCAAAATAATAATTTTTTAGTTCCCGACAATAACTTAGTAATGGTCGGGAATTAAAAGTATTAAGATTGATTATGCTTTCTGCTCGGACAAAGAAATTTAGGTCGAGCCTTTTTAAAGGCTCGTGGGTTTGGGCAACGCCCAAGAAAAGTATTGTGGGCTTTGCCCACACCCACAACCTTTGAAAAAGGTTGACCAAATTTTTATTTTCGGGTATAAAGTCTGTGCTAAACCAACCAAAATTTCCCGACCGTTGCTAAACCATAATTTACCCCAACTATCGATTAAGAACCAATTTGTATTGCTTAACTTTTGCGAAAAGCTATCCTTATTTGCCAAACTTTCAATAAACACGAATAATTTATAAAAAAAGTTCCATAATAACCACAGCACAGGAGGTTATTATGGAATTTTTTCGTGTTTTTATAACCGCACCAATTTCGCTTATTGTACTGTTTCTGCTTGCAAAGCTTATGGGAAACAAGCAGATGTCAGAACTTAATATGTTCGACTATATCAACGGAATCACAATCGGCTCAATCGCCGCCGAGCTTGCCACAGGTGAATTTACCGATATTTATGACGGCATAATGGCAATGGTAATCTACTCGCTTGTTGCAATTCTGCTTACATTTCTCTCTCAAAAGTCTTTATTTCTCAGACGCTTTATAACCGGCAAGTCAATTATAATTTTTAATAACGGCAAATTTTATAATAAAAATCTCAGCACAGCCAAAATAGATATAAACGAAATACTTGTAATGTGCCGTTCAAAAGGCTACTTTAATTTCGATGAAATTCAGACAATAATTCTTGAAAGCAACGGTCAGCTTTCAATTTTGCCAAAGGATAAAAATCGCCCTCTTACTCCCGACGATATGAAAATTACAGTTTTGCAGTCCGGCATTGAAGCGGTGGTTATTCAGGACGGCAAGGTACTTGAGAAAAACCTGAGAGCCACAGGCAATAATATGGAATGGCTTAAAAAGGAACTTAAAAAACAGCATACAAGCATTAATGAAATTTTTATCGCATTTTGCGACAACAACAACACTTTAAAGGTGCATAAAAAAGAAAATTCGCACCCGACAAACGATATTTTTGATTAAATTTTAAAAAAATGCTTAAATTTCTTAAAATCACCAATATTTTGTCATACTGTTGTCACACTTCATATGGTATTATATATGTGTAAGGTAAAAACAAACAAACCTTACATCAAATAGCTAACAACTCAATTTTTTCATAGATTTTTTCCTCTCTCTTTTTATTCATAAGCATTAAGCCTGACATTTAGTCGGGCTTTTGCTTTTTGCAAAAGTTTTCAACATTTTGCTATAACAGTGTTAAAAGTGTAAATGTCAAGTGAAAATGACGAAAAACGCTCATTTAAAATGTACAATTATGAGCGAAGAATCAGTCATCAGAATCATCAAAGATTTTTCTGCCCTTGATGCGGTAGGAATTTCCGGTAATTTTGATAACTTCGCAGT
>NZ_JBGVJL010000193.1:0-88943 GCF_045129435.1 Ruminococcus sp. | reverse complement strand
TAACAATGTCACAATACATCTGGGCTTTTGCCGAAGCTTTGTTCATAAGGCTGTTTTTGGTAATTGATTCATAGCTGATTGCAAGACCGGTGGCAGTAGCCGAAACGGCTATTGCCATGATCATTAATGCACAAATAAGTTCAAGAAGAGAAAAGCCTTTTTTACTTTTAAAGTGTTTTTTCAATATCGGTTTTTTCCTCTTCATTTAGAAATACTTCCCTTCAAAGCTTACTTTGTCTGTTTTTAATTCGTTGTGAATGCTGTAGCTTATAGTGGTGTCTTTGTTTATTTCCTTTGCATAGTAGTAAGGATTTGTTGCAGTCCATTTCTGCCAGAAAGCACTGCTTAAGATGTTGAAGCCTGACTTTTCATTAGGGAAGTAGTAGTAGCCTTCATTAAGTGAATATGTCAGTCCGTCATCAAGCACAAGCTCAGTATCACGGGTGATGTGGAGCAAAGATCCGTCAACAGGAGTTTTTTTAGTTTGAATTTCGGTTGTACCGTCAGATTTTGTTATAGTAGTTTTTGTAATAAGCTCACATATTGAGTCTGAATAGCCACCGTAGGAATTAATAAACAAACCGTTATTAGCACCGCTGCCGTCCAAATTATTTGCACCTATTGAAATAACATCGCCCTTGAGTGTAGCGTTGTTTCCCTTGACTGTATTGCCAAAGTCACAGTAAATTGCTTTTGCTGTGTATGCACCGTTTTTAAGAGTGCCGCCGTTTGAAGCTTCAAACTTAATTACAGAACTGCTCTGATTAAGCTTGCTGTCTGCAACGGAAGTGTTTATAGTTCCGCTTTGTACCCAGTCAATACCTGATGTATCAGAATCTTCCTGTTCTGTTGAGTGGTTGTCAAAGTAGGTTTCTGCTTCATTGCTGAAAAGATTAAGTCCGTTTGACGGAATATCTGTGTACTTGCCTGCTTTTACTGTGTAAGTGTTTCCGTTTGCTCTTTCTACAGTAAAGTCATTGATTACTGTAAGTGTAAATGAGCTTTCACCCCAGTATGGCATTACATTGAATGAAGCTGTAGCATCATTTTGCTTGATTTTATTTGCAACTAAAGATGTCATTGTGCTTTTCTTGGTTTCACTATGATTTATAAAACCACTTGATGGAGCATTAACCTGGTTAAAACTGTAAGGATATTGTTCATTACCATTACTGTCTTTATAGTTTCGGTTGAAGTAAATTTCTTCTCCCTGTTCAGGTCCAATACTTAAAACAACACTACGGCTTCTAATATTAATATTAACATTTGAATTTAAATCCATTTGATTAACATTATACCAAAGATAATTGAACTCTGTGCCGGCATACAGGTCTATATAGCTTGTGTTTGACACTGTAGGCATTGCAGATGGTGCACAATAAGTATAATAATCCTCCCAACCTGTATAGTAGCTGCTTTTAGGACTATTTGTACATACAAGTGTATTATCTTTCTGGAAATTACCACCGTCATTTAAAAAACAAACAGCTGTATTTCCTGAATCTGTTTTAGCTTCGTACGCTGAGTGCATATTTTTGAGTTTACCGTTTGAATCAAGCATTGAACTGTACTTGTCAATACCATTGAGATTTTTGTAGTGGTTGTCTGTGCTTAAGTCAGATATTGGTATGAGTTTTCCTGGTGTACTTGAATCAAATAAATCAATACCTGTTTGATTTTGTGCTTCTGAGATAGGTAAAAAGTAGTATCCTGCACTATAAGAAGCTACAACCTGGTTGTTATCTCTTTGTATACATTTAATAGGCTTTGTAAAGTTAATAACAACACCGCCATCATGAGCAAAATCACTACCGGCATATTTAACGGCTGCTGTTTTCTGACCGTACTCAGCTCTTGTAATCATATTGCTGCTAATTACAAGATACTTACATTCTAATGTTACACCGTAGGAGTTTGTTTCTGTGTACAGACATACATCATTAGCTTTATTTGAAACCAAATTGCCATTCATAGATGCTATAGCTGAGTCATCTGTACCATTATAAGAACCAAGAAGATATATTCCGTTGTTGTAAGCAATAGCTCTGCAACGACTGCCCGAGTTACTTGTGATTTTTACAGCCTTATCAAAAACAAGTGGGTAAAAAGATGAAATAGGTGTTGTTTGTGCTTCATTACGAAGAATATATGCCAAACCACCTTTATCTTCCAAACCTTGAATTGTACGGAAGTCAAAGTTACCAATATTAGTAGATTTAATTTGAGATTTTAAAAGAGAGAATGCTGTCTGGTCACCAAGCATAAAGAAGCCTGTGCCACCTGCGGTAGGAGGTGTAGAAATCTTTTTCTCAGTCATTTTAAGATCTGTGCGTACTTCCTTAGTTTGCCAATGATTGGTAACTTCAAATTTAGCTGAAATATCGCCTGTGTTGCCGCCGTTTGTGTTGTTGTACTTGTTCTCTGAACCTACGGCTGTGATAGTATAGCCTGTGTTTGAAGTTTTTGTTATTTTAACATAAGCGTTGCCAATAACTGTAAAGTCTGTGTTATCAATAAAATTCTGTGCGTCAGATGCATTTGAAAATTCTTTTACCTGAACATTACCGGATGCATCATAGTAGAAAACATAATATTTTGAATCGCCGATATTTGTAGGTAAGTTAAGCTTTCTGTCATTTAAGAAATCCTCAGCTATATCAAGAGCACTTTTTGAGGAAACATATGCCTGACGAGAGTTCATTGATGTACCGGTTTCATTTTGCTGGAGCATTGCAATAGATAAAAAAGAGGTTGTTGTTAAGAAAAGGACTGCAACCAAGGCAATGGCAAGCACCATAGAAATACCCTTTTTGCTGTTAATCCTTCTCTTTTTTGTAGTGAATTTCTTCATAAAAAACTCCTTTCGATTATTGAAATACAATTAGTTAATAACTGCATACATACCGAACATAGCCTGTACGATAGAAATTACAACGAAACCAACGATTACCGCAATAATAATTGTCATTGCAGGAGTCATTGCATCGGTCATACGCTGTGTAGCATCGTTTGACTGCTCTTCGTACATATCTGCCATTTTAGTAAGTGAATCACTGAGCATACCACTTTCCTCACCGACTCTTACCATTGAAACAAAAAGTGGGTCGAATGCTTTTGGATATCTTGAAAGGGAAACATTAATAGGTGTACCGATTCTTACATCTTCAATTACTTGGTTAAGACAGTCTGCCATAAACTTGTTGCTTACTACATCTCGTGCAAGTTCAAGTGATGAAAGAATGTTTACACCTGAAGATGTAAGGGTTGCCATCATATTAGCAAATCTTGTAAGCTGGTTGAGTCTTAAAACTTCACCGATAATTGGAATTCTGAGCTGTGCTGTTGACCACCACATACAGAATGAATAATTCTTTTTATAAAGAAGTCTGAATGTTACAACAAGAGCAACTATAATAAGGATAATGAGCCAGCCATAGCGTACAATTACATCTGACATTCCCATTGTCATCTGCGTCATTATAGGGAGTTCAGAGTTAAAGCTCTCAAACAAGCCTTTAAAAGACGGGAGTACGAAAATACTCATTACAATAATAAGTGCGATTGTAAGAATTACAAGGAAGATAGGGTAAATCATTGCACCCACAATCTTGCCTCGAAGTTTCATTTCCTTTTTAAGAAGGTTTACGCATTTGTCAAACGCTTCATCAAGTCGGCCGTTTGCCTCACCTGTCTGAATAATATTTACATAAACAGTAGGGAAGGTTTTAAATGAACTGAGCGACTGTGAAAGAGTAATACCATTGTAGAGGTTTGCAGTGATTTCCTGCAAAATTCTCAGCATATTTTTATCTTTTTCGGTGTCGCACATTACCGCCATTGCAACCGAAAGCGAAATACCTGATCTAATCATAAGTGCCATCTGGTGCATAAATGTAAGCAATCGCTTGTTGCTGATTTTTAGTGTATGTACATCTTTTGTACCGCCAAGGTCACGCTGCCAAATCGGAATATCATCCTGCGAGCCTTTTTTTACTTCATCAATAGAAAGAGCAATAAGACCTCGCTGTTCAAGCTTTCGCTTAACCTCATCCTTTGTGTTTGCGGTCATTCGGGATCGATATTTACGGTTTTTTTCGTTTACCGCTACATAAGAGAATTCCATTGTTTATTACCTCCTGTTCAGATAAGCATTTGTGCTGTTTTGCGGGAGATTTGAATACTGTGGCATTGGAGCGGTAAGCTGCTGCGGTGTCTGCTGTGGCATTCCCTGTGCACCCGGCATTGGCTGTGGATTGTTGCCACCTGTAAGAGCGGCGTTGTCAGCCACATCGTAGCTGTACTTGTCGGCAGTTGCCTTTGAAATAAGCCCTCTCTTGAGGAGGTTTTCGATACTGAGCTTTCTTGTAATCATACCTGTTGACTGGTTCAAAGAAATCATCTGCTCAATCTGCGGAATCTTATCCTCACGAATAAGGTTTGCGATAGCTGTATTAACAAACATAATTTCAAATGCACCGATACGACCCGGACGGTCAGATCTTGGAAGCAAACGCTGTGAAATTACCGCCTTGAGTGTGGTAGAAAGCTGGCTGAGTGCCTGTTTTTGACGCTCAACAGGGTACATATCTATAAGACGGTCAATAGTTTTTGCCGCACTCTCTGTATGAAGTGTTGAGAAAACAAGGTGACCGGTTTCAGCTGCACGAAGAGCGATTGACATTGACTCAAGGTCACGAATCTCACCCATGAGGATAATATCAGGGTCTTCACGAAGTGCCGATTTAAGAGCTGATGAATAGGTTTCACTGTCTTCGCCGACTTCTCTCTGGTTGACAATACATTTAGCCGGGGAGTGCATATACTCAACAGGGTCTTCAATTGTGATAATGTGAAGTTCCTCTCTGTGGTTGATTTCATTAATCAACGCAGCAAGTGTGGTTGACTTACCACTACCGGTAGGACCTGTTACAAGCACAAGACCTTCCTGCAAATTGAGAATTTTTGAAATTGACTGTGGCAGATTTAAGTCTGCAAGCTTTGGCGGATTCATTTTGATTACACGCATTACAAGCGAAGCACCGTGACGCTGCTTGAATGCGTTTACTCTGAATCGTGCCAGGTCTTCAAACTGATAAGCCGAGTCAATGTCGCCTGTGTTGCAGAATTTAAGATAATCTGCGGGTTCAAGAACCTCGTCAATATATTTCATTACTGTGTCCTCGTCGAGAATCTCTGTGCCGCTGTAGTTCATAATTTTACCGTTTTTACGGTAAGACGGCAGGTTATTACTCGCAAGGTGAATATCAGATGCACCGTTTTCAACGGCAAATCTGACCATCTCTTCAAATTCCATAAAACTACTCCTTAATCTTCCTGATAAATTTCTGATACTGTATCTATAAATGTATCAAATGATATGATACCATCATACAAAAGTTTTTTGAGGTTGTCACGAAGTGAAATCATACCCTCCTCACGGGCGATTGTGTCGATTTCATCTGTGGTTTTGCCAAGATGAATTGCATTTTTGATTGCTCGTGAAACCGGCATTACTTCGTGAACTGCAATTCTGCCCTTGTAGCCAATGTTGTTGCAAGCAGGGCATTGACCTGCCTTGTAAAGTGTGAGCTGCTTTGTAATAGGAAGTCCTAAAAGTCTTAGCTCATCATCTGTAGCAGTATAGGCTTGTTTGCAAGAAGGGCAAAGTCTTCTGACAAGCTTCTGGGCAATAACGCCGAGCATTGAAGAAGATACCATGTAAGGCTCAACACCCATATCAATAAGACGAACAACAGAGCTGGCTGCGTTGTAGGTATGGATTGTTGAAAGCACAAGGTGACCTGTGATAGCGGCTCTGGCTGCAATGTCTGCGGTTTCCTGGTCACGAATCTCACCGATCATAATAATGTCAGGGTCCTGACGGAGGATAGAACGAAGAACGCTTGCAAAGGTAAGTCCGGCTTTTTCATTGATATTAACCTGTGTTGCACCTGGCAAAACCATTTCGACAGGGTTTTCAACTGTTACGATGTTTTTGTCCTCGGTGTTAAGGCTTGAAAGAGCAGCGTAAAGTGTGGTTGACTTACCGGAACCTGTTGCACCCGAAAGTAGAATGATACCACGGCTTGAGGTTAAAAGCTGATCGAATTTTTCAAGGTTTTCCGGGAGAAAGCCGATTGCTTTTTTGTCAAGCTTCATACCGAGTGCGGTTGTAATTCTGATTACGATTTTTTCGCCGTAAACGCAAGGAAGGGAAGATACACGCATATCAACTTTCTGATTATTGACATTGTAGTGAATTCTACCGTCCTGTGGAACTCTTTTTTCTGCAATATTCATACCGCTTATGAATTTAATACGGCTTGTTACAGAAGGAGCAAGCTCCTTGCTTGAGTCCATATATTTAATAAGTTTACCGTCAACACGGAAACGAATTACCATTTTTGTTTCCTGAGGTTCAAGGTGAATATCAGATACACGCTGTCTTACAGCTTCGCTTATCATATTGTTTACAAATTTGATGATAGGCTGATCCTCGATATCTTCCTGACCTTCGGTAGATACTGTTTCCTCAGTTTTTTTCATCTGGCTCTGAACAAATTCCTGAGCCTCGTCAATTACTGCTTCCTGGTCTGACACGCTGAAAATTTCGTTACGCTTTTTCTCAAGCTGTGACGGAGTACAGACAGCAGTTTTAATTTTTCTTTTTGTATAGTTATTAAGAGTATAAATTGCTTTATAGTCGAGTGGATTCGTCATGGCAATTAAAAGGTAATTGCCCTCAACAGTAAGTGGCATTACTCCTAAATCTTCCATCATCTGATCCGGAATAATCTGAAGAACATCGTCCTCTATGTAGTAGGAGTCAAGGTCAACGAGCGGAAGGTGCATTTTGTCAGCCATAAGCTGGTAAATTTGCTCCTCGGTAACAAGACCTTCTTTTACAAGGGCTTGCTCAATAGTTACTGTGCTGTCCTCAGCGTAGAGCATCTGAACACGCTTTAGATTTTTCAGATTAATTATATCGTTTTTAACAAGGTCATCACTCAGGTTAAAAACAGAGTTCCTCATATGTAATCATCCTTTCAAGGGGAAATAACAAGTTAAAAACTAAGGCTGAAAAGTCCGAAGTAAAGGTCTAAGCCGTAGTTAATAACATTTACCAAGAACATACTGCACAGAGAGCCAATGCAGAGAAACGGGCCAAATGGGAAATAGCTTGAAACATCGTTTTTGGAGAAGATTTTTTTAACAAGCAAAAATATTATATAAAGGAATGCAACAAGCACAGAGATTAAAAGTCCTGAGAATACCATAGGAAAACCAAGACAAGCACCGAGTGCAAGCATAAGCTTTACATCGCCAAAGCCCATTCCGTTCTTTTTAAGAATAACAATAGAAAATAAATTGATAATCATAAGTGCACCGCCACCGCACGCAGCACCAAGCGGAATACTCCACCATTCTTTAATAAAAATCTGCTGTGTGAGAAGGTCGGTTATTGCAAGTGCCACGCAGAGCACAGCAAGTGCGATTGTGAATTGGTCGGGAATAATTGTATATTTAAAGTCGCTCATAGCAATGAGGAGCATTGTGTACGAAATTAATAAAAAGAAAATTGTGTAATAAGAATAGCCGAAAAACGCAAAGATGCCTAAGTTAAATATAGCAAACAAAGCGGAAGTGTAAATTCCGCTTTGTTTGAAAATATACCTTGTACCTAAAAGACTTTCGTCAGGCTCCTCGTCATAGTCGCACAGCCATTTTGCAGGCACAGCGTTTAAAAGTCTGTATGCAAGCATACAGAGCACAACAGACAGTACAAGAATTACTGCCATTGTTATGTAGGTTGAAATTTGCGAAAAGTCGATTGAAAGTAAATTAGCCATAGTAAAAAGTCCTTAAATTATGTAGTTGGTTCAGTTGGTGCAGTAGTTGCAACCTGCTTTGTTGAGTCAAAATAGTACAATGTTACATCGAATGAGGTTGAGTAATCACTGCTACCTTCCATTGGTGACATTGTGAGTGTATTAATAAAGTAGCAGCCCTTTGACTCCTGCTCAAGGTAATGAACAAGTTTGAGTGTGTTTTCTTCTGAGCCGTTGTAGCTGAAAGAAAGATTTGTTTTAAAAAGTGGAATACCGCCCATTGATGTTCTGCCTTGGTCATCTTGAACACTTTCACCACGATTAAGTGATGTCATATCAATGCCGAGGTCAGCAAAGATAGCCTGTAAATCCTCAACAGAAGATTTTGCGTCAATATAAAGTGTTTCCTGATTTTCGTTGTACTGCTGAGTCATTTCTTCAATTCTTTTCTCAACATTTGCCTGATCAGCAAGCACTGAGTCACAGTCGGCAATCTGAGCTGAAATTGTAGCATGATCTTCATTGTATTTTGAAAGACCTGTAATAGTTGGTACTACAAGTGCAACCAATATAATTACAAAAACAATGAGGAGTACTAAAAAGGCGATAATTGAACCCGGAATTTTATTTTTCTTCATTATTTTTCCCTCCCTTAATTCTCAGCATCGCTGTTATCGGTTGATTCATTAGCAGCGTTTCTTGCGTCAACAGTTGTTTTGTCTGTTGTAATTTGTGCAGAAAGCTGATAAAGACCTGAATCCGGATCATCTGCAACCGAGAAGGTTTCATTCATTATAAAGTATCCGTCATCTTTGATGCTGTTCTGTAAATCAATAAAGGTAGGGAAGTCTTTGATTGTACCGCTGACCGGAATAGAGTAGCTTTCATCACCGTCAGTAGTATGAGTAATATTGTAACTGTCAAAGCTTCTCATTTTCTTAACAACCTGTGTGTCAAGCTGATTAATTACATCTTCGCAGTAAAGCTGAGTTCTTGGAAGAAGAGATGCGTCTTGTGACTGATCCTGCAAAGCCTGAGTAATATTATCTCTTTTTTCTATAAGAGTTTTTGCATAGTCGTACTTTGTATCGTTATAAATCATATCATCTACAATGCTTCTGCCAAAGAAGAAACCAAAGAATGCAATGCCTAATACGCTTAATGCACCAAGTCCTATGCAGCCAACCTTCGCAGCCTTGCCACTTTGGTCAAGTGTTTTAGCCTGCTGAGCCTTTAAGCCGTAAATAAGGTTGTTTTCAAAAACAGTACCACAGTTCATAAGCTCATTCATAAGGAAGTATGAGCCGTTTTTGTAGAAGTCATCTCTTGCCTTTAGTGATGGCTCAGGAATAACAGAACCGGTGGTAAAGGTATCGGAAACAAGCATAACCTCGCCTGCAAGGCCAAAGTTTGTAAAGTAATTGCGAATGTGAGGTATGTAAGCTAAGAAGTCGCTTAAGAACATCTGGTCAATGCTGATGTTGAGTGACATTGTTACAAGACGAATGTTGCGTACAATATCGTCAATGAGGTTTTCTGCAATGTCATCAATTTTCCTCTGAGAAGATGCATTACGACACTCTTCTTTAAAGCCATAGCCTGCTGTTCGCAGATAGTCAATAGCGGCAGCGGTGCTTAAATCTCTGTCTTCTTCAATAACCTGTAGAATATCGTCAACAGGGGAAACAAAGTCGTGGCAGTAAAGAGGAACACCGTCTTTAGCAATGAGTACTCTTACTGCTGAGTAGTCCATACTGATGAGTGCGATTGTCTTGTTAAAGCTATAGATTGTTTTCTGAGCGGAGTAAATCATTGCCGCCTCAGAAGGGATAATCTGAATAAGGTTAAGAGAGAAAGCCTTAAAGCCTGCTACAAGGTCATCGGCAAGTGCCTTTGGCATTGCAAAAGCTTTAGAAGTAATTTCTTCATTTACCTCTTTTGTTTTAAATTCTGAATAGTCTTTGTAGATTACCGAGAAGTCAGAAACTGCCTCGCCTACAAAGTCTTTAATTCTGTCAATAGCAAGTCCCTCAAGAACTTTTTTAGCACCCTTAATGTGCTGGTATTCCTGACAGGTAAGGTCATAGCTTTCTACCATGAGAATAACATCACGAACCTCACTGTGGTTCATTGTGCTGAGTCCTTCCTTTACAAGACGAGCAAGGAGAGAAGGGTCTTCCCATACAGAACTTTTATCCTTTAATATAGCCTTGTCAACAGGTATAATAAGAGGAGAGGAGAAAGAGTAGGCTTTCTTTTCGTTTGGGTCAGCCTGCTTTTTACCTTTTGCCTTATTATCTGTGCCATTGGCAGCAGCTTCGCCCACAGTTTCGCAGGCTGTTATGCAAAGGTATCTTTTGGCAATCTGCACCAGTACATAATTCATTTAATACACCACCTGAATATTATATGCTTAATTAGCTCATCAAAATCGTTAATTTTAAACTGATTTGATTATAAAATTATTTTAAAGAATAAATTAAAATAATTTTATAATCAAATAGGGGATACTCCTAAAAATTATAAATAATACACAAAAGTTAAGTTTAATACACCAAAAAACTGTATACATTTCAAAAGGCTCGCACTCGGCGAGCCTTTTGCTTGTATGTTGTCGGTCATCAGCAAAACCGAGATTTAATAATGTAAATGTATAAATTAGAACAAGTCACTAAGTTTCTGTGAAGTAGTACCTGATGTTACAAGTGTAGTTAAAGTACCACTTGGAACAGATGTTTCACCAAGGCACTCTGATGTACCACCAGAAGCTGCTGTGTAAACATAATAACACTTGCTGTCAGTCTTAGACCACTGAAGAACATAGTCTTTATTGTCAATCTTTACTGTATCCTCAAGCTTGAGAGCCTTTTTATCGATAACAACAGCAACAGTTGTGTCTAAGCCATCAGTGAATACAGATGTATCTTTAGCAATAGCCTGAGCATGAGCCTCTTTGAGTGCAAGCTCAAGTGTCTGCGCATTTGAAAGAGCTGTGCTTCTCTGTGACGATGCGATTGTTGATGATACAACCGGGATAGCAATAGCTGCGAGGATTGCAAGGATTGCAATTACAACTACGAGCTCTACGAGTGTAAAGCCTTTTTTGCTGTTCTTCTTTACTTCTTCGATTTTTGCAGTCTTTACTGCCTGAATTTCGTTCATGTGTTTTTACCTCTCTTAAAAAATATTTTTGTGAACCGTTTTGTAGAAACTGCAACTGCGAGTTGCTGATAGAATTTTGCGGTTGCTGTTCCCTTGAAACGAGTTTATTATATAACACATTTACAGAAATTGCAATATATTTTTACCAAAAAAAGTTAAGAAAACACATTTTTATTAGATTGCACAAACTTTAGCTCGCTAAATTGTTAAAAATGCCACCTGTTAATTTAAAGGCAGATTGCTTATCTCGTTCTCTATTATCTTATTGTTTACCTTGTCGTATAATGCAACGCAGGTGTCGGGCAGGTTGTTGCCGTCAATGTCTTTATCGTTTTTGTCAAAGCTATTGTCACCGTTTGAATCTGTGGCAAAATACACCTTGCCTTTGCACATAACCGGGTAATATACTGTGCCGTAAACATCAACAGGTTCAAAAGCATTCCCTATGTTATTTGCTTTCACAACTTCGGAGATTTTAATACTATTTGAACTTGCATTGGCATATTTTAGGCTATCTTTTGCACCAAGCAACGAATTTGCCTCTTTTATTGCCACTTCTATACTATGTGCATTTGTTTTGGCTTTGCTTTTAAGTGAACTTTCAAGAGTGTATGCAATTACCGGTAAAGCAATAGCTGCTAGAGTTGCAAGTATGCAAATTGTAACTACGATTTCTACGAGCGTAAAACCTTTTTTACTTTTAACAAAACCAGTCGGCTGATTTTGAATGAAATCGCCTGACTTTGATGAAAAATCCTTTCTCATTTTATTCTCCCTCATTAAATATATTATTTTGCAAAATAATATTACAACAAATATTGTACACTAATTCTTAAAATTTTGCAAGGTTAATAATATAGTTTTAAGTCTGATTATTGGCATTATTTGTGCATTTTCTCTATTAAGCAAAAAATTACAAACAGTTGATATTCTGCAATCACTTTGTAAAGTATTTTTAATATAATTATTGAAATATTGTTTTACAGATTTTTCTGTCTGAAACAAACATTTTCGTTTGCAATTCCCTATACTATTTATATAGGGATTTTTTAAAGAGTAAATTTTAGTTTTATCATTTACAAAACCGAACATATGTGGTATGATGTTAAATGTTAAATTATGTATTTTTATCGGAGGTTTTAATAATGGACGCTTACAAAAAGGAATTTATTGAATTTATGGTTGACTGTCAGGTGCTCAAGTTTGGCGACTTTGTAACAAAGAGCGGCAGAAAGACACCATTTTTCGTAAACACAGGCTTCTACAGAACCGGTGCACAGCTCAGAAAGCTTGGCGGTTACTATGCAGAGGCTATTAAAGAGAAGTTCGGCCTTGATTTTGATGTGCTTTTCGGACCTGCTTACAAGGGTATTCCGCTTTCGGTTGCCGCAACTATCGCAATCAGCGAAAAGTACGATACAGATATTCGCTACTGCTCAAACCGCAAAGAGGTTAAGGACCACGGCGACAAGGGCATTTTACTTGGCAGTCCGATTAATGACGGCGACAAGGTGGTTATTATTGAAGATGTTACTACAGCCGGCACATCTATTGAGGAAACACTTCCTATTATCAAGGCACAGGGCAATGTTGACCCTATCGGTCTTGTTGTTTCTGTTGACAGAATGGAGAGAGGTAAGGGCACTAAGAGTGCACTTTCTGAAATTGAAGAAAAGTACGGCTTAAAGACTACCGCTATTGTTACTATGGCAGAGGTTGTTGAGCATCTTTACAACAAGGAATACAAGGGCAAGGTTATCATTGACGATAAACTCAAGGCTGCTATTGACGCTTACTACGAGCAGTACGGCGTAAAGGAATAATTTTTAGCAAATAAATCGGAGGTGAATGGTATGGCAAATGAGCATAGCGGGCATCGTGACAGAGTGCGTAAGAGGTTTCTCGACAACGGCTTTGACGGCTTTGAGCCTCACGAGGTGCTTGAAATGTGCCTTTTCTATGCCATTCCCCGAAAAGATACCAACGCACTGGCTCACCGCCTGCTTGACAGATATTTAACTGTTGCAGGAGTGTGCGACGCTCCCGTTGACGAGCTTATGAGGGAGTTTTCGCTCTCACAGTCCTGTGCGGTGTTTCTTAAAATGCTCCCCGAATTTTCAAGGGTGTATAAAGAATCAAAAACGGAAAATCATAATGTCATTGACCTTGAGCACCTCGGCGAAATGTTTATAAATAAGTTTATTGGCAGAACAAACGAGGCTGTGGCTCTTATGCTCGGGGACGCAAAGGGCAGAATGATTTTCTTTGACATTATCTCAAAAGGTTCGCTTAATTCATCTGATGTTCCGCTGAGAAAGATAGTTGACCTTGCACTCAGGCACAACGCAAAAACGGCTTTTCTGGGGCACAATCACCCAAGCGGTTCGGCGTTGCCGTCACAAAGTGACATAAATTCTACAAGGGTGATAAGGCAGACCCTAAAGAATGTAGGCGTAAACCTTATTGACCACTTTATTGTGACCGAGTTTGACTATGTTTCCCTGCGTGACAGCGAAATGTCGGGAAGTATTTTTTTACTTTAAAGGTTTGATTTTATGGAATTTAAACTTAAATCTAAATACAAGCCTACGGGCGACCAGCCTCAGGCGATTGATGAGCTTGTGCAAAGCATTGAATCGGGCAACAGAGAACAAACCCTGCTCGGTGTAACAGGCTCGGGCAAAACATTTACAATGGCTAATATAATTGAAAGGACGCAAAGACCTACCCTTGTGCTCGCACACAACAAAACACTTGCGGCACAGCTCTGTAGTGAGTTTAAGGAATTTTTTCCTGATAATGCGGTAGAGTACTTTGTGTCTTATTATGATTATTATCAGCCGGAGGCTTACATTGCAAATACCGATACTTATATTGAAAAGGACAGCTCTATAAATGATGAAATCGACAAGCTGAGGCACAGTGCCACCCTTGCACTTTCTGAAAGACGAGATGTAATTATCGTTGCATCGGTTTCGTGCATTTACAGCTTGGGTGACCCTATTGATTACCGTAATATGGTAATTTCTCTGCGACCCGGTATGGAAAAAAGCAGAGATGACCTCGTAAAAAAGCTTGTGGAGCTGCAATATGAACGCAATGATGTTAATTTTATAAGAAATAAATTCAGAGTCAGAGGCGATGTAGTAGAGATTTTTCCTGCTGCATCTAATGATTCTATTATCAGAGTTGAATTTTTCGGCGATGAAATCGACAGAATTTCCGAGATTAATCCGCTTACAGGCGAATTAAAGGCATTGCTAAAGCATGCCGCAATTTACCCAGCGTCACACTATATTGTTTCAAGAGATAAAATGACAACGGCTCTTAAAGAAATTGACAAAGAGCTTGAACAGCGACTTGCGTACTTTCGTGAAAACGGTAAATTGCTTGAGGCACAGCGTATTGAACAGCGTACACGCTATGATATGGAAATGCTGCAGGAAATCGGATTTTGTACGGGTATTGAAAATTATTCAAGAATACTTTCGGGCAGAAAGCCGGGGTCTTCGCCGTACACATTGCTCGATTATTTTCCAAAGGATTTTCTTATGTTTGTTGACGAGTCGCATGTTACCCTGCCACAGGTAAGGGGAATGTATGCAGGCGACCACGCAAGGAAGAAAAATCTTGTTGACTACGGCTTCCGTCTGCCGTCTGCATTTGACAACAGACCGCTTAATTTTGATGAGTTTTACGACAGAATTAATCAGGTAGTGTTTGTAAGTGCAACTCCGGGCGATCTGGAGCTCGAAAAATCACAGACAGTTGCAGAGCAGATCATCAGACCTACGGGACTTCTTGACCCTGAAATTTCGGTAAGACCTACCGAGGGACAGCTTGATGACCTTGTTTCTGAGATTAATATAAGAGTGAGCAAAAAGCAGAGAGTGCTTGTTACAACGCTCACCAAAAAAATGGCTGAGGATCTGACGGCATACCTTGAAACCATGGGTATAAAGGTACGCTATATGCACCATGATATTGATACGGTGGAGCGAATGGAGATTGTCAGAGATTTAAGACTTGGCGAATTTGATGTACTTGTCGGAATTAACCTTTTAAGAGAGGGACTTGATATTCCGGAAGTGTCGCTTGTGGCAATTCTGGACGCTGACAAGGAAGGCTTTTTGCGTAGTGAACGCTCGCTTATTCAGATTTGCGGCAGAGCTGCACGAAACAGCGAGGGTACTGTAATTATGTATGCCGACAGCGTTACAGACTCTATGCGTAAGGCGATTACCGAAACCGAACGCAGAAGAAAAATTCAGCAGGCATACAACAAGGAGCATGGAATTACTCCTACTACCATTGTTAAAAAAGTTAGTGAAATTCTTGAAATTTCTACTCATACAGACGATGAATTCAAATCAGCTAAAAAGCTGAGTAAGGCTCAAAAGCAGCAGCTTATTGAGAGCCTGACTAAAGAAATGAAAGCTGCCGCAAAGCTGCTTGAATTTGAACACGCCGCTTATCTGCGTGACAAAATCAAAAAGCTTCGTGGCGATAAATGAGGATTGATTTAATGGCTAAAACCAAAGCAGTTGAATACGGTGATTCAAGTATTTCTGCCCTTAAAGGTGCAGACAGAGTGCGAAAAAGACCGGCGGTTATTTTTGGCTCTGATGGTATTGACGGCTGTCAACATTCTGTTTTTGAAATTCTTTCTAACTCTATTGACGAGGCAAGAGAGGGCTACGGTAAAAAAATTACCGTAACAAGGTTTTCTGACGGCTCGATTGAGGTAGAGGATCACGGCAGAGGTATTCCTGTTGACTTTAACGAAAACGAGCAGGAGTACAACTGGAAGCTTGTGTTCTGTGAAATGTATGCAGGCGGTAAATATAATAATAATGAGGGCGAAAGCTATGAGTTTTCGCTCGGTATGAACGGTCTGGGTCTTTGCTCAACTCAGTACAGCTCAGAGTATATGGATGTTGATATTCGCCGAGGCGGTACTCGCTATACTCTGCATTTTGAAAAGGGCGAGAATATCGGAGGCCTAAAAAAAGAGCCGTACAATAAAAAGGATACAGGCACAAAAATCCGCTGGAAGCCTGACCTTGAGGTATTTACAGATATAGACATTCAGCCTGAGTATTTCCTTGACATAATGAAAAGACAGGCTATTGTAAATGCCGGCGTTGAGTTCATTTTCAGAAATCAGAACGGCAAAAGCTTTGACACCACCACATATTGCTATGTAAACGGTATTGAGGACCATGTGGCGGAGGTTATCGGCGAAAGCGGCTTTACCTCTGTTCAGCATTGGACTACCGAGGTAAAAACCCGTGACCGTGACGATAAGCCTGAGTATAAATGCAAAATTGATGTTGCTGTGGCTTTTTCAAATCAAACAAGCCTTACAGAATATTATCATAACTCCAGTTGGCTTGAGCATGGCGGTGCTCCGGACAAGGCAGTGAGAACTGCTTTTCTGTATCAGATAGACAATTACTTAAAAACAAACAATAAATATAATAAATCTGAAAGCAAGATTAAATTTGACGACATAGAGGATTGCCTTGTGTGCGTAATTTCTTCGTTCTCAAGCGTTTCCTCATATGAAAACCAGACTAAAAAATCAGTTACCAACAAGGGTATTCAGGACGCTATGACAGCGTTCTTAAAGCAGAGCCTTGAGGTGTATTTTATTGAAAATCCGCTTGAGGCAGATAAAATTGCTCAGCAGGTGCTTGTAAATAAGCGTAGCCGAGAAAATGCCGAGAAAACCCGACTCAACATAAAGAAAAAGCTTTCGGGCAGTCTTGATATGACAAACAGAGTTGCAAAATTCGTTGATTGCCGCAGCAAAAATGCCGAGGAAAGAGAGCTTTTCATAGTAGAGGGTGACTCTGCTCTCGGTGCTTGTAAGCAGGCACGAAACCCTGATTTTCAGGCAATTATGCCGATTCGAGGAAAAATTCTCAACTGCCTAAAGGCCGATTATGACAAAATTTTCAAGAGTGAGATTATTACAGACCTTTTAAGAGTGCTTGGCTGTGGCGTTGAGGTTAAGTCAAAAGCAAATAAGAATCTGAGCGAGTTCGACCTGAACGCTTTGCGTTGGAACAAGGTTATACTTTGTACCGATGCCGATGTTGACGGCTTTCAGATTCGTACACTTCTGCTTACTATGCTTTACAGACTCACACCTACTCTTATCAATGAGGGCAAAGTGTTTATTGCGGAATCACCGCTTTATGAGATTACCTCTAAAAACGATGTTTATTTTGCATATGACGAAATAGAAAAGGACAAGTTTATTTCTCAGATTGGCAAGGAAAAGTTTACAATTCAGCGTTCAAAAGGTCTTGGTGAAAACGAACCTGATATGATGAACCTTACAACTATGAATCCTGCCACACGCAGACTTATTAAGGTTATGCCGACTGACGCTGAAAAAACAGCGGAAATTTTTGATATTCTGCTCGGCGACAATCTTCAGGGCAGAAAAGATTATATTGTGGCTCATGGCAATGAGTACATTGATAATCTTGATCTAAGCTGACGGGAGGTGCGAATTTATGGCTAAAAAAAGAAGAACTCAGCCTGCACAGGCAAATAAAACCCATGGTGTAATAAACGGTGCGGGTGAGGTGGTAGAGCAGAACATTGACTCTACAATCAGAGAAAACTATATGCCGTACGCTATGAGCGTTATTCTTTCCCGTGCTATTCCCGAAATTGACGGCTTTAAGCCTTCGCACAGAAAGCTTCTTTATACAATGTATAAAATGGGACTTTTAAACGGTGCAAGAACAAAATCAGCCAATATTGTCGGTGCAACAATGAAGCTCAATCCGCATGGCGACTCAGCAATTTATGACACTATGGTGCGACTTTCAAGAGGCTATGAGGCACTTTTGCACCCATATGTAGATTCAAAGGGTAACTTTGGTAAGTTTTACAGCCGAGATATGGCATGGGCAGCATCAAGATATACAGAAGCAAAGCTTGACAAAATCTGCAACGAACTTTTCAGAGATATTGACAAGGATACAGTAGATTTTGTTGATAACTACGACAATACAATGAAAGAGCCGTCGCTTCTGCCGGTTGCCTTTCCGTCTGTACTTGTAAACACAAACACAGGTATTGCGGTAGGTATGGCGTCAAATATCTGCTCTTTCAATTTAAAGGAAATCTGTGAAACCACAGCGGCTCTTATTCGTGACCCACAGCACGATGTTATGCAGACTTTACCTGCTCCTGATTTTATAGGCGGATGCCAGATTATTTATGACGAGAACGCAATAAGACAGGTTTATGAAACAGGCAAGGGCGGAATCAAACTCAGGGCAAGGTATGAGTACGATAAATCGGCAAACTGTATTGATGTGCTTTCAATTCCGAGTACTACGACCTGCGAGGTTATTATTGAAAAGATAATTGATCTTGTAAAGACAGGTAAGGTAAAGGATATTGCCGATGTTCGAGATGAAACCGGTCTTGACGGTATGAAAATTACCATTGACCTAAAGCGTGGTGTAGATCCCGACAAGCTGATGGCTAAGCTTTACCGTTTTACAACGCTTGAAGATACATTCTCGTGTAACTTCAATGTACTTATCGGCGGTGTGCCGATGGTGCTTGGCGTAAAGGCTTTGCTTGAGGAATGGATTGCGTTCAGAATTGAGTGCGTAAGACGCCGAACATACTTTGACAGAAACAAAAAAGCCGAAAAACTCCACCTCTTAAAAGGTCTTGAGGCGATTTTGCTTGATATAGACAAGGCTGTAAAAATTGTCAGGGAAACTGATGAAGAGTCAGAGGTTGTGCCAAACCTTATGATTGGCTTTGGTATTGACGAGGTGCAGGCTGAATATGTAGCCGAAATCAAACTTCGTCATCTTAACAGAGAATACATTTTAAAGCGTACCGATGAAATAGAATCTCTTGAAAAGGAAATTGCCGAGCTTGACGAAATTCTCAAGAGCAAGACAAGAATCAAGACTATTATTGTAAAGGAACTCAAGGAAATTGCCGAAAAATACGGTCAGCCACGAAAGAGTATTATTATTTATGAGGATACAGTAAGCTATACTGAGGAAAAGGACGATATTCCCGATTATCCGGTAAATCTTTTCTTTACAAAAGAGGGCTACTTTAAAAAGATTACACCGCAGTCGCTCAGAATGAGCAGCAATCACAAACTAAAGGACGGCGATGAAATTTCGCAGACCTGTGAATTTTCAAACAACGGTGATTTGCTGTTCTTTACCGACAAGGCTCAGGTTTACAAGGCAAAGGCGGCGGATTTTGCCGACACAAAGGCAAGTACCCTTGGCGACTATGTGCCTGCTAAGCTTGGTATGGACGAGGGCGAAAACGCTGTGTTTATGGTAGCAACAAAGGATTACAAGGGCATTTTGCTGTTTGCATTTGAAAACGGCAAGCTTGCCAAAGTACCGCTTGAGGCTTATCAGACAAAGACAAATCGTAAAAAGCTTACCGGTGCATATTCCGACAAGTCGCCTCTTGCAGGAATGGTATTCTTTATGGAGGATAAGGAGTTCCTCTTAAAGGCATCATCTGGCAGAATGTTACTTGTACATTCTGGTGCAATCAATCTTAAAACCACCCGTTCAACACAGGGTGTAGCAGTAATGAAGCTAAAAAAAGGACACAGACTTTTTGAAATTACCGAATATGTTGAGGGCACATTTGCAAAGCCGCAGAGATACAGAACAAAAACATTGCCAACTCTAGGTGCTATGCCGGCAAACGAGGACTCAACAGACGAACAGCTCAGCTTAATATAGGTTAATATTCGCTACAAGAATTAAACTAAAAAAGTTGAAAAAATTTCAAAAAATTCTTGCAAAAGCTATAATTTTATGTTAATATAAATTAGTTAGTTTTTGTATTTAGAACTTATTATACATTTATATTAAAGAAAGGAACGGTATAATATGGGCGTTTGGGGTATTGTTCTCGGCTCTGTACTTATTGTAGCAGCCATCGCAATTATCATCGTAATTATTCTTCAGCAGGGCAACCAGCAGGGCATTGGTGTTGTTTCCGGTGCGGCTGACTCTTATTTCTCAAAGAATAAGGCTCGCTCGATTGATGCAAAGCTTGCTCGTTTTACAAAGGTTTTTGCAGCAGTTTTCGTAATTATTGTAATTGCGCTTAATGTACTCGCTTATTTCCTCGGAAGCACTTTCTGATTAAGCTTGTAATATTTTAAAAAATTCAAACATAATTATAGACCGTAGGTTAGTCCTGCGGTCTATTTTTATTTGAAAATATAGTATTGTTTGTGTAAAAGGAGCTGTGAATTATGCCCTTGTGGGGAATAGGATTAATGTTTTTCGGTGCGTTCTTGCTGTTTGCATTTGCCCATTACATAAGTAAAAGCAGACATCCGTTTAAAAGAAGTCTGCTTTCAATGGCTATAGGTATTTTAACGCTGATTGCGGTTAATTTGACAGGCTCTTTTACAGGCGTATATCTGCCTATAAGCCTTGTGTCGGTGTGCGTGTCAGCTTTTGGCGGAGTCCCCGGAGTAACACTGATGCTCGGATTGAATTTGTTTTTTTAGCCTAATTTCTGTTTACTTTATTTTTATAAAGAAGCCTTGCAAAATCAATCAGCAAGGCTTTTTTCTGTACTAAGATTTTCTACAATATTATTTAATTATTTTAAAGTCGTGTTGCTGCCGACAGTAAATTAAGCATTTTTATATATTATCAGTGTACTGAAACAATATAAAAATAAGCCACCGTCAGGGTGACTTATGAATTTAAAAATTCGACTAAAAGCATACTTAGCAGTTTTTGCTGTCTGTTTGATAATTCTTTTGCCTTAATGCCTGTATCGGTAAATTCCTGATACAACAGTTTTATAATTTCGGCTTGTGTATTATTTAGGTTGTTTAGATATAATGCTTCTTTCTTTTCAATGCCGACTAAATAATCCAACGAAACATTAAATACATTTGAAATTGAAATCAAAACCTCAAGCGGAGGAGTTTTTATATTGTTTTCGTAACTGCTTATTACAGGCTTGCTTCTTCCGACTCTTCTGCCTAACTCTTCTTGTGACATATTTCTTGATTCTCGTAGTTGTCTTATTCTTAAGCCAAAGTCAAACATATAATCCACCTCAAAAAGTTTTTGATAAAAATATTTTAAAGCACTTGCGTTTTGTAATCGAAAACTGTATAATATAATTGTTAACAAAGCGAAAACTTTTTATCAAAAATGTTTACTGATAAGAAATTTTCGCAAATTATTGCACTTGTTATTATAAGGAAAGGAGATTTTGATTATGAAAAAAATAATTAGTGTAATTTTGACTTTGCTTATTGCGGTATCGTGTATAACTGCTTATGGAATGCTTGATGTTAGTGCAACTCAGAGCAGAACAGAAAACTTTAATAAAAATTTCTCATTAAGCGGTTCGGGCAGTGATGATATTGTTTCCGTAGCCGCAGCTCAGCTTGGAAAAACCGGTTCTCAGCTTGGTTACTCAGAGCAATGGTGTGCAGACTTTGTCAGTGATTGTGCTATACTTGCCAATCAATCTTCAGCTATACCGGCATCCGGATATTGCCCAACTTTAAGACAAAATATACTTAATGCAGGTGGCTACTATGTTGATAAGAATTCTGCTAAGAAAGGCGATATAGTATTCTATGGTAATAACGGAGCTGACCATGTTGAGATAGTATATGCGGCGTCAAACGGAAATGTAAGTACATATGGAGGTAACTCCGGCAGCGGTTCTTCGCTTTACTCAAGGAGTGTCAGACAACACCCAACCCAGTCACAGTCTATTGCATATATTGTCAGACCTAAATATTCTGCGATAAATAAACCAACTGATGTACATTTAGACAGAAGTCAGGTATGGTATGATATTCAAGATGATATTGTTCTTTATCCTCGTGCAAATGATGTTGAATACTTTTGGATAAGTGTATATAAAGACGGTAATCAAATTATTAGTCAAAGATTAGATGTAAACAGTGAACTAAGATTTTCAGCAAACCAATGGGGTTATGGTGAATATTATTCTTGGATAACAGCAGCAAATTCGGCTGGTGCAACTGATTCAGAGGGAATTTCTTTCTCTGTTGTCGGCTCTCCTACATATAACGATATTTGGACTTCTAAGGGATTTTATGATTGGGATGAAAATGAAGAGATAAAAATCAATATAAGTCCTATTTGTGCAAAAACTCTTTGGTTAAAATAAAAAACTATTATGATTATCGTTCAATGGATGTAGAAAATTATGCAGATGCTGGTGCAGGTACAAATGTTCAAGTATATAACGATTGGGATTCAACTGCTCAAAGATTTTATATTTATCAAATAAATGGAGCATATTACATAAAACCTGTTTGTACTGATATGGTATTGGATTTATCTCAGACTACAAATAATCTTGAAGTTTGGGGTGCCGGATTTAATTGGAGTCCTCAAAAATTTGAAATAGAAAAAATTTCTCAGGACAAGATTGGTGTTCACAATTATACCGATAAAATAATAAAGCCTACAACTACTCAAAAAGGCTATGTTGAACACATATGCTCAGTTTGTGGAAACAGCTATACAGATAAATACTGTATATTGGGCGACACAGATAATGACGGTATTCTTTCTGTTAATGATGCTACACAAATGCAGATGTATTTATCTTTTACTAATGATAATAACGGTAATTTAATTATCAATGAAAATGATGAATATGAATTTGCAATAGCTGATTTTAACAAGGATAATGCACTTACTGTAAGTGATGTAACCGCAATTCAAATGGCGATTGTCAATGCTGATTAATATTTCTCTATGATAAAGGGACTGTAGCTAAAATTGCAACAGTCCCTTTTCAATAAAAAGCAGAGTAAACCAAAAATTTACTCTGCTTTTGTTTTTAATGATTTGTTAAACAAGCTTAAATGTTGTAAAGATTCTCAAGTGCTTCGGCAACGCTTTCTTTATTTTGGGTGAGCATTGCGAGGATTACTTTATAAAATGTAGTTGGGTCTTTGTAAAAATTCTTTTTAAGAATTAAGGCCTGCGGCATATCAGGTGCAAAAATTGAGAAGCTGAGCAAATCAAGATTACCACCGGATATTTTGCAGTTTACATTATATCCCATATCTGTTTTAACAATTTCTACGCTGTTTTCACGCTCTTTTTTCTTTTGCTTTAGCAGATTTATTGCACAATTATATGCCTTTTCCTTTACGGTATAGGCAAGTGTTGTGTCGAGCTGTTTGGCAATCATTACGCCGTTTTCGGTTACAGTGAATGTTTTTGTGTCACCGTCTGAGCCTTGCTCGATGATATTGCCATTTTCTATAAGGTCATCAAAGCAGGAGCTTGTTTCAAAATAATTTGCAAGGCTTTCCTCACATATTGAGTCAACAATAATATCTTTGCTGACGGGTACTTTTATTGAATTTAAAAGGTAGCAGATTAAAATACGAATTTCGTACTTGCTACGCATTCCACCCGGCACAATGCCCTCGTCAAATGTATCAAAAGCCATAACAATCACCTAATTTCATTTTTATTTATCTTAATTATAACATACAATAAACGAAATGTGTAGATATTTTTTCAAGATATAGTATAAAGTGAAAAAATATTTAACCATTAATCATTTTAAAAAGAAAAATATTGTTCGGTTAATAGTTTGTGATAATTCTGTTAATTCATAGTACATAGAATATTATACAAAAAGACACATAAAATGTAGTATAGTATGCCTATATTGTAATTGTACAATATAAAAATATACTCAATATGCATAAGATTAAACTAAAAATACTGTCAATTTCTGAAATTTTATAGCATAAAGCGAAAAAATAATTGACTATATATTGTTTTTATGGTAGAATGTTGTTGCGAAAGGAGATGTGAATATGGAACAGTATATGCCTTTTGTCTGGATTGGTATTGCAGTAGTGATGGCTGTTGGTGAGGGCGTTACAAATCAGCTTGTATCAATATGGTTTGTTGCAGGTGCTTTGTGTGCGGCAGTATCTTCGCTGATTACTTCGTCATTACTTATACAGCTGATAGTTTTTATTGTGGTATCCTTTGGCACACTTATCGCAACAAAGCCTCTTGTGGATAAGTACAAAAAGAATCACAAAGATGTAAAAACAAATTCCGACAGGCTTGTTGGGCAAACAGGTGTAATGCTTACCGATATTGACTCTTTGGAAACAGTTGGACAGGTGAAGGTAAGCGGTGAGGTTTGGACTGCCAAGCTTAGAAACCCCACACCTGTAAAAAAAGACGACAAAGTAAAAATTCTTGCTATTGAGGGCGTAAAAATGATTGTTGAGCCTTGGCAGGGAGAATAATTTTTGAATGGAGAATTAAGTATGGGTCCTTTAATTGTAATTGCAATTATTTTACTTATCATTTTAATTGCAATCATCAGTAATGTTAAAATCGTGCCGCAGGCACACGCATATGTAGTTGAAAGACTTGGTGCATACCACTCAACATGGGGTACAGGTCTTCATGTGAAAATTCCTTTTCTTGATAAAATTTCAAGAAAGGTTTCACTCAAGGAGCAGGTTGTTGACTTCCCACCTCAGCCTGTAATTACAAGAGATAATGTTACAATGCAAATTGATACAGTAGTTTATTTTGAAATTACTGATCCTAAGCTTTACAGCTACGGTGTTGAGCGTCCTCTTAACGCTATTGAAAACCTTACTGCAACCACTCTTCGTAACATAATCGGTGAACTCGAGCTTGACAGCACACTTACATCTCGTGATACAATCAACGATAAAATCAGAATTATCCTTGATGAGGCAACTGACGCATGGGGTATCAGAGTAAAGCGTGTTGAGCTTAAAAATATTCTTCCGCCTCGTGAAATTCAGGACGCAATGGAAAAGCAGATGAAGGCAGAGCGTGAAAGAAGAGCTAAGATTCTTGACGCCGAGGGTGAAAAGCGTAGCCAGATTCTTATTGCCGAGGGTCTTAAAGAGTCTGCAATCCTCAAGGCTGACGCTGTTAAAGAGCAGAAAATCAGAGAGGCTGCCGGTGAGGCTGAGGCTATCCTTACAGTACAGAGAGCAAACGCAGACGCTCTCCGTATGCTCAATGAAGCTGCTCCAACAGACAGAATCATTCAGCTTAAGTCACTGGAGGCATTTGCAAAGGCTGCTGACGGCAAGGCTACAAAGATTATTATTCCTTCCGAACTTCAGGGAATTGCAGGTAATGTTGCTGCAATTAAGGAAATTTGGAAAGATGAGCCTGCAAAGCAGTAAAATAATACAATAAAAAATCAAAATAAAAGCATAAGGGTGCAGTCTTTTCTGCACCCTTAGGTGCTTTTTTATAGGAAGTGAATTGATGTATCTCATTTTATGGACATTTGTAATATTTTCATTCTTAGGTTGGGTTGGTAATGTTATACGAAATCTTGCCGTTTATAAGAAATTCAAAAATAACGGCTTTTTGACATCGCCGTTTTTCCCAATGTACGGACTTACTGCGGTAATATGCAGGGTAGTGCTTACTCCGCTTGAATCATATCCGTGGCTGCTACTTGTTGCATCAATAGCACTTACAACCATAATTATAGTTGTTTCAGGCTTTTTGTTTGAAAAAATTCTCGGCTTTAAGGTGTGGGATTATTCGCAGGCAAAGCTTAGCATTGGCAGCTATATTTCCTTGCCGTACGCAATCCTTGCGGGGCTATTCGGCTTTGGTTTTATTAAGGTATTTATGCCTGTATCAGACGCACTTGTAATGCTGATTCCTTTAATAGTGGGCAAAATAATCCTTGCAGGCTTGCTTGCACTTATTTTGCTTGACTATGTTTTTTCGGTAATAACTGTAATTCGTTTGAAGTACAGAATTAAGTATCTTAGCAATATTGAAGAATTGCTCGGTGATGATGCTGACGAAGAAAAAATAAAGCTAATAGGCGAAAACTGCAACAGACTTTTTACGGAAAATATTTTAAGAAGACGACTTGCAAGTGCCTTTCCTGACCTAAAAACAAGCGTTTACCTTGGTATGATTTCCGACAGAGTGGGTCAAGAAAAAGACAAAAATATGCTTGAATATACAACCGTATATGAAAACAAGGAGGAACGACCTTTTGCATTTGGACTTTGTTTTACAAAGTTGTTTTATCTGTTTGTAATCGGCTCGTTTATTGGTACAATACTTGAAACTTTCTGGGCGTTTATGGTTGACGGCAATTTTCAGGTGCGAGTCGGTCTTGTGTATGGCCCGTTCATTCCTGTGTACGGCGGCGGTGCGTGTTTTTTAACTATTGTGCTTTACAAGCTTTATAAGCTTAATGATACGCTTATTTATGTAATCAGTGCCGTTGTGGGTGCAAGCTTTGAGTATTTTTGCTCTTGGTTTCAGGAAACATTATTTGGTACAGTATCATGGGACTACAGCGACACACCACTGAATTTTAACGGCAGAACAAATCTTATGTACGCTCTTATCTGGGGATTTTTAGGCCTTGTGTGGGTAAGATTTTTTTACCCGTGGCTTGCAAGAATTATTGAGAAAATTCCAAAGCGAGCAGGCGGTGTTATGACTGCTGTGCTTATAATTTTTATGGCTTTCAATGCGTTTATGTCGTGTGCAGCGGTTTATCGTTGGCAGGACAGAGAAGTGCACCCAAATGCCGACAACGCTTTTGTAGAGTATATTGACTACCATTTTAATGATGAAAAAATGGAATTCCTATTTCCTAATATGAAAGCATCCGATTAGTTATAAATGTTTAAAAGAATAATTATGTTGTAATCCGTCATTGTTAAGTGGCGGATTACTTGCTTTATTGGGGAAATTTTACTTTTATGTTATAACTTTGGTAATGAAAATCAAAATAATTCCTGTCACATATTGCATTTTATTCTGATTTTTTATATAATGGTAATTAAAGTGATTTTATGGTAAAGACTTTTACCCTTTAAGGGACGCTTTGCCGAAACAATTATACCACCGTTTAGGCGGTGCTTGTAAAAGTTAAGGAGTGTAATGATGAAAAAGGTTGCTATTATTATGGGTTCTGACAGTGATTTCCCTGTAGTTTCAAAGGCTGTCACAAAGCTAAAGGAATTTGGTGTTCCATATGAAGTGCATGTTATGAGTGCACACAGAACTCCTGACGCTGCTATTGAGTTTTCAAGCAACGCTAAGAAGAATGGCTTTGGAGTAATCATTGCCGCAGCAGGTATGGCTGCTCATCTTGCCGGTGTGCTTGCAGCAAAAACAACATTGCCTGTAATCGGCATTCCTTGCAAATCAGCCGCTTTTGACGGTATGGACGCTTTGCTTGCAACAGTTATGATGCCAACAGGTATTCCGGTAGCTACAGTAGCTGTTGACGGTGCTGCAAACGCTGCAATTCTCGCTATTGAAATGCTTGCTCTTTCTGACGATGACCTCGCAGAAAAGCTTGAAAAAATGAAAGCAGATATGGAAGAAGGCGTAGCCAAAAAAGATGAGGCTATGCAGCTTAAGGTGGCAGAGCTTTGATTAAGTATGTTGATATATATGATAAAGACAAGGTAAATGACGAATGTGGCGTGTTCGGTGTTTACAAAGACAGCAGTGACGATTTCAACATAGCTTCCCTTACTCGTGAGGCTCTTTACGGACTTCAGCATAGGGGACAGGTAAGTGCAGGTATTACTGTAAATAACAACGAAAACTTCACTACTGTAAAAGAGTTTGGTATGGTTTCCGAGGTTTTTAATGACAAGGCTCTTGACAAGCTTGGCGACGGTAACATTGCCATAGGTCATGTACGCTACAGTGCTCACGAAAGCCTTGACAGAGCAGCAAATCAGCCGCTTGTTATGAGGTATATTGCAGGATCGCTTGCTATCGCAAGTAACGGTGCAATTACAAACTTTGCTGAAATCCGTCAGCAGCTTGAGCATGGCGGTGCTATTTTCCAGTCAAACTCAAATGTTGAGGTTATGTCCTATGTAATTGCAACAGAGCGTTGCACTACAAATGACCTTGAAACAGCTGTGCTTTTTGCTATGGATAAGCTTGAAGGAGCATATTCCGCAGTTTTGTGCGGTCCGTCAAGACTTATTGGCTTTAGAGATAAAAACGGCTTTCGTCCTCTTTGTATCGGTAAGCTTAACAACAGCTACATTTTTGCATCGGAAAGCTGCGTAATTGACAGCCTTGGCGGTGAATTTGTGCGTGATGTTGAACCGGGCGAAATGGTTGTAGTTGATGAAACCGGCTTTCACAGCTATAAGTCAAGAATTAAGGCATTTAATACATCTATGTGTATTTTTGAATATGTTTATGTTGCTCGTCCGGACAGTGTGATTGACGGTGTAAGCGTTCACAATGCAAGATTTAAGGCAGGCGAACTGCTTTATAACGAACATCCTATTGAGGCAGATATGGTGTGCGGTGTTCCTGATTCCGGAATTATTGCGGCTCAGGGCTATGCAAAGGCTTCCGGTATTCCGTATGGTACAGGCTTTGTAAAGAATAAGTACATCGGCAGAACTGTCGGTACAGGTAAGGATAAAAAGAAAAGACTTCTCAGAACAAGACTTACTGCTCTTAAAGCAAATGTAAGCGGAAAGAGAATTATTATTGTTGATGACTCTATTGTGCGTGGTGAAACCGCAAACCACATTGTAAGGCTTTTGCGTGACGCAGGTGCAAAAGAGGTTCATATGCTTATAAGCTCTCCGCCTTTTGTATGCCCATGCTATTTCGGTATGGATATACACAACAAGGAGTCGCTTATTGCAAATAAGCTTTCAAAGGAAGAAATCTGCAAGGAAATCGGTGCCGATTCACTCGGATATCTCAGCGTTTCAGGTCTTAATCAGATTGCCGAGGGTGCAGATGTGGGATTTTGCGACGGTTGCTTTACCGGTGAATATCCTGCGGAAATTCCGAGAACTATGTTTGTTGATAAATTCGCAAAGAAAATTAATAAAAAATAAATCTGGAGTGATTGAAGATGAAGAGTTTTTCAGAGAGCTACAAGGCAGCAGGTGTTGATGTAACAGCAGGCTACAAGTCAGTTGAACTTATGAAGCAGCATGTTGCTCGTACAAAAATTGACGGCGTTGTTTCAGGCATTGGCGGCTTTGGCGGTCTTTTTGCCCCAAATGTAAGCGGTATGACAGAGCCTGTACTCGTTAGCGGTACAGACGGTGTCGGTACAAAAATTAAGCTTGCTTTCCTTATGGATAAGCACGACACCATTGGTATTGACGCAGTTGCAATGTGCGTTAATGATGTAATCTGCTGTGGTGCAAAGCCATTGTTCTTTCTCGATTACATTGCAATCGGCAAGAACTACCCTGAAAAGGTTGCTGAGATTGTTAAGGGCGTTGCAGACGGTTGTGTTATGTCTGAGTGTGCCCTTATCGGCGGCGAAACTGCTGAGCATCCGGGTCTTATGCCTGTTGACGAGTACGATGTTGCAGGCTTCTGCGTAGGTCTTGCAGACAAGCCAAAGATGATTGACGGCTCAAAGCTTAAAGCAGGCGATGTTTTGGTTGCTCTCCGTTCTTCCGGTGTTCATTCAAACGGTTTCTCACTTGTAAGAAAGGTGTTTGACATCAACGAAGAAACAATCAATAATACTTATCCTGAGCTTGACAAAACTCTTGGCGAAACTCTTCTTACTCCTACTAAAATATATGTAAAGCCTCTCTTTGCTCTCATGAAAGAGGTTGAGGTTAAGGCTGTTTCTCACATCACAGGCGGCGGCTTCTACGAGAACATTCCTCGTATGTTAAATGACGGCCTTTCTGCTAAGATTAACAAGAGTGCAGTTCCTGTTCTTCCAATCTTTGATCTTATTCAGAGAGTTGGCGGCATTTCTGAGCATGATATGTTCAATACATTTAATATGGGTGTTGGTATGCTCGTTGCTGTTGACAAGAACGATGCAGACAAGGCTCTTGAAGTACTCAAGGCAAATGGTGAGGATGCTGTAATTATCGGTGAAGTAGTAGAGGGCAACGACGGAGTTGTATTTGAATAATGAAAAATATTGTTGTTCTCGTGTCGGGTGGCGGCACAAATCTACAGGCTCTCATTGACGCATCTGAAAGAGGAGAAATAAAGGGCGGTAAAATTACCTGCGTTATTTCTTCAAATCCAAATGCGTATGCACTTGAGAGAGCTAAAAATCACAACATTGATACTGACATAATCCGCAGAAAGGATTATGCAAGCCTTGACGAGTATGACAAGGCATTAACTGAGCTTTTAAAGTCAAAGAACGCTGATTTAATTGTGCTTGCAGGATTTATGACAATTCTTGGCACAGGTGTAATCAGAGCTTTTGAAAACAGAATTATAAATATTCATCCGTCACTTATTCCGTCATTTTGCGGTGAAGGCTTTTACGGACTCAAGGTTCATGAGCAGGCACTTGCAAGGGGGGTTAAGGTGACAGGTGCAACAGCACATTTTGTTAATGAGGTTTGTGACGGCGGTCCAATTATCATTCAGAAGGCTGTTGAAATTAAAAACGGTGATACACCCGAAGTTTTGCAGAAACGAGTTATGGAGCAGGCGGAGTGGAAGATACTCCCAAAGGCTGTTTCGCTCTTCTGCGAAGATAAAATAAAGGTAAACGGCAATACTACTGTAATTGCTGAATAATCGGAGGTAAACAATGAAACCAATTTCACTTGAAAAAGAAATTTCTTCTGTCACATATCCGGGCAGAGGAATTGTAATAGGCAGAAGTGCTGACGGCACAAAGGCTGTAATTGCTTACTTTATTATGGGCAGAAGCGAAAACAGCAGAAACAGAATTTTTGTTGAAACTGAGGATGGTATTAAGACTCAGGCTTTTGACGAATCAAAGCTTATTGACCCATCGCTTATCATCTACTCACCTGTAAGAAAGCTTGACAACAAAACTATTGTTACAAACGGTGATCAGACAGACACAATCTATGAGCTTATGAACGAGGGTGAAACATTTGAGGAATCACTCCGTACAAGAGAGTTCGAGCCTGACGGTCCTAACTATACACCTCGTATTTCGGGTATTGTAAAGTGCAGCGGCGGTGTTATGGAATATGCTATGTCTATTCTCAAGAGTGCAGATGGTATTCCTGACAGCTGTCAGAGATATACTTTTATGTATTCAACTCCTTTACAGGGCCTTGGCAGATATATTCACACATATATGGGTGACGGCACTCCACTTCCAAGCTTTGAGGGTGAACCTACACTTGTAGAGATTGGCAATGATGATATTGATACCTTTGCTCAAAAGGTGTGGAATGCACTTGATGAGGACAACAAGGTTTCACTTTTTGTTCGCTACATTGACATTGCTACAGACACAGCAGAGTCAAGAATTATTAATAAGAATAAGTAATATAATAATCTGATTACGAAAGGATGAACTCCAATGAAGGAACTTGCACTTAAATACGGTTGTAACCCTAATCAGAAGCCTTCAAGAATTTATATGAACGAGGGCGAGCTTCCTGTTGAGGTACTCAACGGCAAACCGGGTTACATTAATTTTCTTGATGCGTTCAACTCATGGCAGCTTGTGCGTGAGCTTAAAGCAGCCACAGGCTTACCCGCAGCTGCATCTTTCAAGCATGTAAGCCCGGCAGGTGCGGCAGTAGCCACAGAGCTTTCTGACACATTAAAGAAAATTTATTTTGTTGACGATTTGGAGCTTTCACCAATCGCCTCTGCATATGCAGCAGCAAGAGGTGCAGACAGAATGTCATCATATGGTGACTGGGTTGCACTTTCAGATACTTGCGATGTTCAGACTGCAAAGCTTTTACAGAGAGAGGTTTCTGACGGTATTATCGCTCCTGACTATACAGCAGAAGCTCTTGAGGTGCTCAAGACAAAGCGTAGAGGCACATATAACATTGTAAAAATTGATCCGAACTATGTTCCTGCTCCTATTGAGCATAAAGATGTATTCGGCGTAACATTTGAGCAGGGCAGAAACGAGCTTAAGATTGACGAATCTATGCTCATGCAGAATATTGTTACAGAGAACAAGGAGCTTACAGAGGAAGCTAAGCGTGACCTCCTTATTGCTCTTATTACTCTTAAATATACTCAGTCAAACTCTGTTTGCTATGCAAAGGGTGGTCAGGCTATCGGTGTTGGTGCCGGTCAGCAGTCAAGAATTCACTGTACCCGTCTTGCAGGCAATAAGGCTGACATTTGGTTCTTAAGACAGCATCCAAAGGTTCTTAACCTTCCATTTGTTGATAATATTCGCAGACCGGACAGAGATAACACTATTGATGTTTATATTTCTGATGATTATGAGGATGTACTTGCTGACGGTGTTTGGGAGCAGTTCTTCAAGACTAAGCCGGAGCCTCTTACAAGAGAAGAAAAGAAAGAGTGGCTTGCAACATTCAGCGGCGTTTCACTCGGCTCAGACGCATTCTTCCCATTCGGCGACAACATTGAGAGAGCTAAGCGTTCAGGCGTACAGTATGTTGCACAGCCCGGTGGCTCAATAAGAGATGACAATGTAATTGATACCTGCAATAAGTACGGAATGACTATGTCATTTACAGGCATCAGACTTTTCCACCATTAATCTGCGGGGTGACAATATGAATATTTTAATGATTGGCTCAGGCGGCAGAGAGCACGCTCTTATTAAAAAACTTCTTGAAAGCCCTAAATGTACAAAGCTTTATTGTGCACCCGGCAACGGCGGTATTTCAAGAGATGCAGAAACTGTAAACATTGGCGTTATGGACAAGGAAGCACTTGTGGCATTTGCTAAGGAAAAGGACATTGACCTTGCTTTTGTTGCTCCTGATGATCCGCTTGCGGCAGGTCTTGTTGACGCATTTCAGGCTGCCGGCATAAGAGCTTTTGGCCCTAATGCAAACGCTGCTGTAATTGAGGCTTCTAAGGTATTTTCAAAGGATTTGATGAAAAAGTACGGTATTCCTACCGCAAAGTATGAAACCTTTGATAATGCAGAGAGTGCTATTGAATATTTAAAGGCAGAAAATACTGCTCCTATCGTTGTAAAGGCTGACGGTCTTGCACTTGGTAAGGGTGTTATTATTGCTCAGACTGTTGAGGAGGCTATTGACGCTGTTAAGTCCATTATGGAGGATAAGCAGTTCGGCGAATCCGGCAACAGAATTGTTATCGAGGAATTTTTGACAGGTCCTGAGGTTTCTGTTCTTGCATTTACAGATGGCAAGTGCGTAAAGCCTATGGTAAGCTCAAAAGACCACAAGAGAGCATACGATAATGACGAGGGACTCAACACAGGCGGTATGGGCACAATCAGCCCTAACCCTTATTATACAGACGAGATTGCAAAGGAATGTATGGATACAATCTTTATTCCTACAATTAACGCTATGGTGGCTGAGGGCAGACCATTCAAAGGCTGTCTTTACTTTGGACTTATGATTACACCAAACGGCCCTAAGGTAATTGAGTACAACGCTCGTTTTGGTGACCCTGAGGCACAGGTAGTTCTTCCAAGACTTAAAACTGACCTTGTGGATATTTGCGAGGCTGTTATTGATGAAAAGCTTGCTGACCTTGATATTGAATGGGACAACGGTGCGGCTGCCTGCGTAGTTATGGCAAGCGGCGGTTATCCTGTTGCATACAAAAAGGGCATTGAAATGTTCGGTATGGACGAAAACGGACAGGTCGAGGGTGCAACTGTTTATCATGCCGGTACAAAGTATGAGAATGGCAAATTCTACACCAACGGCGGACGAGTTCTTGGTGTGACTGCAACTGCCCCAACTCTTGATGAGGCACTTGCAAAGGCATATGCAGCGGTTGATAAAATCAGCTTTGAAGGTATGCACTTCCGCCACGATATTGGAAAAACTAAGTGATATAAATGTGTATAATTCATACTGTAAACAGCTTTGAGGATGCAAAAAAACTTATAGATGAAAATCCTGATTGTGTTATTCTCGATGTGCGTGAGGAAGAGGAGTATGCCACAGGACATTTAAAGAACGCTGTTCTTTTTCCTGTAGATGACATTACAGAGAACCTTGCAAAAGAGAATATACCGGCTAAGGATTCTATGCTTGTGGTTTATTGCAGAACAGGCAGTCGTAGCAAAATGGCAGCACAAACATTGTGCAAGCTCGGCTACACCAATATTTATGATATTGGCGGATTGATTGCCTGGCCTTATGGCTTGGTTATGGGACTTTAAAAATTACAATTCAGTTGTATAAATATTCCTGATTTTTATTGTTAAGAGGGAGTAATCGGTACGCATTTGCGTATAGTATTATCGACATACTGGTGAATTTCACCCGGTAATATTTTAAATGATGAGACTCACAGACAGCACAAGGGGGTTGTCTGCGAGTCTTTTTTGGTTTTATCAATGAGTTGGGGTAAATTATGGTTTAGCACCGGTCGGGAGTTAAAAGGTTGAAATTGCATACACTCTCTACTCGAACAAAAAATTTAGATCGAGCCTTTTTAAAGGCTCGTGGGTTTGGGCAAAGCCCAAGAAAGGTTGTGTCTATTACAATTTATAAGGCACAAACAGCGACGCTGTTTGTGTGCTAAAGCAAGGTTTGAAAAAACAGGTGACAGGCCTTTAAAAGAAATAATTTGTTTATAAAGAATAATGGCTTTTTTGTGATGCTATCGCAATTATAAAGCTATCGCCGTTGCATTTAAGCCGCCAAACAGAAAGCTGTTTGGCTATCAAAATTTTGCGTTAGCTAAAAGTTTTGTGGGCTTTGCCCACACCCACAACCTTTGAAAAAGGTTGACCAAATTTTTGTTTTCGAGTATAAAGTCTGTGCTAATTCAAATAAAAATTTCCGACCGTTGCTAAACCATAATTTATCAATGTAATCCCAACATTAAAAACCTGTTTTAATTAAAACAAGGCAAGCGATTTAATACTTAACTATTTTATCGCATAAATTTATAGAAATGTATTTATGAAAATGTATCTGGAGGATTTGGTATGAGCTTAATAGAGCTTTTTATTCTTGCGGTCGGACTTTCAATGGACGCTTTTGCAGTATCTATTTGTAAGGGACTTTCACTTGGAAAAATCAAAACCAAGCATATGTGCATTGCAGGAGCTTGGTTTGGTGGATTTCAGGCACTTATGCCGCTTATCGGTTATTTTTTAGGCAGCTTTTTTGCAGAAATGATTGAGCAGTACGACCATTGGGTAGCGTTCGTACTTCTTGCACTTATCGGCGGAAATATGATTAAAGAATCATTTGGCAAGGATGAGGAAGTTAATTCCGCTATGGATGTTAAATCAATGCTCTTGCTTGCAATTGCAACAAGTATTGACGCTCTTGCTGTTGGTGTTACATTTGCATTTTTGCAGGTGCAGATTGTACCGGCTGTTACATTTATCGGTGTGGTGACATTTGTTTTCTCTGCTGTGGGCGTAAAAATCGGCAGTTTGTTCGGTACAAAATATAGGTCAAAGGCAGAATTATTCGGCGGTATTGTTCTTGTGCTTATCGGTATTAAAATATTGCTTGAGGGTATTGGTGTGTTCGGATAAATTGCAAAATTTTTTTGAAAAAAGTCGATTGTAATGGATTATCACCCTTTACTTTTGATATAAATTATAGTATAATTATCTGTAAAGCAAAGTTAGGCTTTGCTTGGCTATTTAATTAAAAAGGACAGGAGTGCAGAAAGCAATGATAAACGGTGCCGATATAATGGTAAAATGTCTGGAAGCCGAGGGTGTTTCGGTAGTTTTCGGATATCCGGGTGCGGCTATTTGCCCTTTTTACGACTCACTTTATAATTCATCTATCAAGCATGTGCTTGTTCGTCAGGAGCAGAACGCTGCTCACGCTGCAAGCGGTTATGCAAGATGTAGTGATATTCCCGGTGTTTGTGTAGCAACCTCAGGCCCGGGTGCAACAAACCTTATTACTGGTATTGCAACTGCTTATCAGGATTCTATTCCGATTATTGCAATCACAGGTCAGGTACGCAGTGACCTGCTTGGCAGAGATGTATTTCAGGAGGCTGACATTACAGGTGCGTGCGAACCATTTGTAAAGCACAGCTACCTTGTAAGCAAAACTGAGGATTTGCCACGAATTTTTAAAGAAGCTTTTCATATTGCCAAAACCGGCAGACCGGGACCTGTGCTTATTGATATTCCTATTGATATTCAGCAGAATGAAATTGAAAAGTTTGAATATCCCGAAACCGTAAACATTATTGGTTACAAGCCAACTACCAAGGGACATATTGTTCAGGTAAAGCGTGCGGTTGAGGCAATCAGAAATTGCAAGCGTCCGATTATTGTGTCGGGCGGCGGCGTGTTAAGCTCAGGCGTAAAGCCAAAGTTTCAGGCTTTCGCTGAGAAAACAGGTATTCCTGTAATTTCTACAATGATGGGTATAGGGGTTATGCCGTCTGAACATGAGTTGTACCTTGGTATGCTTGGTACTCATGGCAAACCGGCTGCAAACAGAGCCTTGCATGAGGCTGATTTGGTTATTGTTTGCGGTGCAAGACTTGGTGACAGAGCTGTGGCAGCACCTGACCAGATGAGTAAAAGAACAACTGTAATTCATATAGACATTGACCCGGCAGAAATCGGAAAGAATGTTAAGACTGCTATTCCGATTGTCGGCGATATGATGAATGTTATGGATATGCTCAATGATAACATTGGCGACTACAAGGTGCAGAAGCAATGGAGCGAGGCTGTTAAAACATGGAAGAAGGATTTGTTCAGAGAGCCTCCGAAGTTTGACGGCTATGTAGAGCCAAGAACCCTTGTGGGTCATTTGAGTGCAATGTTCCGTTCAAAGGCAATTTTGGTTGCCGATGTTGGACAGAATCAGATTTGGTGTGCAAACAACTTCCGTATTCGTGAGGGCAGATTCCTTACAACAGGCGGTATGGGTACTATGGGTTATTCCGTTCCTGCCGCAATAGGTGCAAAGTTTGCCAGACCAAACAGAGATGTGCTTGTTGTCTGCGGTGACGGCAGTTTTCAGATGCAGTTAAACGAGCTTGCAACTATTGCAGGTAATAACCTAAACATTAAAATAATAATTATGCGTAACACAAGACTTGGTATGGTGCGTGAGCTTCAGGATAACCACTACGGTCACAGACACAGTGCCACTATTCTTGAGGGTGATCCTGATTTTCTCAAGATTGCCGAGGCTTACGGCATTGACCACGCAGAGGCTAACTCAAATGAGCAGGCTGAGGAGATTATCAAGAATATTGTTGATTCAGATAAGCCGTTCATTCTTGTGTGCGATGTATATCCCGACACTCCGTCGATTTAATGAGGTGTTGTTATGCAATATACTTTATCAATACTTGTTGAAAACCAGGCGGGCGTTCTTTCTAAGATTTCGGGTTTATTTTCAAGACGAGGCTTTAACATTGACTCACTTGCAGTTGGTGTGACTACCGACCCTAATGTGTCGAGAATCACCATAGTTGCAAACGGCGACGAATATGTTGTAGAACAGCTTGAAAAACAGCTTAACAAGCTTATTCCTGTAATCAAGGTAAAAAGACTTGCCGAAGGTGATTTTATCAGCCGAGAGCTGATACTTATAAAAGTTCATTGTCCTGCACCAAAGCGTGGCGAAATTCTCACCACAGTTGAGCTTATGCAGGGTAAAGTAGTTGATTTCTCTACTACAAGCGTTACTGTTGAGTACTGCGAATGTACAAGCAGGGTAGATACTTTGGTAGAGCTATTAAAGCCTTATGGTATCCGTGAGATTGTAAGAACAGGTACGGTTGCACTTGATAAGGGTGCTGCTGCGGTGTCCGTGTAATCTTGCAGATTTACATAAATCTTTTTATATAAACCGCATAGCGGTAAGGAGGATTTTTAAAATGGAAAATATGACAGCAAAAATTTTCTATCAGTCAGATTGTAACCTTTCTTTGCTTGATGGCAAAACAATTGCAATCATTGGTTATGGCAGCCAGGGTCACGCTCATGCTCTTAACCTTAAGGATTCAGGTTGCGATGTAATCATTGGTCTTTATGAGGGTAGTAAGTCTTGGGCAAAGGCAGAGGCACAGGGCTTTAAGGTATATACAGCTGCAGAGGCTGCAAAGCGTGCCGATATTATTATGATTCTTATTAACGATGAGAAGCAGGCTGCTATGTACAAGAAGGATATCGCTCCTAACCTTGAGGCAGGCAATATGCTTATGTTCGCTCATGGTTTTGCAATTCACTTTGGTCAGATCGTTCCTCCGGCAGATGTTGATGTTACTATGATCGCTCCTAAGGGACCTGGTCATACAGTAAGAAGTGAATATCAGGCTGGTAAGGGTGTACCATGTCTTGTTGCTGTTGAGCAGGACGCTACAGGTAAGGCTAAGGATCTCGCTCTCGCTTATGCACTTGGTATTGGCGGTGCAAGAGCAGGTGTTCTTGAAACAACATTCAGAACAGAAACAGAAACTGACCTCTTTGGTGAGCAGGCTGTTCTTTGCGGCGGTGTTTGTGCACTTATGCAGGCTGGTTTTGAAACACTTTGCGAAGCAGGTTATGACCCAAGAAATGCTTACTTTGAGTGTATCCACGAGATGAAGCTCATCGTTGACCTCATTTATCAGTCAGGCTTTGAGGGTATGAGATATTCTATTTCTAACACAGCTGAGTACGGCGACTATATCACAGGTCCAAAGATCGTTACTGAGGATACAAAGAAGGCTATGAAGAAAATCCTTTCTGATATTCAGGACGGTACATTTGCTAAGGACTTCCTTCTCGATATGTCACCGGCAGGTGGTCAGGCTCACTTCAGAGCTATGAGAAGAAAAGCTGCTGAGCATCCTGCAGAAGTAGTTGGTAAGGAAGTTAGAAAGCTTTACAGCTGGTCAAACGAAGACAAGCTTATCAACAACTAATTTAATAGTTTGTAGCTTATTTACAGCCTTGGCTTTTCAGTCAGGGCTGTTATTTTTAAGGTTCTTTTTCATTAGTTGGGGTAAATTGTGGTTTAGCAACGGTCGGGAAATTTTCTTTGAATCAGCAAAGACTTTATACTCGGACATAAAAATTTGGTCAACCTTTTTAATGGTTGTGGGTGTGGGCAAAGCCCACAATACTTTAGACGCAATATTCTGATAGCCAAACAGCTTGCTGTTTGGCGGCTTGAACACAATAGCGAAAGCTTTATAACTGCGATAGCAACACAAAAGCCATTATTCTTTATAATTTACTAATGAAGTATTTCTTTTAAAAGGCTGTCGCCTGTTTTGTCAAACTTTGCCTCAGCACACAAACAGCGTTGCTGTTTGTGCCTGAAAATTTGCAATGAAAACAACCTTTCTGGGCTTGGGCTTTGCCCAAACCCACGAGCCTTTAAAAAGGCTCGACCTAAATTTCTTTGTCCGAGCAGAAAGCATAGGCAATCTTAATACTTTTAACTCCCGACCGTTACTAAGTCATTGTCGGGAACAAGAAAACTATTATTTAGCAAACTATCTTCTCGTAATAAAAACCATAATTTACTCATCATTAAGAACAAAAACAAAAACGCAAGGACAAAAGCCTTGCGTTTTAAAATTATTCAAAAGAAAATCAATTCATATAAATGTAATCGTCAGAAATTTCAAAAGGAGTAATTGGAACAAGATCACTTGGAGTATCGGAATCATCTGAGCTGTCATAGTTTGAATCAGTGTCAGTTGATTCTGTGGCTGTGTTGCTCTCCTCAGTATAACTGTTGTTTTCAGGCTCAATAACTTCTTCAATCTTTTCTTTGCCTTCGTCAATTATTGTCTGAGCTTCCTGTTCAAGCTTATCCTTTGCTTCTTTTTCAGCCTGTTCAATAGCATCAATTCTTGCAGAATATTTATCAATCAAATCCTGAATTTTAGTTTTTAATTCCTCAAACTTTTCATTTGAAAGAACGGCGTCTTTTTCGCTGTTGAGTTTATCAAGCAGGGCAGTAAGCTTGTCCTTGCAAGCTTTGAGCTTTGTTTTGTCTGTAATTTTTTCAATCTCTCTTAAAGTGTTGTCGCTAATAACCTTTTCATAGTAGGTCACAAAGTATGATTTCATTTGCTCAAGGTCAGATTGATACTTTTCTTTGATTTTCTCGACAGGCTCATTATTTTTTAGGTAGTCTGTCAAATCATTTTCAAGATTTTTGATGATTACAATTCGCTTATCTCTGTCGCTTTCATTTACAAAGTTATCGTATTTGCCTTTAATGTCAGAAATCAACTGCTCTATCTGTTGTTCTTTCATATTTTTGTTATAAACATTTACACCAACAACTGTGCCTCCTGCAATTAATGCAACAGCAAGAACGCAACAAATTATTATTACTACCTTTTTTGTACTCTTTTTCATACGTAACCCTCCAATTCTATTATATATACATAAAAATAAGTTGATTATCATTAAAAATATATTAGCATTTTATAAAAGAATTGTCAAGTCTTACGATGAAATATGTATTTTATTTTTGATATTTTGTCTTGCTATTGACAAAAATACCCAACACAATTATAATTGTAGCAACAGGTGTATTGGGGTGTTAGAATGAAAAAATTTGATGCGGCTGTTTATGAAAAGCGAAAAAAAGAATGTCTTGATAAATGCTTTCAGGCTTTTATGGATAACGGACTTGAAAATACAGGACTTCAGCTTTTATGCAAATATTGTGGATTTAAAACTAATCAAGCATTATATCATTACTTTGAAAGCAAAGATATGATAATTACAGAGTCTGTTCAGTATGCAATGATTAAATTTGAAAGAGAATTTATGAAAAAAGCACCTCGTTCAAGGGCAGATTTAAAAAATTATCTCGAAAAATTTCCACGCTGGATGCAAAAAAATTACGGTGAACATATGCGTTTTGTATATCAGGTATATACATCACCAAAATATAAAAAACAGGGCTACGATTTTTTTTCGGGTATTCCAAAAAGATATGATACTTTTATTCATCATATAGCCAAAAACCTTGATGTTTCGTTTGAAAGCATCAGAGCATTGTATTATCTGTACATAACTTCAACCTTGCAGTATGCACTTTTTAAGGACGAGGTTTATCTTGATGTAGAGGTAAATGCAATTTACAATATGTGTCTTGAAGTTTTTGAGGCAGAGGATAAGAAAAAACTTGATGAAAGCTCTACTGAGTGATAATTAATGTGTTAATAAATTTAAAATAATAATCATACTTCCCACATAGCTTACATAATATAGCTGTGTGGGATTTTTAGTGAAAATCAGTGTAGCTAAGAATACATTTATTATAAGTATAAAATTTCTAAAATTTGTCAATTTAACGAAATTAGTGTAGAATTATTTTGAATTTAATAAAATTATTGACTTTTAAATATAAAAGTAGTAAACTAATATTTAGTTAGCGGGTGCTAACTTTTTTTAAACAACAAAAGTTAGTTGTTACTAATTAGTCGGCACTAATCAAAGCGGTTAGGATGGTGAGCTTATGCCTTTAACATTTGCCGATCCGGGCGTTGAGAACATTATTAAGAAAATCGGAGGTAACTCCGAAGTCAGAGCACATCTTGAAAATTTGGGTTTTGTTGTTGGTGGTGCAGTTACTGTTATCACTTCAATGGCAGGTAACCTTATTGTAAATGTCAAGGGTGCAAGAGTGGCAATTAGCCGTGAAATGGCAAGCAAAATTATGATTTAATGGAGGTACAGTATGAAAACTCTGAGAGATGCAAAAATCGGAGAAACCGTTAAGGTTGCAAAGCTTAATGGCGAAGGTGCAATTAAGCGTAGAATTATGGATATGGGTATTACAAAGGGCGTTGAAATTTACATTCGTAAGGTAGCTCCGCTTGGTGATCCGATTGAGGTTACTGTAAGAGGCTATGAGCTTTCATTGCGTAAAGCTGACGCTGAAATGATTGAGCTTGTTTAAGATAAATACGGGGATTTTTCCCCGATATTTTTAAACTTTTAGTTAGTCTAAAATAACTATTAATTTATGAGAGGAAGACATTAATGGGTATTAAAATTGCACTTGCAGGTAATCCAAACTGCGGTAAAACAACCCTGTTTAACGCTCTTACAGGTTCAAACCAATTTGTAGGTAACTGGCCGGGCGTTACTGTTGAGAAGAAGGAGGGTAAGCTTAAAAAGCACAATGATGTTGTGATTATGGACTTGCCGGGTATTTACTCACTTTCTCCTTACACACTTGAAGAAGTAGTTGCTCGTAACTACCTTATCGAGCAAAGACCGGACGCAATCCTTAATATTGTTGACGGTACTAACCTTGAGCGTAACCTTTATCTTACAACACAGCTTACAGAGCTTGGTATTCCTGTAGTTGTTGCTATCAATATGATGGATGTTGTTAAGAAAAGCGGAGATAAGATTGACACATCAGCACTTGCAAAAGAGCTTGGCTGTAAGGTAGTTGAAATTTCTGCTTTGAAGGGTACAGGCATTATGGAAGCAGCTGAGGCTGCTATTGATGCTGCTGAGAACACAAAGACTGTTCCTATGCACACATTCAACGGCGTTGTAGAACATGCTATTGCTCATATTGAGGAAGCTGTAGTTCACGAAATGCCTGAGGAACAGCAGAGATGGTACGCTATCAAGGTATTTGAGCGTGATGATAAGGTTATGGCAAAGCTTAACCTTAGTGAAGAAGTTAAAAAGCATGTTGAAACTGACATAGAAAACGCAGAGAAAGAGCTTGACGATGACAGCGAAAGCATTATCACAAACGAGAGATACATTTACATAGCTACTATCATCAAGACTTGCTACAAAAAGAAGAGCAAGGGCAGCCTTACAACATCAGATAAGATTGATAAGGTTGTTACAAACCGTTGGCTTGGCCTTCCGATTTTTGCCGTAATTATGTTCCTTGTATATTACATCTCAATGCAGACTGTAGGTTCAATGGCAACAGACTGGGCGAATGACGGTTTGTTCGGTGACGGTTGGCACTTGTTTGGTATCGGTACTTCTCAGACAGAAGAGGCTGAAGAAACTTATGGCGACACAGACGCAATCATTGAGGCGTTCAATGCTGAGTATGGTAACGATGACATTGCCGCAGCGGTTGACCTTGAAGATGAAAATTATTCAGATGAAGCTGCAAAGGCTGCTCTTACACAGCTTGTTTCTTTAACTCCGTCAAATGCAAATGTTACTTACTCTGTAGAAGATGAAGAAACACTTGAGGTTACAGATTATCCTGATACAACTAAGGCTCAGTTACAGGAAGCCGTTGATAATTACCTCGATACAGATTATAAGGAAGCTTATGGTGCTCCTGATCCAAGCACATATGGTGTGTGGGTTCCCGGTATTCCTGTTCTTATCGGCAACGGACTTGACGCTATTAATTGTGCAGACTGGCTCAACGGTCTTATCCTTGACGGTATCGTAGCCGGTGTTGGTGCAGTTCTTGGTTTCGTTCCACAGATGCTCGTACTTTTCTTACTCCTTGCTTTCCTTGAAAGCTGTGGTTATATGGCTCGTATCGCATTCGTACTTGATAGAATTTTCCGTAAGTTTGGTCTTTCCGGTAAATCATTTATCCCAATGCTTGTTGGTACAGGTTGTGGTGTTCCGGGTATCATGGCTTCTCGTACAATCGAGAATGAGCGTGACCGCCGTATGACAATTATGACAACAACATTTATTCCTTGTGGTGCTAAAATGCCATTTATCGCTATGATCGCAGGTGCTATTTTCCAGGGTTCTCCTTGGATTGCTACATCAGCTTACTTCATTGGTATGGCTGCAATCGTAGTTTCAGGTATTATGCTTAAAAAGACAAAAATCTTCTCCGGTGAGCCTGCTCCATTCGTTATGGAACTTCCTGCTTACCATCTCCCAACAGTCAGCAATCTTCTCCGTTCAATGTGGGAGCGTGGTTGGTCATTCATCAAAAAGGCAGGTACAATTATCCTCCTTTCAACAATCCTTGTTTGGTTCACAACATACTTTGGATTTGTTGACGGTACATTCCGTATGCTTACCGAGGACGAAATCGGCAACTCAATTCTTGCTGCTATCGGTAACTGCATTGCTTGGATCTTTGCACCTCTCGGTTGGGGTAACTGGCAGGCAGCTGTTGCATCAATTACAGGCCTTGTTGCTAAGGAAAACATTGTTGGTACAATGGGTATCCTCTATGGTGGTACAGACCTTGGTGCATATGGTGAAATTGCTCAGCACTTCACACCAATCAGCGGTTTCTCATTCCTCGTATTCAACCTCCTTTGTGCTCCATGCTTCGCAGCAATCGGTGCTATGAAGAGAGAGATGAACAACGCAAAGTGGACCTGTTTTGCAGTAGCTTATCAGTGTGTATTCGCTTATGCAATCGCTCTTATGATTAACCAGTTTGGCGGAATCTTCACCGGCAACATCAATGTAATCGGACTTATCTTTGCATTTGCTGTACTTGCATTTATGATTTATATGCTCGTAAGACCTTACAAAGAGGCTAACACATTAAAGGCTAATGTAAAGGTTAAATAATTAAATTTTGATAGAGGAGGATGTATATGCTTAGTTTTTTACTTAACAATATTGGTACAATAGTTGTTTTACTTATAGTTGTTGCTGTAGTTGCTGCAATTATTATCAGCCATTTCAGAGCAAAGAAAAAGGGTAAATCTTCTTGTTCAAGCTGTGGCTGCGGATGTGCATCCTGTGCAATGGCAGGTAAATGCCACTCTAACAACCATAAATAATTATTACTAAAAAGCGACCGAACAGTTTTAAAATTGTTCGGTCGCTTTTGCTTTTGTGTTTTTTTAGAAATTGGAGTGAAATTATCATTTGTGGATATTTTAATTGGTTCTTTTTCAATAGTTGGGGTGAAAATTATGGTTTAGCAACGGTCGGGAAACTTTTACTTCAATTATCACAAACTTTATACCCGAAAATAAAAATTTGGTCAACCTTTTTCAAAGGTTGTGGGTGTGGGCAAAGCCCACAATACTTTCCAATTACGCAAAGCTTTGATAGCCAAACAGCTTGCTGTTTGGTGGCTTGAGCACAACAGCGAAAGCCTTATAATTGCGACAGCAACACAAAAAAAGCCATTCTTCTTTATTATGTATTAATGCAGTATTTCTTTTTAATGGCTGTCGCCTGTTTTGACAAACTTTGCTTTAGCACACAAACAGCGTTGCTGTTTATGTCTAAAATTTGCAATAGAAACAACTTTTCTTGGGCTTTGCCAAAACCCACGAGCCTTTAAAAAGGCTCGACCTAAATTTCTTTGTCCGAGCAGAAAGCATAGACAATTTCAATACTTTTAACTCCCGACCATTACTAAGTTGTTGTCGGGAATAAGAAAATTATTACTTTGCAAACTATCTTCTCGTAATAAAAACCACAATTTAACAAAAAGCCATTTATGCAGAATAGGGAAAAGGGCTGTCACAAACAAATGTGGCAACCCTTTTATATTTAGAGAAGGATATTAACGGCTTAAAAAATTAACCCCAAACTTCCTCGGCAATTTCTTTTACAAGTGCAAGCTTTGCCCATTGCTCTTCCTCTGTAAGCTTATTGCCGATTTCACATGATGCAAAACCGCATTGTGGGCTGAGGTAAAGTCTGTCAAGTGGAATATAATGGCTTGCTTCCTTAATTCTTTCAATAACAGTCTGCTTGTCCTCAAGCTTTGCTTTTTTAGTGGTGATAAGACCAAGTACAACTTTCTTGTCACCGCTAACTAATTTTAACGGCTCAAAGCTTCCTGAACGCTCATCGTCAAATTCAAGATAATAAGCATCAACATTTTCTCTGCCAAAGAGTGGCTCTGCTACTGAATCATAAGCACCGCTTGAGAAATATGCTGAGTGGTAATTACCTCTGCAAATGTGTGTGTTAATAACAAAGTCATCAGGCTTGCCTTCAATAGCAAGGTTATTTACCTTTAAAAGCTTTTCACTGATTTCCTTAAAATTAGTTTCCTTGCCATATCGGATTACACTGCCTTTAGCAACAAGAACACCCCAAGTACAGTCATCAAACTGAATGTTTCTGCAGCCTGCGTTGTAAAGGTCGCCGATTACCTTGCGGTAACCTTTTGCAATATCATCAATAAGTTCTTCATCTGTCGGATAAAATTTTCTTGTAGCTTCAATATTAGCAGGAATAATCATCTGTTGGAAAAACTGGGCCGGTGCAGGGATTGTCTGCTTTGCAACAGTATTTTCATCCTCAAGAGCCTTTACAAATTTATAATGCTCTACAAATGGGTGGTTGTCAACCGAGATTTTGCCGGTAAGCCATGTATCGTCAATTAATGCAGGCTCGCCATGAAATGCTACGCCCTTTTCTGTCTTTTTGTGTGCCACTCCGTTGAATCCCCACATAAAGTCAAGATGCCATGTTGCACGGCGGAACTCACCGTCTGTAATAACTTTATAGCCTAATTTTTTCTGCTTATTTACAAGGTCAATAATTGCTTTATTTTCAACCTCTGTAAGCTCCTGCTTTGTAATGTTGCCTTTTTCAAAGTCTGCTCTTGCTTTCTTTAAATAGTCAGGTCTTAAAAAACTGCCTACATAATCAAAGCGGAACGGTGTGTTTGATTTACCCATAAATATTACCTCCGTTTCATTTGACAACAGTATAATGCAAAAACTGATATTTGTAAAATACATAAAAATTTAGGTTTGATATAGCTGCTAACTATATCAAACTTCACTTGCTTTACAAAGCTGTTTTAATCGTCACTGTTTGAGTTTGCAGAGTAAACATCGGCAATTTCATTGATAGATATATAAGCCTTCGGGTCAATGTCATGTACAAGTCGTTTCATTTTATCAACCTGAAAGCGGTTGATTACAAAGTAAATCATCGTCTTTTTGGAACCGGAATAGTAGCCCTTTGCCTCAATGGTTGTAATACCGTTTTCAAAGGTTTGGGAAAGCTTTTCGCATACCTGATCTGCTCTTGTAGTAATGATGAAAGCTCCTTTTGCTCGGTCAAAGCCCTCAACAAAGAAGTCAACCATTTTAACGGCAACGGCGTAGGTTACTATTGAATAAAGCGGCAAAATCCAGCTTCCGATTACTATACCGCAAATGATGTAGAGAAGAATGTTATAAATCATAATAAATGTGCCGATGCTCAGGTGGAGCTTTTTGGCAAACATAATGGCAAGAATATCAATACCGTCAATAGCACCGCCAAAACGCATTGCAAGACCGCTTCCGCAGCCTGATATTACACCGCCGAAAATTGCACACAAAAACAGGTCATTGCCTGCCAAAGGTGAAATAAAACTTACATCAATAGGCAAAATATCGGTTATTATCCATGCCGCAAGGGAATAGATGAGTACGGAATAAATTGCATATATAGTAAACTTTAACCCCTCACGCTTTAAACCAAGTAAGAACAGCGGAATGTTCAGCAGAATAAGAATCAGCGAAAGACTGCACCAGTCAGGTGTTTCCTGAGAAATAAGCATTGATGTTCCGGAAATTCCACTGTCATACAGCTTTACCGGTGCAAGAAATACAACTACACCAAAGGCATTTATAACACCTGCAAGCGTTAAAAAGAGAAAATTCAAAATTTTTAATTCCTTTAATGTACTGATAAAATTTTTCATTTTTGCCTCCTTGTATGTAATGTCAGTTTATATATTTGCTTAAATTTTCCAAAAACTTCTTACAAAGTTTGCTTGTAATTAAATTTTTGTGGCAAATATAGCCTATTTTCATATTACCCTCCTTACTAAGTGGAATTGAAATAATATTTGAGCCGTTCAGGTCGCTGTCTATGATTCCACTGCAAACTGTGTAGCCGTTTAAGCCGATGAGAAGATTAAACAGCGTTGCTCGGTCTGTTACTCTAATATTCTTTTTGCGTTCAACTGTGCTGAAAATTTCCTCTGAATAATAAAACGAATTATGCTCACCCTGTTCAAATGAGAGATAAGGGTAATCGGCAAGTTCTTCCATTGTTACAGATTCCTTATGTGCAAGCGGATGTTCTGAGGTTACAAAAATATGCGGTTTTGCAACAAAAAGTTCATTAAAGCATAAATCCTTTGATTTAAGTATCTTCATCAAAGCCGCCTCGTTAAAAGAATTTATATAAATAATGCCGATTTCACTTTTCATTGTGTAAACATCGTTGATTATTTCATAGGTCTGGGTTTCCCTTATTGAAAAATCATATTCATTGTGCGGAAGATCTTTGATTAAATCAACAAAGGCATTTATTGCGAAAGAATAGTGCTGTGTGGAAATACAAAAGCGTTGCTTATCCTGAGGTGAGGTTTTATAGGCACTCTCAAGCAGGTTCGCTTGTTCAAGCACCTGTCTTGCATATCCTAAAAATTGTTCTCCCTCGTTCGATACAGCAACGCCTTTGTTGGTTCTGTTAAATATTGTAATGTTCATTTCTTTTTCAAGCTCACGAATTGCATTTGTAAGGCTCGGCTGAGATATAAAAAGCTCTTTTGCCGCTTCGCTGATAGTGCCTTTCTGAGCAACCATGACTACATATCTTAGTTGTTGCAAAGTCATAATAAATTTTCCTTTTGTAAGAATATATACTGTTTTAATAAGAATTAACTATATTATAACATAAAATTAACCTTGTGTAAATCTTTTATAAAAAATAATTGTGATTTTTTGCTTAAAATTTAATATAGTTAAACAAATAAGCAAAAAAGTATATCACTGCATAATAATATTAAGATATAATTTTTATTTTTGTATAGACAACAGGACAAAATAATAATATAATAAAATATAACTGTATTTGGGTTGCAGTTTTATACTGAATTATAAAGGAGAAAAAATATGGGTGGATATATGGGAGTAGCAGCCAAGGACGACTGCGTATTTGATTTGTATTTTGGTATTGACTATCATTCACATCTTGGCACAAGAAGAGGCGGTATGGTAGTTTATGACGATGAAAGAGGCTTTGACAGATCAATTCATAACATTGAAAACGCACCTTTCAGAACTAAGTTTGATAAGGATATGCAGCAGATGAAGGGCAGACTCGGCATTGGCTGTATTTCTGACTATGAGCCACAGCCGCTTATGGTACGCTCACATCACGGTACATATGCTATCACAACAGTAAGCAAGATTAACAATACAAACGAGCTTGTGGAGGAGATTTTCTCAAACGGAAATTCTCATTTCCTTGAGATGAGCGGTGGTGAAATCAATCCTACAGAGCTTGTTGCTACATTAATTAACCAGAAAGAAAACCTTGTTGACGGCATTAACTATGCACTCGAAAAGGTTGACGGTTCGCTTTCTCTTTTGCTTATGAATCCAAACGGCATTTATTGTGCAAGAGATAAGTATGGCAGAACTCCTATAGTTATCGGCAAAAAAGAGGACGCATTCTGTGCCGCATTTGAAAGCTTTGCATACAAAAATCTCGGTTACAGCAATTATAAGGAATTAGGCCCCGGTGAAATTGCTGTTATTACGGCTAAAAACTGCGTTACACTCAAAAAGCCCGGTGATGAAATGAAAATCTGCACATTTCTTTGGGTTTATTACGGCTATCCTGCAAGTTCATATGAGGGAATGAGCGTTGAGCAGATGCGTTACCATTGCGGTGAAAAAATGGCTGAGAGAGATAATGTAAAGCCTGATGTTGTAGCAGGTGTGCCTGACTCCGGTATTGCACACGCAGTTGGTTATGCAAACGCTTCGGGTATTCCGTTCTCAAGACCGTTCATTAAATACACCCCGACATGGCCAAGATCATTTATGCCGACAATTCAGAGCCAGCGTAACCTTATTGCAAAGATGAAGCTGCTTGCTGTTGAAGATTTAATCAGAGATAAGAGCTTGCTTTTGATTGATGACTCAATCGTTCGTGGCACACAGCTTAGAGAAACTACTGAGTACCTTTTTGAGAGCGGTGCAAAGGAGGTTCACATCAGACCGGCTTGTCCGCCGCTTGTTTATGGTTGTAAATACCTGAACTTCTCACGCTCATCATCTGAAATGGATCTTATCACAAGAAGAGTTATTGAAAGACTTGAAAACGGTAATGTTACTGATGAGGTGTTAAAGGAATATACTAATCCTGATTCAGAAAAGTATGAGAAGATGGTTGACGAGATTTGCAAGGAGCTTAAGTTTACTTCACTTCGCTTTAATCGTCTTGATGATATGCTTGATTCCTGCGGTATTGATAAGTGCAAGCTTTGTACCTACTGCTGGAATGGCGAGGAATAATAAAATTTGTCAAAAGGGCAGTTTTTACTGCCTTTTTGTTATTTAAAAAGTAATATTAATATGCTATAATTAGGTAAGTACTTTTTGAGGTGATGCAATGAAAGTTAAAAATGACCTTAGGTATAAATTGCTTTTAACCCTGATTTGCGGTGTGGCATTTTTCTGCGTTTGTGTCCCGTTCAGATCCTTTTTTCAGCTTACAAGTATGACGGAGCTAAGACCTGCGGCAATTCTGCCTCCTGTATGCTCATTATTTTTTGGATTTTGGGGTGCATTAGGTTGTTCTCTCGGCAATCTTGCCGGTGATATTGTGTTCGGACTATCTGCACCTATGTGTGTTGAAAGTTTTTTTATTCAGCTTTTTACAAGCTATATTGTGCATCATTTGTGGTATAGCGACTTTGTGGTGGATAAGGATATTTCGCTTTACCCACGCTTTGATAAAATATCAAAGGTAGTTCGCTTTGGTGTTATTGTGCTTATCAGTTCACTTCTCAATGCCGGCTTGCTTGGATTTATGATTATGTTCAATACTCATTCCGATTTTATAAACAACACGACATTAATCATATTTTTTAATAACCTTGATTTCGGTGTATTGCTTGGCATACCTTTTGTTGCTTTTTTATCAAAGAAAAATATAAGATTTATTATCCCCAAAAATAAGGCTGAAAAGCTTGGCAACGAACAAAAAGATGTTGCGTCCTTTAACGAAAAAATGATATACCAATTTATGTGTGCAGGTTTGATTTTTACTGCTATCATTACAGTGTTTTGCTACTTCTTTTTATCTGCTGTAGTTGTTGATGATATTAAATTGTGGGAAACAATCTATATTTTTGCAGGTGTAGTAATCAATCTTTATATCATTATTATTGCAAGGGTACTGCTCTACACAGAAAAAAGCTTTGTTATTCCGATTAAGTCTATATCTACTTCAATTTCAGAATATGGTACAGACGGCAATTTTGACAATAAAGCTATAATAAATGAATGTAAAAAATTTGCAGGTATTGATTCCGAGGTTGGCAATATGGCTAAGGTAATAGAAAAAATGCTGACTGATATTGAGGTTTACACCGATAATATAAAAAAAAGCACAGCTGAACGAGAGAAAATGGTAGCTGAGCTTAATGTTGCATCAAAAATTCAGCGAGGAATTTTACCGAAAAATTTCGATGAACTTAACAAATTTAATGTGTCTGTAAGTGCAGATATGACTCCTGCCAAAATGGTAGGCGGTGATTTTTATGATTGCTTTGCTGTTGATGACGAGCATATGGCGGTTGTAATTGCTGATGTGTCGGGTAAGGGTGTGCCTGCCGCAATGTTTATGGCAATGACAAAGGTTATTCTTCATATGTTCTACGATTCTGGCAAAACTCCGTCAGAAATTCTTACCAAAACAAACGAGGTATTGTGCAGTCAAAACGATGCAAATATGTTTGTAACCGCATTTATCGGACTTCTTAATATTAAAACAGGCGAGTTTATATATTCAAACGCAGGACATAACGCACCTTTACTTATGCGAAACAACAAAGAGTTTGATTATGTAAAAATAAAGCCGGGCTTTGTGCTTGCAGGTCTTGATGATTTTAAATACAAGGAATTTTCTACAACACTTAATAAGGGTGACACAGTTGTGCTATACACTGACGGAGTAACAGAGGCAAACTCAGCTACAGGCAATATGTATGGTGAGGAGAGACTAAAAAATATTCTTAATAAGAATAAAAATGTCTCTGTAAAAGACCTTGTGAATGCAGTAGAAAACAGCGTAAGTAATTTTGCAGACGGTCAGGAGCAATTTGACGATCTGACTTTGCTTGCTTTAAGAATAGAGTAGGTGCAGAATATGAAAAAATTAACGCTAAGTGCAAATAAAGAAAATCTTTCAAAGCTGACGGATTTTCTTGATGAATTCTTAAATCCATATGATGTAATGCCGAAAACACAGATTCAGCTTGAGCTTGCCGTAGAGGAAATTTTTGTAAATATCTGCAGCTATGCTTATGCAGAGAGTGGAGGAACGGTGAATATAAGCTTTGAAATTCTACCTGAACCACTTAGCCTGAGAATTACATTTGAAGATACAGGAAAACCGTACAATCCGCTTGCAAGAACAGACCCGGACATTACGCTTGAGGCGGAAAAAAGGCAGATTGGCGGACTCGGTGTTTTTCTTGTAAAGCAGGTTATGGATAAGTGCGATTACGAATATAAGAACAAAACTAATGTCTTTTCGATTGAAAAGCATCTCAACTGATTAATTATGCGGGAGATAAACTATGAAAATTATAAGAACCGAAAACGGTGATGAGCTTACACTTTCACTTGAGGGCAGGCTTGATACTCTCACAGCACCACAGCTTGAAAATGAAAATATTGCTGACAGCGTAAACACTCTTACACTAAACCTTGCAAAGCTTGAATATATTTCCTCTGCCGGTTTGCGTGTTGTGCTTACCTTGCACAAGAAGATGTCAGCAAAGGGCGGACTTACAGTTTCAAATGTGAATGAAGCTGTGCTCGATGTTTTTAATGCAACAGGCTTTACAGATATTTTGAATATTGTCTGAGCGATTTTTTTTAGCTTAGCCGACTGCATTGAGCGGTTGGCTGTTTGTGCATTTTAATAATAAAATTTATGGAGTTAAAAATGGGTGGAAAAAATTTAATAAAAACTAACCGAAAGGTTATTGCACAGGGACTTCGTGACGGAATCCCAATAGGACTTGGCTATCTTGCGGTGTCATTTTCCTTAGGTATTGCCGCAAAAAACGCAGGACTTACCGCATTTCAGAGCTTTCTGGCAAGCTTGCTTTGCAATGCCTCGGCAGGCGAATACTCAGGATTTACCGTAATTGCGGCAGACGCTACATTCTTTGAAATGGCAGTTGTAACGCTTATTGCAAATGCAAGGTATCTTTTGATGAGCTGTGCTTTAAGCCAGAGAATAGAAAGTGGCACTAAGCTTATTCACAGACTTTTGCTCGGCTTTTTTATAACCGATGAATTTTTTGGTATTACAATTTCACGCAAGGGAAGTGTAAATCCGTATTACACATACGGTGCAATCCTTTTTGCCGGTCCCTGCTGGGCGGTTGGCACAGCACTCGGCACAATAGCAGGTAATATTCTGCCTCTAAGAGTGGTGAGTGCCTTGAGTGTGGCATTGTTTGGAATGTTCCTTGCCATAATTGTACCGCCGACAAAGACAAACAAACCGCTTATGGGTATAGTGATTGTAAGTTTTATATTAAGTCTTGCTTTTGCATATCTGCCAATAATCAGTCAGATTTCCGAGGGCACACGAACAATTATACTTACTGTAGTTATTTCGGCAGTTGCAGCATTGCTTTTCCCGATAAAAGATGAGGAGGGCAAAGAAAATGACGCATAATCCGTATATTTACATACTCATAATGGCTGGTGTGACCTTTGCCATAAGAGTATTGCCTCTCACACTTGTGAAAAAGCAATTTACAAATAGGTTTGTAAAATCATTCCTTTATTATGTGCCGTATGTAACGCTTTCTGTAATGACATTTCCGGCAATAATCAATGCCACACAAAGCCCGATTGCAGGTGCATTAGCCTTTGCGGCAGGTCTTGTGGCGGCATGGTTTGACGCAGGACTTTTCAAGGTGTCGGTAATCTGTTGTGCACTTGTGTTTGTGTGCGAGTTTATAATTTGTTAAAATAAAAATGAAGGTTCAGAATTTGCAAATTGCATTTTTGGTAAAAAATGTATGCAATCTCTGAACCTTTTTGATTTATAAATATACTTGTAAAATTAATAAATATGCTAAAATTTACCGCTTTAATTCGTAAAAGGAATTGTAGTTTGTTGAAAGTAGAAAAATTGGTACAAAATATACCTTTATATACTAATAATCTCGCTTTAATTGTTGACAAATCACGATAATAAGTATAATATATACTTATAACAGATTTTGCCTACAATGAAAGGAAGTAATATATTATGGAAAAACAGCATATTGATTGGGCAAATATCGGTTTTGGTTATATGCCTACCGGTGAAAGATTTGTAGCTAACTATAAAGACGGCAAGTGGGACAATGGTGCAATGACAACCGATGCAACAATCACAATGAGTGAGTGTGCAGGTGTTTTGCAGTATGCTCAGACTTGCTTTGAAGGCTTAAAGGCTTATACAACTCAGGACGGAAAAATTGTAGTTTTCAGACCTGACCTTAACGCAGCAAGAATGCAGGATTCCTGCAAAAGACTTGAAATGCCTGTTCTCCCTGAGAATATGTTTGTTGACGCAGTTTGCAAGGTTGTAAAGGCAAATGCAGACTATGTTCCGCCATACGGCTCAGGTGCAACACTCTATCTTCGTCCATATATGTTCGGTATTGGCCCTGTTATCGGTGTTAAGCCGTCAACAGAGTATCAGTTCAGACTTTTTGCAACACCTGTCGGTCCATACTTCAAGGGCGGTGCAAAGCCAATCACAATTAAGGTTTCAGACTTTGACAGAGCCGCACCACACGGTACCGGTCACATCAAAGCAGGTCTTAACTATGCAATGAGCTTACATGCTATTGTTACAGCTCATGAAGAGGGCTTTGCCGAGAATATGTACCTTGATGCCGCTACCCGTACAAAGGTAGAGGAAACAGGCGGTGCAAACTTTATCTTCGTTACAAAAGACGGTAAGGTTGTTACTCCTAAGTCAAACAGCATTCTTCCTTCAATCACCCGCCGTTCTCTTATGTATGTTGCAAAAGAGTATCTTGGCCTTGAGGTAGAGGAAAGAGAAGTTTACTTTGACGAGGTTAAGGATTTTGCAGAGTGCGGTCTTTGCGGTACAGCAGCCGTTATCTCACCTGTTGGCAAGATCAATGACCACGGCAAGGAAATATGCTTCCCAAGCGGTATGGAAGAAATGGGCCCTGTAACTAAGAAGCTCTATGAAACTCTCACAGGTATTCAGATGGGCAGAATTGAAGCTCCAAAGGGTTGGATTAAGGTAATTGAATAATTACAGTTGAATATTTAAAAAATTGTGCCTGAGCATTTTGCCCAGGCACTTTTTTTAAATTATGAAAAATGAAAAATAGCCGTAAAGAAGTGAGATTGCCATACCTGCGATTACATCGCTTATAAAATGAACTCCCGAAAGCACTCTTGAAATTGTAATCAATACGCTGATTATCATATAGGCGATGCCAAGCGGTATGCTTACATACATAAATGCCATTGCAATTATAAACGCAGATGAAGTATGTCTGCTCGGCATACTTTCACCGTCTTTGTCTTTGCCAAATACCGATTCAATTTTGAATTTCTGGTAAGGTCGCTGTCGGTTGAATATTTTTCTGAAAACCGTTACCAATGCAAATACCGTAAACGGTGCAAGCAATACCCTTGCAAAGATTTTTGCATCGGAAAACAGCATAAACACAAGCAAAATTCCGTATGAAAAAAACATTATGAATGGCAGAAAGTTATAACAGAATCTTAGTATCAGATTGCAAAATTTATTTTTTTTAAAGAAATTTACCATAGCCGAATACATTTTTTGCGTTATAACAATCACCCGCTTTTTAATTCTTTAGCTTATTTTATCACAAGCTTTAAACTATTTCAACATTGTATTTTTCAAACCAATAATCAAGCTCAATTATATAAGCAAGTATCTGTGGTGCTTGCATAAGTTGACCGTACCAAGGAGTTGTGATGCTTTCTGGATTTTCAATTATTTTCATTATGCCGTCAAAGCTGAGTAATTCTGTAAGTTGATTTTTCTTTTTAAGAATATTTAACACACGCTCTTTGCATATTTCAAAATAAACCGGATTGTGCGTTTTTGGATATGGACTTTTCTTTCGCCAACATATTTCCTCCGGCAAAATATCCTCAAAAGCTTTGCGTACAATTCCTTTTTCTCTGTTGTTGTAAGCCTTGATTTCCCATGGCATATTGTAGGCATATTCTGCAAGCCTGTAATCACAGAACGGCACACGCACTTCAAGTCCGTTGTACATTGAACAGCGATCCTTTCGCTCGAGCAGGCATTGCATAAACCAGTAGAAATTAAGATAAAACATCTCTCTCATTCGTGCGTCAATTTTAGAATCCGTCTTTAGTTTAGGTGCAAGGTTAACGGTATCAAGGTATTTTTGCCGTACATATTCCGCACCTTTTGGCAATATGCCGTCTTTAAGAATACCCGACCTTACATCTTTCGATTTTGACCACGGAAAGTTATCTTCAAACAAAATGTCTTTGTTGTGGTACCATGGATAACCGCCGAAAAGCTCATCTGCACATTCGCCCGAAAGGGCAACTGTGTAGTCTTTTTTTATTTCACCGCAAAACAGAAGCAGAGAGGAATCTACATCAACATACCCGGGCAAATCCCTTGCGTTTACGCTGTCATATAGTGCATCGGCAACGGCCTTGTTGTCAAGAATAATTTCCCTGTGTCGGCTGTCGGCATTGCGTGACATAAGCGAGATGTATTCAAAATCAGCGTTTGGTTGAAACAGGCTTTTTTTAAAGTATTTTTCGTTGTCACGGTATTCAACCGAGTAGGTGTTGATTTTGCCGAGTCTGTTTTCTTTATAATACTGTGAGGCGGTTTTTACAATAATACTGCTGTCAAGTCCGCCTGAGAGGAAAAAACATAACGGCACATCGCTTACAAGCTGACGATTTATAGCATCTGTAAGCAGGTAGCGTGTTTTTTCAATGCTTTGCTCAATGCTGTCTGTGTGCTCCTTTGCCTGAATTGTAAAGTAGCTTTTTTTAGTGAGCTTTTGGTCTTTGTATATTGCCATTTCACCGGGCTTTAATTCCTTTACACCTTTAAAAACACCGCAAGACGGAGTTCGTGCAGGGCCTAAAAAAAAGATTTCATACAGTCCGGTTTCGTCAATCTGCGGTTTTACAATTTTACTTGCAAGCAATGCCTTTATTTCTGACGCAAACAATATTCCACCGTTGTATTCATAGTAGAAAAGCGGCTTTACTCCGATTTTATCCCTGCATAAAAATATACTGTTTTCACTCACATCATACACTGCAAAAGCAAAAATACCGTTGAGCATATCGGCACATTTTTCCTTGTATTTCATATATGCTTTAAGCACAACCTCGGTGTCGCTGTGTCCTCTGAAATGAAAACCGCTTGCTTTCAAGTCTTCTCTGAGTTCATCGGTATTATATAATTCGCCGTTATAGACAATTATATATGTTTTGCCCTTGTGCCTTGCCGCCATAGGCTGTTTGCCGTTTTCCTTGTCAATAACCACAAGCCGTCTGTGGAGCAATGCACAGCCTTTATTGATGTATAGTCCGTTTTCGTCAGGGCCTCGCTTGCTAAGCGTTTGCGACATCTCATACAAAACGGGAATCCGTTCGCTCATATTAATTTCATTGTCAAACCAACCGGCAATACCACACATAAGTAACCTCCGTTAATTGTTTTTACAGTTTTTAAGAGAATACAAAAAGCATATCATAAGTGCGGCAAGCACAATCCCCGAAAAGGCTGTGCCGCCGTAAATTGAACTGCCCGTAACTGTCCCGACCGAAAATACAGTCTTTGCATCATAAAAAATCTGCATACCCGCATAAGTAAAAACTGCCGTCAATAAGCCTTGTATAATTCTGTAACAGAAAAACTTTATTTTGCTTATGTTCAAGCTACCGAGTACGGAAAAAATCTGAAAATGAACGCATATTCCGCCAAAGCCTGCAACAAAGGCGGTTGCCCACACAGGCAGTTCGCTTGAAACCGTCTTTACGCCCGTGCAGACCTCTAATACGGATAAAATAACAGTTTTTATAAGTCCGTCATCAATTACAGCAGAAATTATTCCCGATACCGCAGAAAAAGCAATTACAAATGAGCATATTGAAAGCATACCTTTTGAAGCGTCTGCAACCGCTTCCACAAGAGATTTTGTAAGACTAAGCTTAACACCGCCTAAAGCCTTGCTTTTATAAGAAATTTTTCCTCTGTTTATTATTCTATTCGCAATGCCTGTAAGAAGTACCGACAAAATCTGGGAAACAAGCATAATTGTGCCTATTTTTCTATCGTTATAAATTGACATTCCGATAAAACTTATGAGAAATCCCGGCCCCGCACACACCATAAAAAGGCTTGCTCGTTTACATTCTTCAATATCAGCCGTTCCGTTTTTATACAGCTCGTTACAGCTTTTTGCACCAATCGGGTAACCTCCTGTAACCGACAGCAAAAGTACAGGAGCAAAGGCAGGACTCAAGCCGAAAATGCCTTTCATAATTTTTTTAAACGGCTTGCCAAGAATGTCTGACACACCGCTCCTTATTATGAAAGACGATACAGCCATAAACGGAAAAAGTGAGGGAATCAGCACATTAATGCACATTTCAATTCCCGAAAAAGCACCGCTTGCACATTCCTTTGAAAAAATCAAAAGCAGAACGCATATAATTATAATTGCAAGGGAGAGCAATACGGCTGATATTTTGTGAAAATTTGCCTTTATAAACATAGCAATCACCATTAATATATATGTGACACTCTGCATAAAAATAATAATAAAGCTTTGGAGTGGAGAGATATATTTTGCAGAGAAAAAACGATAAACCTAAAAATCAATCGACAAACTCAGTGGCGATTGACTTAAACTCAGGCTTGCCAATGCTTGAAATGCTCGGCAACCGAAGAATTACCATTGAAGGTTCAACAGGTGTTTTGCGGTACGAAAGCGAGAATATAAAGATAAACACCAGCAAAATGGTTGTGTCTGTGTGTGGCAGAGGGCTTACAGTAAAGTGCATTTCTGCCTTTGATGTTGTGATTGAGGGATTTATTACGGGAATTGATTTTATTACATAAAGCGAGGCGTTACTATGCTTTTAAAGCTGATAAGGTGGAGCAAGGGTTATGTTGATTTTTCGGCAAGCGGAAAATTTCCTGAGAGGTTTATTAACCTTACCACTCGCAACGGAATAAATGTGTGGAATTTAAAGCCTACAGAAAAAGGCTTAACCGCCACAATGCAGGTGTATGACTACAAAAATATACGAAGTATAGCCTCAAAATCAAAGCTTAAAATGCAAGTTACGGCAAGGCATGGACTGCCGTTTTATGCTCAGCGGTACAATGGGCGAGTGGGACTTGTGATTGGCGGTATAATAGGAATTGTGCTTATAGTAGTGCTTTCAAAATTTTTATGGTATATTGACGCACCGCCCACAAAAACTCTCAGCACTTCGCAGATACTCCACGCACTTGAAGAAGATAATGTAAAAATCGGTTCTTATATAAACTCAATAGATACTAAGAACACAGAGAGAAAACTGATAATGCAAAATGAGCAGATAGGTTGGATAAGTCTAAATATTATGGGCAGTACAATGAGCGTGAATATTGAGGAAAAAGCACCAAAGCCCGACACACCAGATTTTAAAACGCCATGCAATGTAAAGGCGAACAATGACGGAGTTATTACAGATATAAAAACCTCAAGAGGTGAAACAAAGGTATTAAAAGGTAGCGGAGTAGTAAAGGGAGATTTGCTTGTCAGCGGTATAGTAGAATCAAAGCAGGAAACAATAGAATATGTGCACGCAAGTGCAGAAATAATGGCAGATGTTATATATAAAAAGGAATATACCCTGCCAAGAAGCTATGAGTATTATTCAATAACCGACAACCGCACAGACAGGTATATCTGCAATTTTATAAATTTTAAGTTTCCTTGCTCGTTAAGCTTTTTGTCTTACGATGACAGCGTGAGCGTTTACAGTTGTGAAAAACCGAATTTTAACAATACCGATATTCCCGTTGAAATTATTACTCAGAGCGAAGTGGAGGTTAATAAAACCGATGCCGAGCTTAATAAAAGCACGCTTGATAAAAAATTACTCACTCAGTCAATACTTTACGAGGTGTTTGAAAAGCCTGAAAGCAGGATTGTAAGCAGAAAAATTAACACTAAAATGAACGGTAATGACTATATAGCAGAAGTAAGCTATATTTTTAACGAAAATATTGCACAAACATTTGAATTTAGTGTGACAGATTAGATTGTTTGTGGTATAATTAAACTCATCAGATTATTATAAGGTGATATTATGCGGATATTATGTATAGGTGATGTTGTGGGCAGTGTCGGCTGTCGATTTTTGCGAGATAAATTGCCTACTTTAAAAAAGGTAAATGGCATTGATTTTGTTATTTGTAATGGTGAAAATTCAGCCGACGGCAACGGAATTACTCCAAGCTCAGCAAATTATCTGCTTGACAGCGGTGTAAATGTAATCACACTCGGCAACCATTCTTTCAGACGAAAGGAATCCTATGAATTTATTGATGAAAATCCTTTTATAGTTCGCCCTGCGAATTTCCCGAACGGCACAACTCCGGGTACAGGTATTATCAATGTTGATACAGGCAGAAAGATTATTACCGTTATCAATATTATGGGCAATACTTTTATGGATAATAACCTTGATTGTGCTTTTTCGTGTGCAGAAAATATGCTGAAAAAAGCTGAAAGCAATATTATTGTTGTGGATTTTCACGCTGAGGCTACAGGCGAAAAAAGAGCAATGGGATATTTCCTTGACGGCAAGGTATCGGCAATGTTTGGCACACACACACATGTGCAGACCTCTGATGCACAGGTTTTGCCACAGGGCAGCGGATATATTACCGATGTGGGTATGACAGGCACAATTCATTCGGTTCTTGGCGTAAAAAGTGAAATTATTATTAATAAATTCCGCACAAAAATGCCCGCAAGGTTTGACCTTGCAGACGGTGACTGCAAAATGGAATGTGTGATTTTTGATATTGATGACAAATCAGGCAAAACTCTCTCTTTTGAGTCGCTAAGAATTGAATAAGGTGACTAAAATTTAAAATTTGCTATATTTTTGTGAATTTCACTTGCAAAATTCCGCACTAAAATATATAATAACTATGTCTATGAATTTAATTGTATGATAAAGGATGTGCTCGCAATGTTTAACGGCGAAATCTTAAAGAATGCGATAATTTCTGGTGCAAACAATATAAGCTCACAGAAAAATCAAATTAATGATCTTAATATTTTCCCTGTTCCGGACGGTGATACAGGTACAAATATGTCTATGACAATAATGGCTGCCGCAAAGGCTCTTGCCGAATATAACGGCGATGACGCAGGCGAGGTAGCTCAGATTACGGCTTCTGCAATGCTGAGAGGTGCAAGAGGTAATTCAGGCGTTATTACTTCTCTTATTTTCAGAGGCTTTGCACAGGGCCTCAAGGGTATGAAAGAGGTAAACGGAAAAAGCCTTGCAGCGGCACTCGGTATCGGTGTTGACGCTGCTTACAAGGCAGTAATGAAACCTACAGAGGGTACAATCCTTACAGTAGCTCGTATGGCTTACGAAGAGGGTGTAGAGGCTTCAAGAATCAATTCAGACAGCCTTTATGTATGGCAGAGCATTTGTGACAAGGCAAACGAGGCTCTTGCAATCACTCCTGAGCTTTTACCTGTTCTTAAAAAGGCAGGCGTAGTTGATGCAGGCGGTAAGGGACTTTGTGTAATCTTTGAGGGTATGCTTTCTTACCTTAAAGACGGTGTAATGGTTGAATATACAGAGGACAAGGCAGAGGCTACTGTAGAAACTTTTGAAAGTGCAGCGGCTGAATTTGACGATGACATTCAGTTTACTTACTGCACAGAATTTATTATTGGCAGAAATATTGAGGATGCTCCAGATCCTGATGAATTAAGAGCTTATCTCCAGACAATAGGTGATTGCGTTGTTGTGGTTAATGATGAAGAAATCATTAAGGTTCATGTTCATACAGAACAGCCGGGTAAGGCACTCACAAAGGCACTTTTATTCGGTCAGCTTTTAACCGTTAAGGTTGAAAATATGAAGGAGCAGCATAAGAACGCAAAGGCGGCTTCAAAGCCTAAGAAAGAAAGCTTTGAGCCTGCCGAGCCGGTTGAGGACTTCGGTTTTGTTGCAGTTGCAGCAGGCGAGGGACTTAAGAATCTCTTTAAGGATTTAGGCTGTGCAAATGTTGTATCCGGCGGTCAGAGTATGAACCCAAGCACAGACGATATTTACGCTGCTATTATGGCAACTCCTGCCAAGAATGTACTTGTTTTCCCAAATAACAAAAACATTATTCTTGCAGCAGAGCAGACTATTCCTATGGTTAAAGACAGAAATGTTGTTATTGTTCCTACAAGAACAATTCCGCAGGGTATGACTGCATTGCTCAACTTTGATTCTGAAATTTCACCTGAGAGCAACGCTCAGCTTATGATGGATGCAGCTACAGGTGTTGGCACAGGTCTTGTTACATTTGCTGCAAGAAACAGCGAATTTGGTGGTAAGAAAATCAAAGAGGGCGACATTATTGCTCTTGAAAACGGCAAGCTTACCATTACAGAAAAGAATCCTGTAAAGGCAGTTGTAAAGCTTGCAAAGAATATGGTATCTCGTGATACTTCTTTCATCACTCTTATTTACGGTAATGAAATCAGCGAGGAAGATGCAAAAACTGCATTTAACGAACTTTCAGATAAGTTTGGCTCACGCACAGACATTACTCTTGTTAAGGGTGACCAGCCGGTTTATTACTTTATCCTCAGCGTAGAATAATTTTGTAAGCATTCTGGCTTGCCCTGTGGCTGAGATAAAAGTAGAAAGTGATTTTTAAGGGGCGTGTCATCACGCCCTTTTATTTTCGGTGTTACTATGGCTTCTCTGTATAAAATTTCTATTGATAAATTAAACGGAATAGGCAAAAAAAGAGCCGAGCTTTTTAATAAGCTGGGTATTTACAGCATTGGCGATTTGCTCAGCTTTTATCCAAAAGGTTACGAGGATTGGAGTTCTACCACTAAAATTGAAAGCCTGCAAGACGGAATGAATGTGTGCATCAAGGCTGTGCTTGGCACTCAGATAAGAGATGGTGTTTTGCCCGGCGGCCGCATTATTTCTAAGGGAATGGTATATGACGATACCGGTACACTTCAGCTTGTGTTTTTTAACAATCGCTACATAAGCACTATGATTCATCCAAATACGGAGTATTATTTTTATGGTAAAGTAACGGGCAGTATGGGTGGAGCACAGATGATTTCTCCGACCTTTTCACCGGTAGGTGAGGGCTCAAAAATCCACCCTGTCTATAAGCAGACGGCAGGTCTTAATTCTAAGATTATTGCAAATGCCGTAAAGCAGGCGGTAACTTTTTTGCCTGACAAAGTAAACGACCCGTTACCCGAAAATGTACGCAAAACTTTTTCTCTTTGTGACTTGAAATATGCAATTCAGAATATACATTTTCCGGAAAATTCCGAGGCACTTGCAAGTGCAAGGAAAAGACTTGTTACCGAGGAACTCTTGGTGCTAAATCTTGGTATGCGTTCATTAAAGGAGCATAGCCGAGGGGAAAGCGGAGTTGACATTACAAAAAGCTATTTTGATGAATTTAAGGAGCTTTTGCCATTTACTCTTACAAATGCTCAGAATCGAGTGGTAAGCGAGTGTATATCCGATTTGACAAAAGGCACACGACCGATGAACAGACTTGTGCAGGGTGATGTAGGATCAGGTAAAACGGCGGTGGCTGCCGCTGTGTGCCATACTGTTATCCGCAATGGCTTTCAGGCAGCGTTTATGGCACCTACCGATATTCTTGCAAGACAGCACTACAAAACCTTTACCGAGCTTTTTAAGGATACGGATATAAAAACCGCATTGCTCACAGGCTCAATGAAAGAGTCTGAAAAAAAGGCTGTAAGAGCTGAGCTTGAAAACGGTGATATTTCATTTGTGGTTGGCACTCACGCTTTAATTACCGAGAAAACGAATTTTTATAATCTTGGCATAGCTGTAACCGATGAACAGCATCGCTTTGGTGTGTCACAGAGGGCAAAGCTGCTTGCAAAGGGCAGTAATCCGCACTTGCTTGTAATGAGTGCAACCCCGATTCCGAGAACCTTGGGGCTTGTTATTTTCGGCGACTTGGATATATCAATAATTGATGAATTGCCACCGTCACGAAAACCTGTTAAAACCTATGCGATTAATACGCTAAAGCGTAAAAACTGCTATGAATTTATAAAAAATGAAATAGCACAGGGCAGGCAGGCTTACATAGTGTGTCCTCTCGTTGAGGAGGGTGAGCTTGAGAATGTTGCCTCAGCAGAGGAATATGCGGCTGAGCTTATGCTCGATGATTTTTCGGATATTTCTGTCGGTATTGTTCACGGACATATGAAACCTGCCGAAAAAGATGAGGTTATGAAAAAATTTGCAAATAATGAAATTTCACTGCTTGTTGCCACAACTGTAATTGAAGTCGGTGTTGATGTGCCGAATGCTACAGTTATAGCGATAGAAAATGCAGAGCGTTTTGGACTTTCTCAGCTTCACCAGTTAAGGGGACGAGTGGGCAGAGGTAAGTATGATTCGTATTGTTTCTTGATAAGCAATAACCGCAATCCCGAAACTATGCAAAGGCTAAAGGTAATGTGCAGTACAAATGACGGTTTTAAAATTGCCGATGAGGACTTAAAGCTTCGTGGACCGGGCGACTTTTTCGGAGAGCGTCAGCATGGACTTCCGCAAATGGCGATTGCCGACTTTGCCGATACAAAAAGCCTTGAGCTTTCTCAGAAAATAGCCGAGTTCATTATTTTTAACTATAAAAATCTTTATCACGATGATTTGCGACTGTTAAGAGCCGAGGTGCAACGCCTCTTTTCTTCAAACGGTCAGAATTATCTGAATTAATATATATCAGGAAATAGGAGTAATTGAGTTTATGAAAAGAAAATTTGTCAGAGTTTTGTCGGTGCTTTGCACACTTGTTGTGCTTGCCTGTGCATTTGCACCAACTGCGGGTGCTGTTTCTTTTACAAACAGCGTACAAACAAAGTCAGAGTCAATTCTGCTTGTAAATACCGATACAGGTCAGACTGTTTATGAAAAAGAGGCTGACACAAAGCGTTATCCGGCATCTACAACCAAGATTATGACCTACATAGTTGTAATTGAAAATGTTGACGATATTGAAAATACCAGAGTTACCATTAAAAAGTCAGTGCTTGATAAGCTTAAAGGCACAGGCAGTTCGGTTGCAAATCTTGAGGCACATATTGGCAAAACAATGTCTGTAAAGGATTTGCTTTACAGTATGATGGTACCGTCCGGTAATGACGCCGCAATGACACTTGCCGACTATGTTGGTGACGGAAGCATTGATAAGTTTGTTGAAATGATGAATGATAAGGCTAAGGAGCTTGGTCTTAAAAACACTCATTTTATGAATCCTGACGGCTTGCATGATGAGGAGCATTACACCACAGCAAGAGATATGTATACTATGGCTTCTTATGCGTTAAAGCTTCCTTACTTTGATGAAATTACAAACACCACAGAGTATTATTGCGAGGGCGATGATGAGCCGCTTACCACAACAAACTATCTTATTGACCAGTGGCGTGGCGGCGATTACTACTATATGTACGCTAAGGGAATTAAGACAGGTACAACCGATCAGGCTGGAAGATGCCTTGTTACCTCAGCTTCGGCAGACGGATATTCTTATTTGCTTGTACTTTTGAAAGCACCTTACAAAGAGGGTGTTGATGAGGAATACTACACATTTACCGATGCGGCAGATCTTTTCCGTTGGGCACTTACAAGTCTTGAACTTAACACAGTAGCATCAACAAAAACTCCGATTTGCGAAGAAAAAGTAAATCTTTCATGGGGCAAGAATTCAGTACTTCTTGTGCCTGAAAAGAACTTTAGTGCCATAGTTCCGTCAGATTATCAGGAAAAATGGATAACGGTAGAAACTGATGTTCCGGAGTCGGTGGACGCACCGCTTGACACAAACACTGTTGTCGGTACTGCTACTATTTATTATCAGGACGATAAAATGACAGAAAAGCAGAAGCTTGCAACAGTTAATCTTGTACCAAGCGAAAAGGTAGAATTAAGCGGTTTTCTTTATGTTATGAATGTAATCGGCAGTATTATGAAATCATACTGGTTCTTGATTGCAGTCGGAGTAATCGTATTAATTCTTGTAATTTACTACATTACTTCAAAAATCAACCGCCAGAAAGAAAAAGCAACTAAAAAGGTAAAGCATTACCGCAATCTTTAATTATAGCAAAGCCACCGCAGAAAAAAGCGGTGGCTTTTGTAATGCTCACAAATAAGATTTAAGCTCTCCTATGTTTTCTTCCTCGGTATCGAGCATTCTTTTGGCAAGCATTGTTACATGCGGGTCGCTTCCGTCATACTCACGCATATGTCTTGCCATTTTATTTACACCCATTGTGTTGCCCTTTATCATCATTTCCGCAATGTGTGATGCTGAGGAGTCACGCTTTAAATCCCTGTTTGCGGCATAGCTTGTCATTGCTTTTGTAACAGGACTTACATGATGTACTTCTGCACCACGCCTTCTAAGCATTGTATTTGCACAATGGTAGAGCTTGCTGTATTTTATGAGCTGTTCGCAAAGCACACCGTCAACCTTGTTGTCTTTCAGCTGTTTGCGTACTGCCGAAATTCCGTTACAGCCCATTTCAGCATTCTGCAAAACATAATTGAGCATCTCGTTATCGTTAATCACAAAATCACCTCTGAATTTATTATTATTAACTATTTAAAAAATATACATCTTGCAAGCGGCTTTGATTTGTGGTTTAATATAAATGGTGATATTATGATTAATTCAGAATTAAAAACTTTTACACTGCCCTTTCCAAACAACAGGGGAGAGCGTAAAATATGGGTATATGATCCAAGTCATAACGTGGGTGAAAAATTACCTGTAATTTATATGACTGACGGACAAAATTTATTTGATGAAAAAAGTACGGATTACGGCTGTTGGAATGTTATTCCTGCTGTTGAAAGTGAGCAGAAAAGCACAGGACTTTCCGCTGTAATAGTCGGCATAGATAACGGAAATGTCTATCGTGACAGCGAGCTTACACCTAAGTGTATCGGCGAAATTCAGCACAGAGATTATTTTAATGACATTTTCACCCCTGAGGGAGAATTATTTGACATCTTTTTAACGGATACTGTTATTCCTTATGTAGAAAACAATTTTCCTGTAAAGAAAAATAAAGAGAGCATTGCAGTATGCGGCAGTTCATCGGGCGGTTTGCAGGCTTTCTTTGAAGGAATGGAGCACAGCGATAAATTCAGCTTTGTTGGTGCGTTGTCACCTGCATTTGCTGTATATACCGAGGAGGACTGGAGAGCGTATTTGCTTTCTAAGGTCAATTCTGATATGCCGTACATTTATATGTATTGCGGCAATGCTGATCCGCTTGAGGAAATTCTTATGCAGAGCACAGAGATGATGTATGACCTTTTGCCTGAGGTTGGCTATCCTTATGATATGTTCAATGAGGTTTTGCTTTTTGAAAATGCACATAATGAAAAAGCATGGAGAGAAATTTTCCCCGATTTTCTGCACACTTTTCTTGATAAGGCAAGATAATTGGCAACAAAAAACGCTCTGTCTTTGTGACAGAGCGTAAATGCCGATATGTAAATATTAGAGAATAACCTCGCCGTCAACAGTACCGCTAAGACCTGCTGCATTTGATTCATCTGTATCAATGTGCATTGCAGGAGCGTAGCTTGGGCTTACTCTTACAACAACATCACCGAATGTTGTTGCTCTGCCTGTGTTTTCGCCAACCTTAACAGATACAATCTGCTTATCGGTTACGCCAAATTCAACAGCAGCTTCCGGAGTAAGGTGAATGTGTCTTTTAGCGGCAATAACACCGCACTCAATCTCACACTCGCCTGCAGGGCCAACAAGCTTGCAACCAGGTGTGCCGGCAATATCGCCTGACTCACGAACAGGAGCAGCAATGCCGAGCTTTCTTGCATCTGTAAGAGCTACCTCAACCTGAGTAGCGCTTCTCTCAGGGCCGAGAATTGACATCATCATTTCACCCTTAGGGCCAACAACCTTAACCTTTTCTGCACAGGCAAACTGACCCGGCTGAGAAAGATCTTTTTTCTTAGTGAGAGTTGCGTCTGCACCAAAAAGTGTTGCGAAAACTTCCTTTGTCACATGAATGTGACGAGCAGAGGTTTCTACCATAATTTTCATATTTTTTACCACCAATCATAAATAAATACAGCCAATGGCTTTGAGTATATTTTACTACTAAATTTCTGAAATTTCAACACATTTACGCTAATGTATTTAATTTTCAAAAAGATTTTAGCCGAAAATTGTCTGAGTTGGAAATTTAATTTCAAAAAATAAGGAATGATAAGAAAATGTATAAAACATGGGAAGAATTATATAGCGAGTGCAAGGCTTGCCGAAAATGTGAGCTTTGCAAAACACGCACAAATGTAGTTGTGGGTGTGGGCAACCCGAATGCAGATATTATGTTTATCGGCGAAGGTCCCGGAGAAAACGAGGACTTGCAGGGTGAGCCATTTGTGGGCAGAGCAGGCAAGCTGCTTGACAAGATGCTTGAGGCGGTTGACCTTGACAGAAACAAGAATATTTACATTGCAAATATTGTAAAGTGCAGACCACCGCAGAATCGTGACCCAAAGCCTGAGGAGCAGGAGATGTGCATTGACTGGCTAAGGGCACAGGTAAAGCTTATTAATCCGAAAATCATAGTTTGTCTTGGCAGAATTGCTGCGGCAAAGCTGATTAAGCCTGATATTAAAATTACCAAGGAGCATGGAATGTGGTTTAAAAAGGGTAATTTTGAGATGATGGCAATGCTTCACCCGGCGGCTGTTTTAAGAGATCCACGCAAAAAACCAGAGGCTTTTGATGATTTTCTTAAACTGCGTGACAGACTTGAAGAACTTAATAAAGGAGAGAATTAAAATGAACGAAATGGTAAATCAAATGATAACAAGAAGAAGTGTAAGAAAATTTAAGTCAGATATGCTTCCTAAAGAAGTGATTGATGAGATTATTGAGGCAGGCACTTATGCGGCATCCGGCAGAAACAGCCAGTCACCTATTATTATTGCTGTTACAAATAAGGAATTAAGAGATAAAATTTCAAAAATCAATGCTGAAATTATGGGCAAGACTGAGGGCTTTGATCCGTTTTACAACGCACCTGTAATGCTCGTTGTGCTTGCAGATAAAAATGTGCCGACCTACCTCTATGACGGCTCACTTGTAATGGGAAATCTTATGCTTGCGGCTCACGAACTTGGTGTGGGTAGCTGTTGGATTCACAGAGCAAAGGAATTTTTTGAGAGAGAAGAGGGCAAAGAACTGCTCAAATCACTTGGTATTGAGGGCGATTATGAGGGTATTGGAAATTGTGCGTTAGGCTATGTTGACGGTGAATATCCTGCCACACACCCACGCAAGGAAAACAGAGTTTTTTATGTTGATTAAGAGGTAATTTTTATGATAATTCTTGCATCGGCATCTCCTCGCAGGCAGGAACTTTTAAAGCTTATCACTGAGGATTTTATTGTTGTGCCGGCGGATATTGACGAGTGTGTGCCGCCTAATACTGAAACCGAAAAAAGTCCGGAGTATCTTGCGGTTAAGAAGGCAAAGCATATTTATGAAAACGGACATACAAATGATGTTGTAATCGGTTGCGACACAGGCGTATTTATTGACGGCAAAATGCTTGGCAAGCCTAAAAACAAAGAAGATGCAAAGCAAATGCTAACAGAACTTTCAGGCAGAAAGCACAAGGTAATTACAGGCTGTTGTGTTTGCCAAAATGGCAAAATAAAAAGCTTTTCACAGGTGACAGAGGTTGAGTTTTACAGCCTTACAGAAAAAGAAATTGAAAGCTACATTGCTACAGGTGAGCCGATGGATAAGGCAGGCTCATATGGAATACAGGGAAAAGGTTCTTTGCTTGTAAAGGGCATTGTCGGTGATTATTTCAATGTGGTAGGACTACCTGTAGCAAGGCTTAATAAAGAATTAAACGGATAGGATAAAATGAATATTGAATTTAAAAGGGTAACTAAAAAACTGCCTGAATACAGGAAACTCAGGCAGTTGTATTTCACGGCATTTCCGGCAGAAGAACGAGCACCGTTTTATTTACTGATAAAGCGAGCAAAGAGGGAAGATGTAGATTTTCTCGCAATTTATAATGAAAACAAGTGGGTGGGAATGATTTATATTATAAATCACCTTGACCTTTCATATGTGTTCTATTTTGCTCTAAATGACAGTCAGAGAGGTAAGGGCATCGGTTCAGCCGTTCTTCAGAAAATTCACAAGCTTTACAGTGGCAGAAGATTTTTTCTTGCACTTGAAACTCTCGATAAAAATGCAGATAATTACGCTCAGCGTGTAAGCAGGAGTAAATTTTATCAGAAAAACGGACTCCAAAAACTCTGTATTTCTATTAAAGAGGGCAATGTTGTGTATGACGCTATGGGCTTTGGCGGTGAAATTAAACCTGAAGAATACAGAGAAATGATGAAAAATTACACCGGATTTTTCTTTTCAAGGCTTTATAGCATTGATATGTTTGAGAATAAAACCGAGGTGTAAACGATGAAATTTATAACAAGGCAGACGATAATTGATGATTACAGCAATACTGTTACTACAGTTGCGTGTTCAATATCAACGGGTGTCGGTATTTTTATGGTATTTTTGCCTTTCCTTTTGTCCCGAAAATTTGATGTCAATTCACTTATTCTTTCGCTTATTTTTTTGGCTTCATTCGGAGTTATGTTTGGCTATGTTTTTGGACTGAAAAACCTTATTCATATAATAAAGGTAAAGAAATGTCTTAAAAACGGAGATTTTGCAGTTATTCCGGACAGAATAACCGATATATATTCTCAATGTGATTATTCAGGAAACGATCCAAAAGATCATCAGCTGTCCTTGGAGCGTTACTCTAATCAAACAGGAAAAAATGTCTGCGTGCCTTTCGACACATTTCGACAGCTAAGAGAGGGCGACAGATGTGTTGTGGTGCTTTGCAAGGCAAGCAAGGAATCAGTTCTCACATATCCCGGCAATGAATATGTAATAGACAAGTCGTTGGCTGATAAAATTTCATACTAAAAAATAAAGGTATTGTTTTAAATGTTGGGATAACATTTATAAATTATGGTTTAGCAACGGTCCTGAAATTTTCTTTGAATTATCACTGACTTTATACTCGGACAAAAAAGTTTGGTCAACCTTTTTCAAAGGTTGTGGGTGTGGGCAAAGCCCACAAATACTATTCTCTTACGCAAATCTACGATAGCCAAGCAGCGGGCTGTTTGGCGGCTTGAACACAATAGCGTGAGCTTTATAATGCGATAGCAACACAAAAATCCGTTCTTCTTTATTATTTATTAATGAAGTATCTCTTTTAAAAGGCTGTCGCCTGTTTTATCAAACCTTGCGTCAGCACACAAACAGCGTTGCTATTTGTGCCCGATAGACTGATATAAAAACAGCTTTTCTTGGGCTTTGCCCAAACCCACGAGCCTTTAAAAAGGCTCGACCTAAATTTTTTGTTATTTATCCGAAACTCTCAGCTAAACCATAATTTACCCCAACTATCCAAAAAGAACCAAAAGCAAAAAGCTATCACAAATTAATGTGATAGCTTTTTCAGCGTTAATATTTAGTTGTTGGCAAGTGCTCTTTCGAGCCAGATGTCAGCAATATCCATTGCAACAAAAAGTCCGTGCTTTTCGCTTGATTTTACAAGCTGCTTTCTTGGTGAAAGGTCAGGGTCGGTTGCAAGTAACTGTACTGTTACTTTGTCTGCAATCTCAAGTCCGTTTACCTCGTTTTTGCTTTTTACCTGAAGTCTGATTACATATGGTTCAGACATATTGCCGTAGTAAATCTCATCGCCACATCTTACAAGTGGTCTGCCCTTGTAGGTGGAAAATTCCTGAGCTGCTTTTTTAGCTTCTGCCACGAAGCATCAGTCCTTTCTTAAACATTAAGGTAAGATTTTACGAGTGCTTCAAGTAAGTCGTCACGGTCAATTTTACTGATAATGTTGCGTGCGTTGTTGTAAGTTGTTATATAAGTGGGATCCTCACTAAGAATATAGCCTACTATCTGGTTTATTGGGTTATAGCCCTTTTGTCTGAGAGCGTCATAAACAATGGTAAGACTGTTTTTAATAGCATCGTCCCTTTCCTCACCAAGTGAGAAAATCATAGTCTTATCCAACATACCGAAACACCTCCTGTAAATTATTCTTTTTATATTATATACTAAATCAGTAAATATTTCAAGTCTGTTTTCGTGAATTTTATGTGAATTGTTAAAAAATGTGTTTTAAGGGTAAAAAAGCCTCCCAAAATAAGGGAGGCTTTGCTGAGTGCCACTATATGTAGCACATTATCAGATATTAAGTCCAAAGGAAATAGAAATTGCGTCATTTATTTCGCTCATATAACTCTGGTCAACCGAACCCATTTTTTCTTTGAGTCGTTTTTTATCAATGGTACGGACTTGTTCAAGCAAAACTACGCTGTCTTTAGCAAGTCCTGAGGAATCAGCATTCAGCGGAATATGTGTGGGCAGATTTGCCTTTGACTGCTGGCTTGTTATTGCCGCCGCAATAACGGTAGGACTAAATCTGTTGCCTACATCATTTTGAACAATAAGTACGGGGCGGATTCCGCCCTGCTCAGAGCCTACCACCGGACTTAAATCTGCATAAAAAATATCCCCTCGTTTGATATTCAAGACTTTCACGCTCCAAATAATTAGATTACTGATATTTTTCCCTTTCCAAAAATTTTTATACAGCTACTATATATTATTTTTGGGCGTAAAAATTGTGCAGGCTTTTATTCGCTGAGGGCAAGCTGATTAAAAAAATCAATGCGAAAATTTTTAGAATTTATCTGTGCCGATGTTATATAACCGTTTTTATCAACTGCATATGTGCATTTACCCTTTGAGGTTTCCAATATATATGTATCAAATTCATCACTTTTTTGATAAAGGATCTCTCGTCCGCCACTAACCTCTGTTGCTACGCTATGAATAAGCTGCGGCAGATTATCTTTTGGCAAATATGCCTCGTCTGCCGTGCTTACAAGATTGTCGATTTCAAGCGAAATTTCACCTCCGCCGTTACAAATTTTTAAACCGTTTATAGTTTCCGGACTTGTAAAAGTCAATTCGGTTTCGCCGTTTTCTGCCGTTATACTTCCCTCTGCTTTGAATTTTTCGTTGCTTGCGGTAAAGTCAGCATTAAAGTTTGTGACTATGCTCTTTTTGCTTTCAACATTCTGACAAGCGGAAAAAACAAATGCCACAACAAATAAAGCCGCTAAAAGCTTTAGCTTTTTCATATTACGCCACACTCCTGTCTTTGTTAAAGTATATGTTTTAGGTGTGGCAAAAAGTATTTGTACCAAAAATAAAATGGCAACCAAAATTGATTGCCATTGCATTAAATATAATTCAAAGTGCCATTTTTGCTTTCCAAAGTGTCATTTTGGCACTTTGAAATTTATATTAGTTTCTTATAGGCCAAAGGCAGGCAGTCTATCATATCGGTGGGGAGCATTGAGATTTTGCCTAAGCTTTCGGCGGCAAGGTCGCCTGCTGTGCCATGCAGAAATACTCCTGCTGCGGCTGACTCAAAAGGCTTTGCACCCTGTGCGAGCAATGAGCCGATTATGCCTGCCAGCACATCACCGCTTCCGCCTGTAGCCATACCTGAATTGCCTGTGTGATTGATGTAAGCTTTACCGTTTGGTGATGCTATAATTGTTCCCGCACCTTTTAAAACAGTTACTACACCGAATTTTTTTGCAAAATTAATTGCAGTATTTTCTCTGTCAGAATTAACTTCCTTTGGTGTTGATTTTAAAAGTCTTGCCATTTCGCACGGGTGAGGGGTGATGATTGCCGTTGCTTTTAAGCTTTTTAGAATTTCAGGCTTGTCGCAAATACAATTAAGTGCATCAGCGTCAATCACCATTGGTTTTGTGCAATTTGAGATAACGTTTTTTACAAGCTCTTTTGTATCATCACAAACCGAGAGTCCGCATCCTATTAATACCGCTGATGATTTTTCGCAGGCTTCAAGCAAAAATTCGGAATTTTTACTTGAAATTGCACCGCACGGAGTTTCTTCAAGCGGATAATACACGCTTTCGAGAATATTGGTGGCACATATTGGATAAATGCTTTTTGGCACAGCAATTTTTAAAAGACCGATTCCGCATCTGAGTGCGGCTTTGCCTGCCATAATCGCAGCACCCGCCATTCCGTAGCTTCCGCAAATGCACAGCAGACTGCCGAGTGTGCCCTTGTTTGCATCATCAGGACGGTTATATACAGCTTTTTTAAAAAGAAATTTATCGGTTTCTTTCATACTTAGCCTCTTTTATAGAAAATTTTGAGAACAATATCCTTTTTAAGGTGACCTTTCATAGCGTTGAGAATTTTTTCGTTTGGTGCAAATACAAGCAATGTTTTGCCGTATGCAGCTGAATTAAAAACAGCGTAGTAGTTGTTTTCATCGTTAATGTCAGCACAAGCCTCAATTCTCTTTGCAAATCTCATAGAATCAATAGCCTTTTCATCTTTATCAAGAATTTCAATGTCGCTTACCTGCAATTTGCACATTGTTTTTCTTTTTCTGAGGGCAATGATTTTTGAAATCTCAATAATTCCGCCGGATACCGAATATTCATATTCTACACGCTGAATACTGAAAACATACCATACTATGTAAATTCCAATAAGGAAAATAAAAAACGCTACATAAATAAGGTAAGCAAGGTGTAGTGGGTATGCAAGCATAATGCACAGTGCAGGAATTGTGATAAGCAATGCAACTGATAAAACTTTGATAATAAGCTGTTTTGGCTTTTTAGCTCTTTTTACAAGCTGTTCGTTAAATATTTCCAATTTTTTTACTCCTTTTTTAAGTAGATTAATAGTATAATAACATAACAGGCGTTTTTTTTCAACAAAACTCTTGCAAAATCAAAAAGAAAATGATATTATACTAATGATAACACGCTGACGAAGAGAGTAGCGTTTTTTTATGTCGGAAAAGAGAGCAATGTCACGGCTGAAAGCATTGTGCGGCAGAAATTCCGTGAAGTTCACTTCCGAGTGGTGAGGCTGAAACAACAGTAGGCTTCAACGGCTGACTCCGTTACAGGTCGGGAAGTGTTTGCTTCTTTAAGCAAAAATCAGGGTGGTACCACGGATATTATTCGTCCCTGCGTAAGTGATTACGCAGGGATTTTTTATTACTACGGAGGTATGTATGAACGAGAAAATCACAAGCCTTATGGGCGAAATCAACTCAAAGGTTTCAGAAATTTCTGATCTTGTTGAGCTTGATAAAATAAGAGTTGCCTATCTTGGTAAAAAGGGCAGTATTACTGCACTTTTAAAGGGTATGAAGGATCTTTCTCCCGATGAGAAAAAGACCTTTGGTTCAGAGGTAAACCAGCTCAAGGCTATGGCAAGCGAAAAAATCGAGCAGAAAATTGAGGAGCTTAAAAAGAAAGAGGTTGAAAGAGAAATCGCTTCTATGCGTCCTTTTGATATAACCGCTCCGTCAAATATCGTAAAAGGCTCATATCATCCAATCACACTTGTTCAAAGACAGTGCGAGGCTATTTTTAAGTCAATGGGCTTTACTGTAGAGGATTATTCAGAAATTGTAACAGACTATGAATGTTTTGAGTCACTCAACATTCCAAAGCATCATCCGGCAAGAGATATGCAGGACACATATTACCTTGATAACGGTCAGCTTTTAAAGTCACAGACCTCTGCCGCACAGAATGCTATTCTTAAAAAATACGGTAAAAATCTTATTGAAAACGGTGTGCCAATCAAGGCAATTTTCCCGGGCAGATGTTTCAGGAATGAGGCAACCGACGCTTGTCACGAAAATACCTTCTTCCAGATGGAGGGTGTAATGGTTGACAAGAATATTTCTATTTCAAACCTTATCTTCTTTATGAAAACTATGCTTTCAGAAGTTTTTCAGAAGGATATTAATGTACGACTCAGACCGGGCTTTTTCCCATTCGTTGAACCGGGATTTGAGCTTGACATCAGCTGCCTTATCTGCGGCGGTGAGGGCTGCCCTTCGTGTAAGCACAGCGGTTGGCTTGAGCTTTGCCCATGCGGTATGATTCACCCTAATGTACTTCGTGAGGGTGGCATTGACCCGGACGAATACACAGGTTTTGCGTTTGGTCTTGGTCTTACAAGACTTGCAATGATGAAGTACGGCATTAAGGATATAAGAGATTTAAACAGTGGTAGCTTAAAGGCATTGTCACAGTTTACAGATGATAAATAAGGGGGAGAATAGTAATGTTTTTATCAATGAACTGGATTTCTGACTTTGTTGATTTATCAGGACTTGACAAGGTTGAGCTTATTCATCAGTTTTCTCTCTCTACAGCCGAGGTTGAAAACGAAATTTTCTTCAAGGGTTCAGACCTCAGCGGTGTTGTTGTAGCTGAGATTAAATCTATTGAAAATCATCCTGACTCAAAGAAGCTTCACTTGCTCAAGGTTGATGTAGGCGAGGGTGAGCTTGTAGATGTAGTTTGCGGTGCTCCGAATGTAAGAGTCGGTATGAAAACCGCTTTTGCCAAGGTTGGTGCAAAGCTTGGCGAAATCACTATTGCACCTCGTCCGCTTGCAGGATATACTTCATACGGTATGTGTTGCAGTGAGGCTGAAATCGGCATCAGTGACGATAACTCAGGCATTATGGACATCACAGAAGATGTCGCAAATGGCACAGACATTAAAGATGTTTTTGAAATTGACGATATTGTATTTGAGGTTGATAACAAGTCACTTACAAACCGTCCTGATCTTTGGGGCCATTATGGTATTGCAAGAGAGTTTGCTGCCCTTGCTGGCAGAGAATTAAAGCCGCTTGAGGTTGAAGATCTCACAGTTTACAATGAGCTTGCAAAGGTTGATATGAAAATTGAAGATCCGCTTTGTCAGCGTTACAGTTGCTTACAGGTTGAGAATATCAAGAGAAATGTAAGCCCTGTAAATATGAGAATAAGACTTTACTACTGCGGACTTCGTGGTATTAATTTCCTTGCTGACCTTACAAACTACCTTATGCTTGAAATGGGTCAGCCAATGCATGCTTTCGACTCAAGAAAGGTTGAGAAAATCCGCATTAAGCGTTTTGACAAGCCGTTTGTATTCCGCACACTTGACGGCGTTGACAGAAATATTGACGAAAACACACTTATGATTTGCAATGACAACACTCCTGTTGCTATTGCCGGTATTATGGGCGGTCTTGATTCCGAAATTGTTGACGATACAACAACTCTCACACTTGAATCCGCTACATTTAATGCCGTTTCTGTTCGTAAGTCAACAGTAAGACTTGCACACAGAACAGATGCATCTATCCGCTACGAAAAGTGCCTTGACCCTGAGATGACAACTGTTGCTATTGCAAGATTTGTTAAGCTTTTAAAGACATATGACAGCGACATCAAGGTGGTTTCAAGCCTTACAGATGAGTACGCTTTCCACTATGAGAAGGTTACTCTTGAATTTGATAAAGCATTTGTTGACCGTTACACCGGTATTGAAATCAGCAACGAAAGAATCGTAAAAACTCTTGAGAGCCTCGGCTTTGATGTTCAGCTTGCCGGTGATGATTTCGCAGTAACTGTTCCGTCATGGAGAGCTACAAAGGATGTTACTATCAAGGCAGATATCATTGAGGAAATTACAAGAATTTACGGCTATGATAACTTTGCTGTTCACACAACCCGTTCACCTCTTTATCCTGTAAGAACAGGCGAATTAAAGAGCAATGAGGATAAAATTAAGGATATTCTTGTTCAGAGATACAACCTTCACGAGGTTCATTCATATGTATGGGCATATAATGATGAGCTTAAAGCACTCGACATTGAGGTGGAAAACAATGTTAAGCTTGCAAACGCTACCAACCCAAACATTGAAACCCTCAGAAATTCAATTATTCCGACACAGCTTTGTCAGGTTAAGTCAAATACTTCATATTCAAATGATTTCGGCATTTTTGAAATCGGCAGAGTTGTAAAGGGACTTGATGAAAACAACCTTTGCATTGAGCAGAAAAAGCTTGCAATCACACTTTTCAGCAAGGTTAAGGATATTAAAACTCTTTATTTTGAGTTAAGAGATATGCTTGTTGTACTTTCAGAAGACATCAAGCACAAATCGCTTGGCTTTAAGAAAGCCGAGCCGACACACAGCTACGAGCACCCTGTAAATCTCTATACAATTATGATTGATAACGAAGAAATTGGTACAATCGGCATTGTACACCCAACTGTAGGCAAGAAGCTTGACAAGAAAGCAAGCGTTGTATTTGCCGAGGTTGATATGAACGCATTTACAGACGCTCAGACTGCTCCTATTGTTTATGATGAGCCGTCAAAATTTCCACCAATCGATTATGATATTAGTGTGGTAGTGCCTGAAAAGCTCTTCTTTGAGGATCTCAGCAAGTGCTGGATCGGCAAGGGCGAGGGTATCTTAAAGGGTACAAAAATTGTTGATACCTACGATACAGACACAGTTCACAGCATTACAATCCGCTTTGAATTTTCATCAGCAGAAAGAACTCTTTCATCAGCAGAAGTTCAGACTGTTATGGATGAGATCATTGCAGATCTTTCAAAAATCGGTGCAAATTTAAGATAATAAACTAATCAACCGACCGTAAATTAAGCTTTGCGGTCGGTTTTCTATGTTGTTATATTGACAGTAAATGAAATGATTTCAAAATAAAATATATGAAAAATTTACATATTATAAAAGCTCAACTACCGCAAACAATACTATTGCGGAAGGAAATCAAGAGGTTGAACCTGACGCTTAAAATATAAAATGATTAAAATTTAAGATTAAAGGAGAAAACCAATATGTCAAGTAATAACAATCAGCTTAATGTACCACAGGCAAAGGAAGCAATGGAACGCTTTAAGATGGAATGTGCAAACGAAGTAGGCGTAAACCTCAAGCAGGGTTATAACGGCGACTTAACTTCAAGAGAAGCAGGCTCAGTCGGCGGTCAGATGGTTAAAAAGATGATCGAGTCATACGAAAACAGTATGAAATAATCTAATTTTCACTAAATCATAAAAATAAATCGGGGCATACGGCAAAGGCTGTATGCTCCGATGTCTATTGTGCGTTATTTTGGCTGAAATATTAGTTAGAAATTGTGTTTCTTTATGTACTCCAAAAGTGCGTGACAGCCGTTGTTAATGTCGGTGTAGGTAACATCAAAATTGCCTGTGTACCAAGGATCTGCCACATCTCGCGGATAACTTGTAAAGTCGAGCAGGCGGTGAATTTTCTTTTCGCTGTCAAATCCGACTATCCTTTGCAAATTGCGTAAATTCATAGAATCCATTGCAATTATGTAATCGTAGCTTTCATAATCTGCCTTGGTAATCTGCACAGCATGGTGTGAAGTAAACGGAATGTTCATCTCAGTTAGCTTTGCTTTAGTGCCACGATGAATGCCATTTCCAATTTCCTCTGTGCTTGTTGCCGATGAATTAATCAAAAATTTATCAGCAATCCCACTATCTGCAACAATTTTTTTCATTACAAACTCTGCCATCGGTGAACGGCAAATATTCCCATGGCACACAAACATTATCTTTATCATAATATAATTCCTCCCGATTTGCCGTAATATGCCGTGATTTGCAAGGATATTTTGAATATAACAGGAATGAGTATCATTTTAACGTCTCCTCAAAACACGCAAATCAAGGCAAAATACGGCATATTGAATTTTTCAAAAGTAGTCAAATGGTAGTCAATTAAGGGGGTGCAAAAGGTTTTTGTACTTATTATAATTTATTGATTAGAGATGTCGTTATTGAGGTTAAAAGATGATTTTATTATAGCATAAAAATCATTTTGTCACAACAAAACAGCACTCACACCGTGATGATGTGAATACTGTTTTTTACACCGTCTTAAACATATTCTGTTTTAGTGGTTGTGTGCTGAGGGCTTTTTCAACTTCTTTTCTTGCTTGTTACGGTTCTTCGAGCCTTATCATTTCGTCCTTGGCATCGTCAAGTCCAAGGTGGGTATAGGTATTCATCGTGACACCGATATCGGAATGTCCCATAAGGTATTGCAATGTTTTTAGATTCATTCTTGCCTTTGCTATATTTGAACAGTAGGTATGTCTGCAAATGTGAGGAGTGATATTAGGCAGTTGCTCTCTGAAAATATCGTTGTATCTCTTGACCGAGTGGTTGAACCTATGCTCTCTCAATGCATTGCTACTTCAGGCATTCCATTTGAATCTCTGAACAGAAAACCGCAATGTCCTGCAATCATAATTTCAGGAAGATTTGCAGGTCTGTTCTCAAGTATTCTTTCCAAACTATAAGAGCCTTACAATCCGTACAATGAAACAAACTTGTGCCGCAAGAATATCTCCAACTCTCGGAAATGTCTTATTTTTAAGCCCTTTCGTTATTCAACTCTGTACTTCTGACAGCAAAAAAACACACTTAAAATGAAAATGTTAGGCTGTTTTCAGTCTTAGATCCAATAGTTCTAAAAAGCAGTATTTATTAATGTTATGCTACAATTTTTATGAATTGCAAATTTGATTTATTGCCAAGTTGTAAGAAGGCTATTTGTAATAGTTAATAAGCAATTCTTCAAATCTCTCTGCCGGATAATAATACTGTGTTTTGCCATCAATTTTATCTGATACAAGATATTTCCTATTAATGTTTCTGTTCAAATCTATTGTCTTTAGAATACCATTCTCAATAAAATCATATAAACGATACCCATCTTCAAGGTATATGTTTTGAAAACGATTCATTGTAGAGATTATTATTCGATCTGTAAGTTCGGCAAAGCACACTAATGGATGCTCCTTAAAGAATTGTTTCAGCAGATTTGTCATTCTTTTATTATCCGAATATATATCTATTAGATACCTTGCAACCAATTCTCCCACAGATTCTAAGTCTGCTTTTTTTATATCCACAAGCACAACTGTTAATTTACTTGCAAAATGACAAATTTGGATACATTTGCGACGATCAAAATAAAATAACTTTGCTCCCCATTCCAGTAACCGATTGTCCTTTTCAGAATTATATACATCTAAGGCGATTTGCCGCATAATCGGATCTTGAAAGTTTTCCGGCATTTTTATTCCATATCTATCTACTGTTTGTTTTGTTGCGTATATGATCATGCATTCAACTCCTATTTTTATTTTGGTAGTACTATATCTTTTTCTTTGCTTTTAAGGCATCATTATAAGCTATGTGTTTTATTCAAATCTTATTTTTCGCCCTCAACATAGAATTCTTCTCCGGTATCCAAACAAACAGCTGCCAATCGGCCGTTTTTTAAGTTGCATCCACAATCAATCGCAATATGATTATTTTTCCTGTAAACATATCCTGGTCTTGGATTTCCTTTAATTTTCTGCGTTGGAGTGTGTCCTGTTACAAGTTTCACATCGGTATAATACTGAACATCATATTTTGCTCTGCTCCAAACAAGTTCCTCTATTTCATAATCTTCTAAAGCTTTTTCAGGACTAAAATTGTCAAGACTACCGTGAACCAACAGATAATTTTTACCATTTATGGTTAATTTTTCATATAGCTGCAAATCGTTCAGGAAATTTATAACCTCATATTTCGTATCAAGATCGAAAGCTCGAAATTCATCGAGTGTTGTCTTGCTTCCGTTGCATTGCCATATCACTAAATTGTTTAGCATTTTTTCATTTAACTGATCTATTGACATCTCAGTAATTTCTTTTATAAGAAAAGGCAAGCACTGTAAAGCCATATATTCATGGTTTCCTGCCAAGCATATAGCATTTGGCATTTCCATAATTTTCATAAGTGCCTTGATGGGATGAGGTCCTCTGTCAAGTATGTCCCCTAAAATATAAAGCGTATCAGTATCTTTTAATTTGATCTTATCAAGCAAGTCCAAGAACATTTTATATTGCCCGTGAATGTCTGAAATAACATATGTAGCCATAAAATCATCTCCAAAATATTAATTTCACTCGCATAACTTAAAATTCATACTTATACATCTCAATTACTTTCAACTGTAGTTGCTCAGTTTGTTTTTAGCAATCTATTTACACATTCGATTATAAAACTTTCGTGATTTGCAAGGCCAACTTGAGTATAACAGTAATGTGTATCACTTTTGTATTTTACTCAAAATAAGCAATCAAGACAAATGTGATGTTAAAGAGTTTATTCATAACCGTCCGCACGGAGTAAAAGACCTTTTGCCCAAGGCGGAGTTCTGCTCATTTGTTCGCAGATAGTGTTTACGGAAACATCTTTTTGGTATTCAATAATACAGCTGATAAATCACAGCTTGAAGCTGTATTTGAAAAGTATGTAAATGCTTGTGACCCGGGCATGGTACTTCGTAAGGTTTACACAGAGGACAGCTACAATACTTACTATGTTCCGACATGGCAGAAGGTTTATCAGGCTTACACATATGTAAATGCTACACAAGAGCAGATTGACGAGGCAGTAAGCGAGGGCAACGAAAGCTTTAATAAGCTTGTTCCTGTAAAAGAGGGTGACGGTGTAAATCTTACTTGGAATGTAAATCGTGTTCTTAAATTAGCAAATGCTGCTGACGCAACTCTCTATACATCAGCTTCTTACAACGCTATGATGGCTATTGTTCCAAAGGCAGACGAAGTTCTTGCTAAGGGCACCGATGCATATGCATATGAGCTTGCAGAGGTTTATTTTGAACTTGAAGATGCTTATGATGCACTTGTATTAAAGGCAACTGACTTTACAGCACTTGAAGACGCAATAAACGAGTTAAAGCAGATTTCACTTGACGGTTATACAGAAACAACAGCAACAGCATTCAAGAATGAACTTAACAAGGCAGAAGAAATGCTTGCTGCCAAGGATTGTTCGGAAAACGAAATTGCAGAAGAAATCAAAGCACTTTACAGTGCAAAAGAGGCTCTCTCAACTTATGATGTTGTAGAGGACGGACTTTATAAGATTAACCTTTCAATGGTTAAGATTAACCGCAAAGACCCATCAATGGCAGGCGGTGCAATCAATAACATTGCTAAACTTGAGGTTGTTAACGGTGAGTATTACCTTACACTTGACTTCAAGGGTATGACAATTACAAACAAATTCGGTTACCTCTCAAAGCTCTGGTATTATGATGAGGGATATACATACAACGAGTATGGCGAACCACAGGGTAAGCTTGTTGAGGCAGAAACACTTACAACACAAAAGAACGCTGACGGCACAGATGTAATTGATATTTACAACGACGCAGATAACCTTTATCCTGATCTCGTTAAAATCAAACTTACAAAGACAGCTTTATCAGATTCTGACGGTTATGTAGCACTCAAAGTTTTAGTTCCGATTATGGAATCTATCGCAGAGGGCAACGGTCAGCAGAATGTACTTGCTAAACTTGAGTGGCAGTCACTCACAAAGACAACCGAAGATGATCCTGACATTCAGCCTGACAAGCCTGTTGAGCCGTCACCGGCTGTAAGCATTACAGATTCAGCTACAGGTGTTAAGCTTGCCGCAGACAAGGGTGTATTTAAAGAGGGCGTTCAGCTTTCAGTTTCTGAAATTGCAAACGGTGCTGATTTTGACCTTGCTTCAAAGGCACTTAACGGCACAGCAAGCAAGTTCAAGCTTTACAATGTAAACTTCCTTGACAAGGCAGGCAGTGAGGTTGCTCCAAACGGCACAGTTACACTCAGCTTCCCTGTTGCAAAGGATTACAATTCAGCTAACATTGCTCTTTATAGAATTAACGCTGACGGTACTAAGACAGTAGTTAAGGGCACATACGCTGACGGTTTATACACAGTTGTTACAAAGGCAGGCGGCAGCTACGCTATTGCAGACACAACAAAGCAGGAAGAGTCAACTGAGCCTACAACTCCTTCACAGGACAACACTCAGCCAACTACTGCACCTGCAACAGAGCCTTCAACTGCTCAGGACAACACACAGCCTACAACTCAGAACAGTGCAAACGCTAATACAAACAATACTCAGAACACAACTGCAGCCAACAATACATCTAACAATAACACAACAGACGGTAAGACAGGCACAGTTAAGACAGGCGATACAAGTTCAGCTATGATTTACTTTGTAGTTATGCTTTCAGCTTGTGCAGTTCTCGCAGCAGTAAGCGTTAAGAGAAAGGGCAAAAACTAATACAGGAGAATAACCTATGAAAAAAATATACTGTACAAAGGCAATTTCAATGCTGTGCAGTATGGTTGTAATGCTCGCACTTGTGGCGGGCATTACTGCTATACCGACTTATGCGGTTTCAAACGGTATTTATACCGCTACTGCCACACCACACTATAAACACCCAAAGACAGGTGTTATTGAGGATTCGGGCGGAAATAGCTCCGCTGTTCTCGGTCAGTCTATGACGGAATCCGCAACCGATACTCACGCTCTTGTGGAGGTCGATTCTGACGGCACTACATATATTACCATAAGATTAAAGCTTATGGATAACATTACAAACCCGACTTTCAGAGTTGATGACAACGATGTTTCGGCTACCCTTATGCAGGAGGATTATACCTACAATACCGCCGACTATCGTATGAGAGTAAATAATGAAAACTCAATTATCCGCTGCAGTATGTATGTTGTGCCTATGGGCAGAAATGTTATTTTCTATATTACAGTTTCGGATTTGCAGTCGGGAAGCGGTGACTTTGTTACAAGCATTACTGTAAATAATCAACAAAATAACAATAACAACAATAATAACAATCACAGTAATACTAATAACAACAACGGTAATAGCGGAAGTAAAGCTAATAATAACAGCGGCAATTCAAATGCAAATAGCAATAACGGAAGTAACAATGGTTCTGATAATAATGTAAATAACAATCAAAACAATTCTCAGAATAATAATCAATCAGGTAATTCCGGTGGAAATAATTCTGACAGCAGTAAAACAGAGGAAAGCAAGACCGAAGAAACCACAGCTTCATCAACACAACCTACTACAACTCCGTCAACAACTACTGCGGTTAAATCAACAGAGAGCGACGAAAATGTTGGTTTACAGGTGTTTGACGAATCAGGCAATGAGGTTGAGCAGACATCTGTAAAGACTGACGGAAACAGCAGTAACTTTAGCGTTGTATGGATAATTATCGGAATTGTTGCAGTTGTTGCCGTTGCAGGCTTTTGCGTGTGGTATTTCTTATTCTTTAAAAAGAAAAAGAACTGAGGTGGAGTAGGTATGAAACTAAAAGGTATTCTTTCGCTGATACTCGCCCTTGCACTTTCTGCCTTAATGGTAGGTTGTGTTGACCAACACCCTGAGGATAAAAACGGCAGTACAAAAACAGAGGCTGACTCTCAGGTGCGATTGGTAGCAACTTCTCCGGCTGTTGCTCAGATTTGCAGCAGATTAAATCTTGACCTTGTGGGAGTGTGCGAAACTTCAAGCACTTTGCCTGAGGAGTATCAGAATTTAACAAAGGTCGGTATGGCAATGAACCCCGATTTAGAGGTAATCAAGTCTTTAAATCCCGATTACATACTTTCACCAAGTTCACTTGAATCCGACTTACAGCCAAAGTATGCATCAATCGGTGTGAAGTCAATTTTCTTGAATCTAAAAAGTGTTGACGGAATGTATTCATCTATTGAGGGACTCGGAGAAAAGTTTGACAGACAAAGCGAAGCTGACGAAATGCTTTCGGAGTTTAAGTCATTTATGGATGAATACAGCAGTAAAAATGACGGTAAAGAAAGCCCAAAGGTACTTGTGCTTATGGGACTTCCGGGTTCATATATAGTGGCAACTGACAACAGCTATGTGGGCAGTCTTGTAAAGCTTGCAGGCGGTACAAATGTTTACGGTGACGGCGGCGGAGAAGAATTTTTAACCGCTAACACCGAAGATATGCAGGCAAAAGATCCGGATATAATTCTCAGAGCAGCTCATGCTATGCCTGATCAGGTAAAAGAAATGTTTGCAGAAGAATTTGAAACTAATGATGTATGGAAGCATTTCAGAGCCGTACAGGACGGCAAGGTGTATGACCTTGATTCATCACTGTTTAATATGAGTGCAAATTTCAGCTACAGCGAGGCTTTAAAGGAATTACAGCCAATGCTGTATGGCGACTAATAAAATAATTAAACCGATTTGTCTTTATGAGAATTAAAGCAAATCGGTTTGGTTTGTTGAAAGGCAGGTTTTTGTTTTTGATAAGTACACGCAAAAAAGTACTTTCCTTTGTAATTACTGTTGCCGCATTGCTTATACTTTTTTTGTTTGCGGTAAATACAGGAAGTTTAAAGGTATCGGTAGCAGAACTTTTCAGGGGATTATTTATAGAATATGATTCAAATGTTGCTACAATATTTGATTTGCGTTTTCCACGAATTTTTATAGCAATGCTTGGCGGTGCGGCAACTGCCGTTTCGGGCGTGTTGTTGCAGGCGGTAATGAAAAATCCACTTGCCGATCCGGGCATTATCGGTGTAAGCTCAGGTGCAAGTCTTACTGCGGTGCTTATCACAGCGTTTTTCCCTGCAATGTATTTCTTTACTCCGATACTTGCATTTATAGGCGGTATGATTGCGTTTTTGCTTGTATATAGCCTTTCTTGGAAAGGTGGACTTTCGCCGTTGAGAATAATTCTTGTGGGTGTGGCAGTTAATGCTATGTGTACAGGTCTTATGAATGCTTTCAACTCGGCAACCGGCAGTAATTATTCGGGTGTTGCAAGCTTTGTTAATGCAAACATCACTCAAAAAACATGGGACGATTTTCAGACGCTTGCTGTTTACACTTTAATAGGTCTTGTGGCTTCTTTCTTTGTAACAGGGCAATGCAATCTACTTGCACTTGAAGACAAAACAGCCAGAAGTCTTGGCGTAAATGTTACAAGAAGCAGAATTGTTATTTCTGTTGTAGCCGTACTTCTTGCATCAATCAGCACAGCAGTTGTTGGTGCAATCAGCTTTTTAGGACTTATTGTTCCGCACATTGCAAGGTTGCTTGTCGGCAGTAATCATAAGGTACTTGTGCCGTATTCAATCATTCTTGGTGCGTTTACATTATTGCTTGCAGACACACTCGGCAGAACTGTTGCGTCACCTTATGAGATTAGTGCGGCTGTTGTAATGTCTGTTGTGGGCGGTCCATTCTTTATTGTACTGTTGAGGAGGTCAAAGAAAAACTATGGCGGATAATGTTTTTAAAATTAATAACCTTTCCTTTGCTTATGGAAAGCATACGGTTATAAACAATCTTAATCTTGAGCTTGCCAAGGGCAAAATTACCACCCTTATCGGTGCAAATGGTTGTGGTAAAAGTACATTGTTTAATCTTATGACTAAAAATCTTGTGCCTGAATCAGGCGAAATTCTTTTGAACGGTGAGAATATAGTAAATATGAAATTAAAGGATTTTGCAAAAAAAGTTGCTATAGTCCATCAGTACAACACCGCACCTGCTGATATTACTGTAAAAGATTTAGTTGCCTTTGGCAGAACTCCGTACCATACAATGGGACTTTCTAAGGATGCGAATGAGGACGAAAATATGGTGCAGAAAGCAATGAAGATTACAAATATCATAAAATACAAGGACAAGCCGGTAGCCGAGCTTTCCGGTGGACAAAAGCAGCGTGTATGGATTGCAATGGCACTTGCACAGGATACAAAAATTCTCTTTCTTGATGAGCCGACCACATACCTTGACATACGCTATCAACTGCAAATATTAAAGCTTGTGCGACAGCTTAACGAGAATTACGGAATAACCATAATTATGGTTTTGCACGATATAAACCAGTCGCTTTATTACAGTGATGAAATTATAGCAATGCAAAGCGGAAAAATACTTGCACACGGCAGTGCGGAAAGCGTAATAACCGCCGACCTGATAAAGCAAGTATATGATGTGGAGCTTGAAATTAAGCAGGTAGGTGGAAAGCCGTTTGTAATTCCGATTTAAAACATTATGGGGGAAAGAAGATGAAACTCAAAAGAATTTTATTTTTAATAGCGGGTTGCATTACTCTTGCAATAGGCTGTGTGGGAATTGTATTGCCAATCCTGCCGACTGTACCGTTCTTTATAGTAACTGTATTTTGCTTTGCAAATTCATCGCAAAAGCTACATAATTGGTTTGTAAATACAAAGATGTATAAAAAGCATCTTGAGTCATTTGTAAATAAAAAAGGAATGACTGCTAAAACTAAAATTAAAATAATGACATCAGTAACAGTTTTAATGGCATTTGGCTTTGTTATGATGATGTTAAAGGGAATAATCATTCCGTGTATAATTTTAGCTGTAGTCTGGCTCTGTCATCTCATTTACTTTATATTCTTTGTAAAAACGATTCCTTCCGATAAAACCGAGAAAAAGGAAGATGTTGTTCCGTCAGCAGAATAATTTATAAGCACAGTTAGTTTTGAAAACTGTGCTTTTTCTTTTATATAAAAATCTGATTGACAGATTGCTTTTTATGTATTAATATTTTAGTATATTGTTGTCAAATCTTGACTTTGATTGATTTAATTGAGAAATTATAAAGATGTATTAAGGGAGATAATTCGTAGGTGGATAGAAAAGAATTTATAAAAAAAGCAAAAAAGCTTCGTGTTCCCAAATTTATGTTTAATTTAGACGGTGTCGGTCGTGATGATGAAAGATT
>NZ_JBGVJL010000192.1:0-7122 GCF_045129435.1 Ruminococcus sp. | reverse complement strand
GTGTTATCTCCCCTTGTTCTAAGCTCTGTTACCTCAGAAAATCTGTTCGGATCTTCCATAACTGTGAGGTAGGTGCTTTCATCCTTAACGACTTTGCCTTTTGTAACAACAACCTCCTGCTGTCCTGCAAGCATAATTGTTGAAGCATCACCTGTGTTGTTAATAGCGGTTTTAAGATAGTCAAGGTCTTTTGCTGTGCCTCCCTCTTTTGGTACAACTACCGCATTGTACTTGAATATCTCGCCAAATTGGGTATTTGTAAGAGGAATAAAGCTGTTTTTTAGTCCGAATGCCGCAACAATCAAAGCAGTACAGCCTGCAATACCTATAATTGTCATAAACATTCTTGATTTATATCTGAAAATATTTCTTGTAGTAAGCTTTGCAGAGAAATTCATATGCTTCCAGATCGGAGTAATTCTTTCAAGCAAAATTCTCTTGCCAGCCTTTGGAGTTTTTGGTCTTAAAATCTTTGCACAACTCTGGCTAAGCTCTCTTACACACACTATTACAGATACAAGCAATGTGCAAAGTACCGCTGCCAACGCTCCTAAAATAATGCTCTGTGCGTCAGGAACAATTCTGATATCAGGCATATAATACATAATCTGATAAGCATTATAAATAATGTATGGAAGTGTATTTATTCCGATAAGTACACCGACTGTGCAGCCTATTACACCTGCAAACACCGCATAAACGGCAAATTTCATTATTATGCTTAAATTGCTGTAGCCGAGTGCCTTTAATATGCCGATTTCCTTACGCTTTTCCTCAACAAGTCTTGACATTGTGGTTACACACACCAATACTGCAACGAGCAAAAAGAACATTGGAAATACTGTGGCAACCGCACCGAGTCTTTCAACATTCTGAGCAAATGTTGAATAACCGGGATTGTCTGTTCTGTCAAAAACATACCATTCAGGTTCAGCAAGGTTATTTATCTTATCTTCGGCATCGGCAATTTCTTGCTCTGCATCTGCAAATTTTTCGTCTGCCTCAGCCTTTGAATCATTGTATTCTTTCCAACCGTCATCAAGCTGTTGCCTGCCGTTTGTCTTTTGCTCTTCAAGTTCTGACTTTCCGCTGTTATACTTTTCTTCTGCTGTGGTAAGGTCAGTTTCTGCCTGTGAAAGCTGAGTTTGTCCCTCGGCTTTTTTATTTTCAAGTTCTACTCTGCCGTTTTCAAGCTGTGCCTCTGCACTCTGAATCTGTGCAAGTGCATAATCAAGCTGTGCCTGTCCCTCTGCTTTCTGAGTTTCAAGCTCCTGTTTACCGCTGTTTATTTGCTCCTGTGCATAGTCTATCTGTGCCTGAGCCTGTGCAAGCTTTGTCTGACAATCTGTGAGCAAGGTCTGCACCTGAGAAAGCTGAGCGTTTAATGCTGCAAGTGTTTCCTCATCTTCCGTAACAGCTATCTGTGACTGCAACGCTTCAATCTGTGCATTACAGGTTTGTATTGCACCCTCAAGCTGTGGTTTCTGATTTTCCTCAAATTCAGCTTTTGCAAGGTTAAATTCACTTTCTTTTGCAGATAATTCTTCCTCTGCCTGACTGATTTTTGCATTAAAATTTTCAAGTCCGCTGTTGTACTCAGCCTTTACATTATCAAGCTGTGTCTGAGCATCAGCCAATTCACTCTCACCTGCCGCAATGCCGTTTTCGTATTCATTCCTTGAATTTTCAAGCTGAGTTTTTCCGTCATCAATTTGCTTTTTAGCGTCATCAAGCTGATTTTGTGCTTCGCTTATTTTATCATTATATTCCTTTTCTGAATTATCAAGCTTATTCTTCGCTTCGTCAAGCTTTGCAACTGCGTCTGATTTCTCAGAATTATAGTCGTTTTTGCTGTCCTCAAGCTCCTGCTTTGCCTTGTCGATTACATCTGTATTAAACACTTCACAGCGTAAATCAGCTGTGTTTTCAAGAGTAGAAGTAAAGCTTTCTATATTATCGGAATATTCATCGTCAAACACTGAATATTCGCCGTCTGAATACGAGGTTTTCACATACATTTCTGTATATCTTTCACTCACAAAATCGTCCGGATAAATGTACATAAAGGCGGCTATATTACCATTGCCGATAGTGGTTGAACCTCTCTGATATGAAATATACATTGGCGATTCTGCCTTGCCGACTACAGTGTATTCAAGTGTATCTACCATATCGAGAGCGTTTGAATCACCGCTTTCATCTCTGAATGTTACCTTGTCGCCAATCTTATAGTCACTGCTGCCCACGCTTCCGTATTCAACAAGAATTTCGCCTTTCTTTTCAGGCAGTCTTCCCTCTTTTACATTCAAAGTATTAAGTGCTTTACAGCTTTCATAGTTTTTTGGTGCGGCGGTTACTCTGATAACCTTACCGTTACCGCCGTTGCCTGCTGATTTCAGCACAAGGTCGGCAAAATATGACGGCATTACATCTGTTACATTGTCAAGCTTTGCGACCTCTTTTACATCGTCATCACTAAAACCTACAGTTGAAACAAGTCTGTAATCCATAAGCTGTGACTGTGAATAATACTCATCTGCCATAGTGTACATTGACGGAACTGTAGCCTTTATACCGGCAAAAAATCCCACTCCAAGTGCAATGATTGCAAGTATTGAAACAAATCTTGCCTTTGAATTGGCAATCTCTCGGAATGTGTTTTTTAACAGGGTTTTAGTCAAAAGTATCTCCCCTTTCGCAGAAAATATGGATTACCACTCGATTTCTTCAACATTTTTCGGCTCGTCATTATGAACATCCATAATTACCTTGCCACTTCTCATCTTTATAATGTGGTCAGCCATCGGAGTAATTGCCGAGTTATGGGTAATCAGCACTACTGTCATATTTTCCTTACGGCAGGTATCCTGCAAAAGCTTTAATATCTGTCTGCCTGTGTTGTAGTCGAGTGCACCTGTAGGCTCGTCACAAAGTAAAAGCTTAGGTCGCTTTGCAAGAGCTCGTGCAATGGAAACTCTTTGCTGTTCACCGCCGGAAAGTTGGGCAGGAAAGTTTGCACTCCTTTCTGCAAGTCCAACGCTTTCGAGAGCCTTCATACTGTCCATAGGATTTTTGCTTATCTGTGTGGCAAGCTCAACATTTTCTTTTGCGGTAAGATTTGGCACAAGGTTATAAAACTGAAAAACAAAGCCGATGTCAAATCTTCTATATTCAATAAGCTGTTTATCCTTTAATTTACTAATATCTCTGCCACCTACAACAATACTTCCCTTTGTGCAGGTGTCCATTCCGCCGAGAATATTAAGTACAGTAGTTTTTCCTGCACCCGAAGCACCGACAACCACGCAGAACTCGCCCTGCTCAATATTAAAAGAAACGCCCTCTACAGCGTTTATAGTTATTTCACCCATTTTGTATATTTTGTAAACATCTTTAAATTCAACAAGGCTCATAATATCCTCCGACAAAGCAAAATTTATTGCATTTTAATAATAACCGAATATACAGATTAAACCTGATTATAATAGAACATTATAGCATTTTTTGCCCCATTTATCAATATACAAATATAATATGCGTGTTGAATAAACTACAATGTGACAAAACCCACTAAATTAATTGGCAATTTGCTTGACGAGGGTATAAATTTATGCTAAAATACTAAAGAACATAGGTTGCTGTATATGCTTGCCTGGTAATTGCAACGCAGTACAAATTTGATACTATGTAATTTAAGAAACAGAAAGGTTGATACTGAAATGGCAAAGATTGATTTAACTAAGTATGGTATTACCGGTACTACTGAAATCATCCACAATCCTTCTTACGAAGAGCTTTTCAAAGAGGAAACTAAGGCTGATTTGGAGGGCTTTGAAGTTGGACAGGAGACTGAGCTTGGTGCAGTTAATGTTATGACCGGTATTTACACAGGCCGTTCACCTAAAGATAAGTTCATCGTTATGGACGAGAATTCAAAGGACACAGTTTGGTGGACTTCTGATGAATACAAGAACGACAACCACCCTGCAACACAGGAAGCTTGGGAAGCTGTAAAAGAGCTTGCTAAGAAAGAGCTTTCAAACAAGAAGCTTTATGTTGTTGACGCATTCTGCGGTGCTAACCACGACACAAGAATGGCAGTTCGTTTCATCGTTGAGGTTGCTTGGCAGGCTCACTTTGTAACAAATATGTTCATCAAGCCATCTGCTGAAGAGCTTGAGAACTTTGAGCCTGATTTCGTTGTTTACAACGCTTCTAAGGCTAAGGTTGAGAACTACAAGGAGCTCGGTCTTAACTCAGAAACAGCTGTAATGTTCAACATTACAAGCCGTGAACAGGTTATCGTAAACACATGGTACGGTGGCGAGATGAAGAAGGGTATGTTCTCAATGAGGAACTACTACCTCCCACTTAAGGGTATTGCTTCAATGCACTGCTCAGCTAACACAGATATGAACGGCGAGAACACAGCTATCTTCTTTGGTCTTTCCGGTACAGGTAAAACTACACTTTCAACAGATCCTAAGAGACTCCTCATCGGTGATGACGAGCACGGCTGGGATGACAACGGTGTATTTAACTTTGAGGGCGGTTGCTATGCTAAGGTTATTAACCTTGACAAGGAATCAGAGCCTGATATCTACAATGCAATCAGAAGAGATGCTCTTCTTGAGAATGTAACTGTAGATAAGGACGGTAAGATTGACTTCAATGACAAGTCAGTTACAGAGAACACTCGTGTATCTTACCCAATCAACCACATCGACAACATTGTTCGTCCTGTATCTTCAGCTCCTGCTGCTAAGAATGTTATCTTCCTTTCAGCTGACGCTTTCGGTGTACTTCCACCGGTTTCAATTCTTACACCTGAGCAGACAAAGTACTACTTCCTCTCAGGCTTTACAGCTAAGCTTGCAGGTACAGAGCGTGGCATTACAGAGCCTACTCCAACATTCTCAGCTTGCTTCGGTCAGGCTTTCCTTGAGCTTCACCCAACAAAGTATGCTGAAGAGCTCGTTAAGAAGATGGAGCAGAGCGGTGCTAAGGCTTACCTCGTAAACACAGGTTGGAACGGCACAGGCAAGCGTATCTCAATTAAGGATACAAGAGGTATCATTGACGCTATTCTTGATGGTTCTATCACAAAGGCTCCTACAAAGACAATTCCTCACTTCAACTTTGAAGTTCCAACAGAGCTTCCTGGCGTTGATCCTGCTATTCTCGACCCACGCGACACATATGCAAATGTTGCTGACTGGGAAACAAAGGCTCAGGATCTTGCAGCTCGTTTTGTTAAGAACTTTGCTAAGTACGAAGGCAACGAGGCCGGTAAGGCTCTCGTAGAGGCTGGTCCTAAGGCTTAATTTTGCTGTTAATTTAATACAAGCATAAAAAGGGTGCTTTCCATACGGAGAGCACCCTTTTTATGTTGGTTCTTTTTCAATAGTTGGGGTAAATTATGGTTTAGCAACGGTCGAAAATTTTCTTTGAATTAGCACAAACTTTTTACTCTAACATAAAAATTTGGTCAACCTTTTTAAAGGTTGTGGGTGTGGGCATAGCCCACAAATACTATAAGTTTATGCAAAATTTTGATAACCAAACAGCAGGCTGTTTGGTGGCTTGAACACAATAGCGAAAGCTTTATAATGCGATAGCATCATAAAAAGCCATTATTCTTATAAATGAATTATTTCTTTTTAATGGCTGTCGCCTGTTTTGTCAAACTTTGCTTTAGCCACAAACAGCGTTGCTGTTTGTGTCGGAAAATTTGCAACGAAAACAGCTTTTCTTGGGCGTTGCCCAAACCCACGAGCCTTTAAAAAGGCTCGACCTAAATTTTTTATTATTTATCCTAAAACTTTTATCAAAACTATAATTTATTCCAACTACTGAAAATAATTTTTCCTTAAATATTAAAATCCCACTCTGATTTCTCGGAGTGGGATTTTTTTAAGCATTAGCTGCTTGTGCTTGTTTTTCTTTTTCAGCCTGTGCTTTTTTAAGCTTTGTCCTCTTAATAACTTTAAGACGGCTGAATTCTTCTCTTTCCTTTTCATCAAGAGCATCAGAAATAAACTTTACGGTTTCCTCAAATTTAGGAATCATAATGTTTTTAAGAGCGTTTGCTCTCTTTTGTGTTTTCTTGATTGAAACTGCAAGACGGTAAACACTGTTTTCAATCTCGGCAAGCTCGGCGGTAAGATATTTAACCTCTGTAAATTTTTCATAGGTTTTATCAATACCTGAGTTCGTGAGTCGCAGTCCGTAGTGCAGGTAGGTCTGAGGTTGTTTCTCGTCAATAGTGAGAATAGGAATTTCAACACCCATTACGCTTCTTGAATCAAGCTTTAATGAGTCTTCCTCAGGAATCGTGTTTGAAAGGTCATCGCAAAAGCCGTTTGTAACATTGGCAGTCTGAAGTGCTATGTAAGCTTCTTCATATGCGTTGTCGATCTTCTCCTGAATTGCATTGGCATGGTCGATAAGCGTCATCATTTCTCTGATGAGAATATTACGCTTACGGTCAAGCAGTTCATAGCCGTTTTTGGCAAGAGCAAGCGACTTTTTGGTGTTCATCAGATTACCTTTTGTAGGTACAGCCTGTACAGCCATAAATGCTCAGCACTCCTTTCTGACGGTTATTTCTCAACATAATATTTGTCAAGAATCTGATCGTCAACACGATCAAGCTCTGATCTTGGAAGTGTAGAGAGTAACTCCCAACCAAGGTCAAGGCTCTGCTCGATACTTCTATTTTCGTTGAAGCCCTGATTAACAAACTTTGATTCAAACAGTCTGCCAAATTCAATGTACTTTTTGTCGATAGGGGAAAGCTCTTCCTCACCGATAACAGATGCAAGTGAACGAGCGTCAATTACCTTTGCATATGAAGCAAAGAGCTGGTTTGCAAGAGCCTGATGATCGCCTCTTGTATAGCCTTCACCGATACCGTCCTTCATAAGACGGGAAAGTGAAGGAAGTACGCTTACAGGTGGGTAAAGGCCTTGACCCTGTAATGAACGGTCAAGTACAATCTGACCCTCTGTAATGTATCCTGTAAGGTCAGGAATTGGGTGGGTAATATCATCATTAGGCATTGTAAGAATAGGAATCTGAGTAACAGAACCGTTCTTGCCCTTAATCATACCGGCACGCTCA
>NZ_JBGVJL010000191.1:0-2761 GCF_045129435.1 Ruminococcus sp. | reverse complement strand
GTTCAAGGTCGAGGACGGCAAAATAAGACTTCCGTTCTCAACAATTCCCGGTCTTGGCGAAAGTGCGGCAATATCTCTTGCAGAATCGGGAAAGGTAAATACATACCTTTCTATCGAGGAAATGCAAATAAAGACTAAGGTTTCTAAATCTATTATTGAGTCGCTCAAAAATATCGGTGCACTTGAGGGATTGCCTGAAAGCTCACAGATGTCATTGTTTTAAGGGGTGGTAAATAAATGAAAAAACTTTTTTCACTAAAAAATGTATTGATATGTATCCTTTTTACAATATTTCTTTTATTTGTAAAGGATAACTTCAGCGTGGTGTGGAATGCAGTATGTATGTTTGCTTCAATACTTACACCATTTGTAATCGGATTTTTGTTTGCGTATATTCTCAATTTTCCGTATAAATTCTTTTATTCAAAGGTATTCGGATTTTTGAAAGATAAAAAGAAATTCTTTGCGAATATGCGAAAACCGCTTTCAATTATATGTACCTATACTGCGGTAATTGCTGTGCTTGGATTTTTAATTGCAATTCTTGTTCCGCAGATTGGCGACAACATTTCAAGTCTTGCCGACAAAGTGCCTACTTATTTCAATTCAGTTTATGACTGGCTCTCAAGCATGGCAGATTGGATTAACAAAACCTATAATGTAAGCATAGACATTGACGCTTCATTTGCTCAGCTCGGCAATGAAATTATGAAGAATCTCAACGGCATTACAATAGCAAACTTCTCTAAGAATGTTTTGTTTGACACTCTTGTTCCTATGATTACAAATACAACTGCCGGCATCTACAACTTTGTAATGGGTATTGTAATTTCAGTTTATTTCCTTTCAGCAAAGGAAATGCTGTGCAGACAGGTTAAACGACTTGCAGTTGCCTTTATTCCGATTAAGTTTTTGCCAAAGGTTTACGAAATCATTGATATTACCGATACTAAATGCGGTAGATTTTTGGTTGGTGATATTATTGACGCTGCGTTTATCGGAGTTCTCACATTCATCACAATGTCAATCTTCCAGCTTCCATACGCCGCCTTGATTGCTGTGCTTATCGGTGTAACAAACATTATCCCATTCTTTGGTCCTTTTATCGGTGCAATTCCGAGTGCCGTTATTCTCTTCCTTGAAAATCCATGGGATATGATTATATTCATTGCCATTGTATTTGTTATTCAACAGCTTGACGGCAACCTTTTCAAGCCGAAGATTATCGGCAGTCAGGTTGGTCTTTCAAGCTTCTGGGTACTCTTCAGCGTTATCGTTGGCGGCAGTTTGTTTGGTATGGTAGGTTTCATTTTGGGTACACCAATCTATGCCGTTATCTATACTCTTGTAGGCAAGCGAGTTAAAAACGCTATTGATAAAAAAGGCAAGCTTGGACAGGAAGCACTTGATTTTGAGGTGCTTAACTATGTAAATATTGCCGCTGAGCAGAAAAAGCTTAGAGAAGAAAAGGAATCTGCTCAGAAAGAAAAGATATTAAAGTTTATCAGACCTGAAAAGCACTCAAACGGTGAGCATAAGGAAGATAACCATTCTGACGACAGCAAAGAATAAATTTAATTTTAAATTATGCAGAGCAGTAAGAAAATTACTGCTCTGTAATTTGAAAAATTTTTGTTAAAAAATTGACAAGTATAATTTTATATGTTATTATATTAGCATATTAGCACGCTAAAGCGTTTATAAAGAGGTTTTTATGAAAAAGTATTTAAAAATAACCCCCGAGGGAATGAAAGATTTTCTTTTTGCCGAGTGTTCCGCAATGGACGATGTATGCGGCAAAATAGAAAAGGTATTTACTAAGGGCGGTTTCAAAAAGGTAATCACACCTGGCATTGAATTTTACGATATATTTTCAATGGAATGCAGCGGAATTGACCAGCAGTCAATGTTTAAATCAGTTGACAACAAGGGCAGACTTCTTGTTATGCGTCCCGACTCAACTCTCCCGATTGCACGAATGGTGTCATCAAGACTGAAAAATTCAATTATGCCTGTAAGACTTTACTACAAGCAGGCTGTTTACAGAAACAACCCGACACTTATGGGCAGAAGAAATGAATTTATGCAGATGGGCGTTGAGCTACTCGGCGTAAAGGGTAAGAGGGCAGACCTTGAGGTGCTTTCCACTGCAATAAGAAGCATTATGAGCGTTGCCGATGATTTCAGAATTGAACTCGGACATGCTCAGGTATTTAATGCTCTCATCAGCGAAATTGATATTGACGAAGATTTTAAGGAAAAAATCCGAGTTACCATTGAGGGTAAGAATTACTCGGCACTTAACAACCTGCTCGATAAGCTTGAGCCTTGCAAGGCTGTAACAGCTATCAGAAGTCTTCCGTCGCTCTTTGGCGGTGACGAAGTGTTTGATAAGGCAACAGAGCTTTGCAGCGGCACAAAGGCAGTTGACGCTCTCAATTACTTACATACACTTTACGATTCACTTAAAACTCTCGGACTTGGTGACAAGCTTATTGTTGACCTTGGACTTGTGCAGAGAAACGATTATTACACCGGCTTTGTTTTCTGCGGATACATTTCAGGCATCGGTGACGCAGTTCTTTCAGGCGGCAGATACGATGATCTTCTTTCGGAATTTGACGCACCAATGGGAGCGGCAGGCTTTGCCATTGATACAGACGCAATCACAGAAAAACTTCTTTCAGACAAAAACACAAGCTATACCGATGTGCCTGAGGTTCTTGTATATGCAAAGGACGGTGCTGAGATTGAAGCAATA
>NZ_JBGVJL010000190.1:0-2131 GCF_045129435.1 Ruminococcus sp. | reverse complement strand
AAGTTAGCGTACTTACCCGTGGACGTCTCATCAGCGATTAAGTATTAACAACTAAATAGAGAAAGTGAGTAGGTCAAGATTTTTTTTTAGTATTCGCATAATTTTTTACAGGTTTCAAACTTTTGTTTACTTTTATCTGTGCTCATACGGCATTAAATCTAGGTTTAATGCTCATTTTTAGTGTCTTGTACTTTATCATTGTTTTGATTTTTAGAGACAACAATAAAACTATCTGCAACGGCAGACATATACAGGATCTAACTCATTTAGGACTCTGACTACTGTTTTCCGATATTATTCTTTCCTTTGGTTTTGATTCTGATTTTCACTGCCGATCCTTTTTTGCGACTTCTATATAATGTGTTTCTGCAATATCAGGGTAAATACCCTTTTTACTGCCACTAGCTTGTGCATTTCAGCTTTATTTAGCCATACTTACGAATTCAATTTAAAACCAGAGAAGTGTGTTCAAAAACAAATCAGGCTCTGATTGTCTGCGTTTAACTAAGTAACGGCTTTTCTCCTTGGAGCGATCTTGTCGGTGATGATCAAAAATGTTTTAAATATTCAGTACTATAAAATTCTTTAATTTAATCCAACGATGCATCATCAATTAAACTGCAATCAGTATTCCAGTAGCAGCTTTTTATTTCCGTAATAAGCTGTTTCTGCCATGGAGTGCATTCGTTTACCTTGAGTTTTATACTGTCCAAAAGAGACTCTATCTGTACTGTTACAGTATCTTTCAAAATCTCATAAATAACAGGATCAACAAGAGTTGAGCGAATACTGTTTTCTAGTTTCTTTAGCTTCGACCTGAACTTACTGAGTTTATTAAGTGCGATTTTTTTATCTGATATTGCAAGAGCAAACTCTGACGAGGAATTACATTGAGCAGGGGCATTTTTCTGTTCAGTAGTTTGTTGAGTTTTAAGCGACTCATCATTTGCTACCTTAAAGATATTTCTGGCAATATCTTTTGCAAAGGCTATCTTGATTCGCTTGTCCTTTAAATCTAATTTCTTGTCATCAAGTTTCTTTGCTGCCACAAGTTTATTGTGGGCGACAACGAGAGAGTTACCACCTTCATAGAAAAGAGTCTTTAACGTCTTATTTCCATCTGATGAGTGTTTACCAACCTTATTCTTGCCTCCAGTACCATGATGAATCGGAACCAGCTGCATATAGGAAATAAAACTGTTTGCATTCCTGTATCTTGTAAAGTCATCCTGAGTTGTAACACTTACTGACACGGCTAGGGGAATTCCTACACCAAGTACGGACAGATATTTTTCGCAACTTGGATGTGTTTTAGCATAATGTTCAAAAAATTTATTCTCAATTAAAGCAAGGTTAATAGCATACCTTTCAAGCTCTCCACATTGAAATTCCAAATGTTCGCACAGACCTTCAACCTTATTTTTACAATATTCATATTCACTGATAAAGTCCTTAATATGATGAATCGTCTGAAAAGGTGTCATCGCATAACTATAGCCTTTAAGAGCATCCTGTTCTTTAAGGAAAGCAACCAGATTTCTGTTGGTTGCAGTAATTTTGCTTTGTAGGTCTGAATAGCTTTTAACCATATACATTTCCTGACGGTTTATTTCATCACGGATTAAGCATGGTTTAAAGGTTGCTGATTCCGGATAAGTTTTATAAATCAGCAGTGCATTTCTGACACCTCTGGCATCACCTCTGTCATCCTTATTTTTACTGCTATTGTAGTTTCGACAGGATTTTGCAGGGAAAATATATACTTCATAGCCAAGTGCTTTTATGCGTGTTGCCCAAAAATTTGAACCACCACAGGCCTCCATTGCAAAAACATATCGCTGATTAGACTGTTCATTGATGAACGTCAATAATTTAGATGGCTTGAGGCTGTAATCATGTTCAATTCCTTCAAAATCAACGTAGCTTAACTGAATTTCTTTTGACGCAAGGTCCAATCCTACTAAAACTTTCTGAAATGTATTTGCAAAAGTTGTGAGTTTATTGATAGTATTCATTTGTGATTCCTCTCTTATGTTGTTTTGGGATAAATAAATTTTACCTAAGAGAGAATTTCAAAAGGCGGAGCTCTGTCAAAGAGTTTCCGCCTTAAAATTTTTTCCATTCAAATGTG
>NZ_JBGVJL010000189.1:0-2529 GCF_045129435.1 Ruminococcus sp. | reverse complement strand
TATGTTGTATGCTGATAGCAGATACTCTGTAAGTATGATTGTTTCATCTGCCGAAGTTTCATCCCAGCCATTTAACTGAGGAGCAACTATAATCATTTTATCATTGTATTTCTGAGCTTCAAATGCAAAATTTTCTCTTTGTAAATTTACTCCTACACCCTGAAAATACAAGCCTTCATATCCTGGCAAGGTTATATAAAGAGCATACGGAGTAGTTGCATTATAGCTTTCAGGAACATACAGATTAAAATGAATATCAGATGTGTTATCGGTTTTAAGAATATTATCAAGTGTAAAATTTCGATATATTTCTGTGCCGTTGACAATATTATAATCATTGTCTGTTGAAATGGTGCTTTGTGTTTCCGATTGAACAGTTGTTTCATATTTTGATTCAGGTGAAGTTGTTTTATTTTCGTTTGAAATATTATTACATCCTAAAAATAAAGTTGAAATGCTGACAATCGAAAACACAACAGCAACTTTCAAAAATTTACTGTAAATCAAGACCGTTTACCCAGTTTGCTACATCGTCTGATGAAGCACCTGAAGAAAATCTTTTGCCGTCCTGCCAGTTGCCTGTTCCTGCCATCTGAGCTAACAGTTCACCGCTTTGTCCTATACCTGAGGAAGCAGATGTGCAAAACGGAATGACTGTTTTGCCTGTAAAGTCATTTCCTGTAATGAATCCGTCAACAGGCCATGCCGCAATACCCCACCAGATAGGGTAGCCGACAAATACTGTGTCGTACTGTTCCCAGTTGTCAGGAGTTGTATTTGTAAGCTCAACATTTCGCTTGCTTTCGTCATTATGCTCAACACTAACTCGGCTGTTATTGTCTGTCCAGTCGAGGTCAGCACTTGTGTAAGGCTCAACAGGTGTAATTTCAAAAGTATCCGCGTTAGCAGTCTGTGCTATTGTTTCGGCAACCGCTTTTGTACTGCCTGTTGCCGAGTAATAAACTACAAGCGTTTTGCTGCCGGCAGTGCTGCTTTCATTGTTCACAGAGGTTTCTTCTGTTGTTTTTGAAGATTCACTTGAATTACTCTGTTGCGACTGAGTAGTTGTATTAGTGCTTGAGCTATTTGAATTGCTGTTGCTGCAAGCGGCAAAAGAAAATACAAATACAAGTGATAAAATTGCTGATGCTAATTTTTTCATACTTAAAATCTCCTTTACATTATTTGTTGTAGTGATTATAACACTTAAAGCTAACTTTAAGTCAAGAGGTTTTAAAAATTTATCAATTATTTAATATAACAAAATTAACCCTTACACTCCTCAAATATTTCAAGAATTTCTTCGTGCGTCATTTTTTTGTAGCTGCCGCCAACAATACCGCAAGAGTCAGCTATTTCTTTGAGATTTATATTTTCGTTAATGCCAAGTTCTTTGAGAGTTGTCGGCATTCCTATTTCTTTAATGAAGTCTGCAAGAGCCTGTACGCCTGATTTTGCGAGTTCTTCATTTGTTTTGCCGTCCTTTGAAATTCCCCATACATTGGTTGCAAACTGAGCAAATTTCTTTTCGCCTGCCTTACAAATATGACTGTAATATATCGGGTGTAATACGGCAAGTCCGGCTCCATGGTTGCAATTTGTGAATGCACCAAGCTGGTGCTCTATCTGGTGACACTCAAAGTCAGTCTTTTTACCAAGTTTTATAATGCGGTTTTCTGCCATTGTTGCATCCCACATAAGGTTGCTCCTTGCGTTGTAAGCTTTTGGATTTTCAATGGCTGCACGCAGATTTTTAATTACATTTTTCATAAGTGCCTCTGATATATCGTCCGACACATTGCTTTCATCAGGCTCGCTGAAATAGATTTCCATAATGTGGGAAAGTGTATCAAATGCACCCGATACCATCTGAAATTTTGGTACGCTGTAGGTGTAGGTAGGGTCGAGCATAGCAAAATCAGCGTTAAGCTTTGCGTAATCTCTGCCTGTTTTAATTTTTAATTCTTCATTGGTAATAACAGCACCGCCGTTACATTCACTGCCTGTGCCTGAAACCGTAACAACAAATCCGAGCGGCAACGGCTCAAAGTCGATTACACCGGGTCTTGCCCAGAAGTCATTCCAAATGTCACCGTCATATTTTGCCCCAAGCGAAATTGCCTTGCAGCAATCCATTACACTGCCGCCGCCAACGGCAAGAATTAAATCTGCCTTGCTTTCCTTTGCAAGCTTAATTCCCTCAAGTACCTTTGCGTAGGTCGGGTTAGAGGGGATACCAGCAAATTCAATAACTACTTTGTCGGCTTTGCTCGATACAGTCATAATTTCATCATAAATACCGTTTTTCTTTATAGAGCCACCACCGTAGCAAAGCATAATATTTTTACCGTAATCGGAGAGCAGGCAAGAGAGGTATTCTCTTACACAGCCCTCACCAAAATATACTTTTGTAGAATTTTCAAATACAAAATTATTCATTGAAATTCTCCTTTATGCCGATTATTTAAGTTTCTGACCGTCAGAAAAAGCATTGCCCACCTTTTCTCCTAAACGATAATAACCATGGAA
>NZ_JBGVJL010000188.1:0-16783 GCF_045129435.1 Ruminococcus sp. | reverse complement strand
AAACAGCCTGTTCCTGTTAAACCAGACAGGTCTTTTAATCGACCAATTTTTTCTCATCAGCGAAAAGTATCTTGTCCTAAATATGCCATTTGATTTTATACGGGGTAAATGCCACAACTTTTCTTAAGTTGTTGGCATTGTAGTGGCAATAGCCTCTTCAATGCACTTGCGGTGCTCTTTTGCAATAACCGCACTGCTCTTTGATGACTTCAAAACTGCGTTTGAGTTAAGATTGATAAAGAGTGTGTCGCCATATGAGAAGTAGTAGTCGCCTGTTGCACTTGTTACACCGTAATCGGTAACATTAGGATTGTTAAAGTGCCACTGCATATTAGGAACATCACAATCGTGGTTACCTGCTGTTGTAGCGATTGAATAGTTACGGAGAGTCTGTGGATACATAAAGCCTGCATACTGGTCAAACTCAAGATTTCCGTCAATCTGGTCGCCCATACTGTAGATAAACGCTGCATCCCCTGCTTTTGCTGTAGCAAGGTTAAGGGTATTTACCCAACGCTGTGTGTCAGCCTCTGAGCCGCCTACACCGATACCTATCTGTGGGTCGCCTACCGCAATAAACTTAAAGCCGTCTGTTGCGTCAACATTTCTATAGTCCTCAGGCTCACTCCACTCGCCGTCATCTACTCTGTAGCGATACTGGTAATTTGTGCCATTTTTAAGATTTTTAGCTGTAAACTAAGTTTGTTTTTTGTCAGATACAGTCGATAAGGCAACATCAAAAAAGCAGAAGACTGCACGTTTGCAATCTCCTGCTTTTAATTAATTCAGCGATTATTATATTTTAGCATTAAACTTCTGCCGCAATCTTCTGAATTTCAGTTGCGTCAAAAATTGAAATTACTCCGTCGCCGTTTACATCTGCCGAAATTTTCTGTTTTTCACTTAATTCAACCAATTCGGCAAGATATATCTGTATTTCGGTTGCATCAGCTACATTTACTACACCGTCACCGTTTACGTCACCTTTGATTGCAGGATGACTCAGATAAGCAATTTCGCTTCTTGAAATTCCTCCGAAGTCATCTCTTGCTTCAACGTACCAGCCGCCGGTTTCTCCGTCTGTACGGTTCCAAACAGCGTTTACGGTTGAACCGCTTTCAACTCCGTTGATTTCGGCAATTACATCGCTGTGGTAGAGATTTACCGACAGGCTGTCTGATGAGAGCGTTTTCTGCTTTGACTCAATTCCAAGCTCTGCAAACGGGATTTCAAAGCTTTCAAGTGAGTCGTCCATTGCTCCCGAATGATAGCTGTTCTCGGAGGGCGAATAGGTTTTTACGGTTATTTTCTGATTTTCAAGCGAGAAGTGCATAAGTCGCATATATCCTCTGCCGCCTTCATCAAGTGCCTGATAGTCAAACAACATCTGATACACACTGCGGTCATTCACTCCGTCGCCGTTATCATCAAACTGATCCACTCTTGTTGCGGCACTGTGGTAGTGTCCCGAAAGCACCATACATACATTCGGATTCTTTGCAACAACCTCATCGTATATTCTCTGCGGCTGTTCGCCGAAGCCTTTAGTTGTGAGGAGATATTCGTGGAAGTTTAGAATTGCTTTACGCTCGGGGTACTGTGCAAGAACATCGTTCATCCACTCGATTTCTTCGTCATAAATTCCCCAGCCCATATATACCATTATGAAATCAATTCCGCCTGCGCTGATTAAGTCGTAGTGACCTTTGTTATCCTTGTAGCTTCCGCCGTACCAAGGATTTGAGGAATACCTGCTCTCGCCGAAATATGTGCAGTAGTTTGAATAGTCCTCGTCCTTATGGCTTACGTCGTGATTACCTGCAAGAACTCCGTACGGGAAGTTTGCGTCATCAAGCTTTTTATATGCCGCATCAGCATTTTCCCATTCGTACGTCTGGTCAAAGTCGTCGATTATATCGCCGTTATGGAAAAGATACTGAATATTCATTCTCGGTCTGTTTGCAATAAGCCAGTCGTGAATATTAACCTGATGTCTGTAAATATCTGTGAGGTTTTCGTTATAGTACTGTGTGTCGGACTCGACTGCAAAGGTAAAGTCGTAGAGGTTTCTGTCGAGGTCCTCTGCATTTTCCGTTGTGATTTCCTTGTTGTCAGTCGGATTTGCCGGTGTTCCTGCTTCATATGAGGTCGGAGTGTATCCCTCTCCGTTCTGCACCATCAGTCTGAGTTTGCCGTTGTTAAGATATTTTTCTCCCTCAAATTCACTGCTGATTGTTACGTTTCCGTTTTCATCTGCCTTTACAAATGTTATTTTATCCCATTTGCCGTCAGCATTTTGCACATAAAGGCTGATTTTTGCATTCTCGTCTGATGTTCCGTTCCAGCTTACTCCGATAATGTCGTCTGTTTTTGACACTCCGTTTGTTTCAAGCTCATAAGTAAGAGTAGGATAGCCGTTCAGTGTTGATACTGTTGTTTCGCTGTTATAGCTTTCGGGTTCTTTACCGGTTGTGTCTGAAACGCCTGACTTAACGCTGATTTCACCGTTTGCAGTCGAGAAGGTGTCGCCCTTTTTGAATACAACCATCATAACGTCGTTTGTCGGGTCATTGACTGTTGCTGTCAGCGTGGGATTTTTTGCACCGTTGTCAGAAAGATTTACCGCCTTTTCGGGGTTTTCCTTCGGTGTTGTGAACACAACGGTTTTTTCGGCTTTGTTGCCTACAATATCGGTTGCTGTCAGTACAAGCGTATGTTCTCCGCTTGCAAGTGATTTTGACGAAAAGCTGTAGGGAAGATTAATCTTTTCTCCGTCGAGCGTTGCCGTAAATTCACTTATTCCCGAGCCGTTATCAACTGCCGAGGCTGTAATCTCGTTATTTCCCTTGTACTGCTTCGGCTCAATATTTGTTGTAATTTCAGGTCTTGTGTTGTCAACATTTACGTTTACCGTTTTTGTTTCAGAACCGTCCGATAAAGAAACCGTATGCTGACCGTTGTTTGTTTCGGCTGTGTTCCAGCTATACGAAACGCCCGTATATGCTGAATCAGGAGCAGTAAATTCTGCGTCGAGAATTTCAATTTTGCCTGTGCTGTCTCCCATTTTAATTTCCGTATCGGGACTGCTGTATTTTTCTGTTCTCAAAGTAAGACCGTTGGGCAGAATAAGTCTGATATTCTTTACAACAAAGTCGTCGTTGTTTTCCTCATTATGCTCAAGAGGATTTGCCTTGTTGCCTGCGTGAATTGAAATTGTGAGAGGCTCGCCCTTGGTAAAGTAGCTTGTTGAAATCGGATAAGCTATTGTCTGCCAGCTGTCATATGTGCCGTCGTCAAAAATTCCGATTACATCGTTGCCGATTGCTACAGCGTTCTTAAAGAAGGTATCCGTCTGTGAAGTTTCAAAAACGAACATTGCGTCCTTGCTGAGCGAGGGCTTTGTCTTTTCGGTTACGTCGTTTCCGTCAATCGAAAGCTTAATTTCACTTCCGTTTTCCGACGAACCTATAACAAGTGTATCTCTTGAAATCTGCTGATTTTCAGCAAGGTTAAGTGTGAGATTTTCTTCTGACAGATTTGTTGAAAAGATTGTCTTTTCTTCTGTTGAAACCTTGTTCACACCGTCGCTCACCGTAAAGTAATAGGTATAGCTTTTCTTGCCTGTAAGGTCAACGGAGAGAACATCTTTGCCGAACTCGTCGCCGTTTTCACGCAGGAGATTATATCTTTCAAAATCCTGCATTGTGTTGTCTTTTATATAAAGCTCAACAGTTTTTACGGGAACATTGTCGGGTTGTGCGGTAAGTGAAAATCTTAAATTGCTTCCACCGTCAAAGGAGTCAGGAGTGTTGTCGGTAAGCACGGGCGGATTTTCGGGTTTTACTGTTTTTGCAGCCATTTCAGGCTTTTCATCTTCTGTAACCGTTCCGGGTGTGGGGTCAGAAGCATTTGAAACCATATTCATCTCGCCTGTGTAAACATCAAGCATATATTTAATTGACTTGTCTGCTGTTGTATCGTCAGCACCGCCTTTGTTGTAAAGAACATAGTTCAGCTCATCCTTTACATTTGAGGTAATCTTAACGCCTCTTGCGTCGCTGTTAGCCATACCTCCGCTGTATATTTCAACAAGGCTTTCATTCATCACAAGGTTTGTATTGAATTTAGCGTTGAAGTCATCAATTGTAAGGCTGTTATTATTACCGTTTTTAATCCAGAATACAAGCGCCTTGCCTGCGGGAATGACAACCTTTGACGGAGTGCTTTCCCAGAGTGCGTCGGTTGCGCTGTCGGGATAGTTGTAATAGATTTTGTAGTCGCTGAAATCTATATCTTCATCACTGTTATTATAGATTTCAATAAACTCATAGGCATCCGAGCCGTTAATATTACTGCTGTCGGGAAGAATTTCGGTAACAACAAGCGGTGAAATGTTATTTTCAAGCTCGCCCTCTGCAAACACCGTTACGTCCTTTTTGTCAGTAGTAAAGGTTGTAACTCCGTCATATACACTTGCATAGCATGAAAAGGATTTGAGATTTGCAAGCTCGCTGTATGAAATTTCAGCATTGATTCCGCTTTCCGTTTTTGTAAAGGGATATGACTTTTCACCGTTTTCCGAAGCGATAACAAGCTCTGCTTTCAGTGCTCTGTTACTGCCTGAAACAGTCAGTGAAGGTTTAAAGCTTTCCCCGAAAAGCACCTTATCTGTACAATTGAGTTCAGCCGATAAATCCGAAGGATTTGTAAAGGCAAACGTTTCGGAAGGTTTTTGATTATCCTCAACAACCGAGGGGTTTGCGTCTGTTTCATAGCCGAGTCGGGTTTCATTGACGTTGCCGTTTTCGTAAGCAAAAGTAATTCCCTTCTTCAGCTTTACCTTTTTTACATCGCCGTCATTGTACTCTATGTGGGAGAGCACTTCACCGAGCGGTGTGCGGATTTCAAGACTTCTTGCCTTTGAGTTGTGAAGTCCTCCGCACTGGATTGTACCGAGGTTTTCACCCATAACAAGGTCTGTTCCGTAGTACGAGTTAAAATCTGATTGTGTAAGCTCATTGTTGGAGCCGTTGAGCACCCACAAAACAATACTACCGCCTGCACTAACTGTCAGGTCGCTCTGGTCGGGAGTCCAGAGCGTATCGCTGTTGGTGTAGGAATAGTGAATTTCATAATCACTTAACTTAATGTCCGAATTACTTGAATTGAAAATTTCAAGGTATTCGTATGCGTCAGCTCCGCTTACATTGTCGGTGTCGGGTACAATCTCCGTAAAAATAAGAGGAGTGCCGCTGACGCTTTCGGTATCAGCCGCATAAACTGCAGTTGTTGCCGCACCTGATAAAGAAATGGTAAGAGCCATTACAGATGCAATAATTCTTGAACTGATTTTACTGTGTGCTTTCTTCATAAAATTATCCTTTCTTAATTTATTAATACCTTTATAAAACACAATTGTAAAATCGCATCCTCACTTTTCATCTTATTTATGTAAATTAATGTTTAATTTATGTTATCAAGGCGTTTGCGTCTGCGTGACAAAAACATTGATGATATGAATGCTACAAACGGAACGGTGAGAATTACTCCCAGAGTTGCCGAAATTCCCTGTATTATCTCAATACCGATTGAATACATATTCAGCACCTGATAGTAGCTGTAATTGTAGCTGTAAATATATACGAGAGTGTTTATTGAACTGCCTGTAAAAGCGAGAATAATCTTGATTTTCTTGACTTTAGCTTTAGTGAACTTGATTATGAGTTCATCTATGATGTCGGTGTACTTACCTCGTGAAATGAGATCGTTTCTCAAATCAATCAGACTATTGATAACAACTCTGCGTTCCTCTGCTGTAAGGTAAATATGATATTTAGCTCTCATAATTAAAACTCTGGTTTCAGAATAATTCAGCGGGCAATTCTTCTACCATTTTTCTACCAAAATTATACCAAAATGATTTTACATTATCATCTATACTATTATGCAGGGGTATCTGATTTCCAAACAGAAAACAGGATATAAAACTATATAACGTCACAAGTGATTAGATAACATTTGATTAAATCCCCATTCCGCTTCAAGTCCTTCTGCCCCTGCCACTCAAAAACGGCTTAAACACTGCGTTTAAGCCGTTTTTTGATATATTTTTATATTCGGAGCACGGTTTGATTTTCCGCTTTTGACACTTATTTCAGGCATCAAAATGTTCAACCAGTGCTAATAGTTCCAACGTTTCCGTCTGCTACATCATCAAAATAGGGTATTCACCCGACACCCAGTTTACAGAGAGGAAAAGCTCCTCCACCTGTTCTTTTGTAAAAATCTTTTCTTCTGTATATTTAACTTCCATATTACTCCTTATTATAATCACATTTTTTGCATTGAATTAGTGCGTTTTCGCTGTCATCACGATGATAAGCACCTGCCCATTTACATATATTCTGCAAAATCGGCACTACGGATTTTCCTTTTTCAGTAAGGCAATATTCCACTCTTGGCGGAATTTCATCATAAGATTTTCTCTCCACAATGCCGTCTGCCATCAGTTCTTTAAGCGTTGAGGCAAGCACAGCGTCGGTTATGTTTCCCATTGATTTTCTGAGCATACTATAGCGAAGCGTACCGCTTTCGGCAAGCACACAGATTATTCTTGACTTCCATTTTCCGCCGAAAACCTGCAATCCGTATTCAAGCGGACAGCGTATATCCTTTTCTAATTTATGCTGATACATTTTATTCAACTCCCGATAATTCCGTATGCACAGTAAAGCAAAAATAAACCAAGAACTATGTTGCATACCTTAAAATGTGCAGTATAGAATTTCTGTAATTTAAGCCCCAGAAAAGCCCATGTCATAGTGGCACTGCAGCCTATAAAAATTACAAATAATCCCATAAGCACTATATAAATTAATGATTGAAAATACGGTACTATATACACAGACAGCAGGGTTGTGCAATAAAAATATATTTTTACATTTACAAGCTGCATAAAAAATCCTGTAGCAAAATTTGCCTTTTTCTCACTCGTCCGATTTTCCGCTTTACTTAGCATTATGTGTATTGCAAGCCACACAAGATATACTGCACCTGCGTATTTTATGTACTTCATTGCTCCTTCAAGATACACACTTAAAAAGTACACCGCTGCGGTGCAGATGTATTGCACTGCAAAGTAGCCTAAACCTATTCCAAAAATAAGCTGTTTTCCCTTTTTCCAACCATAATTCATCATTGTGTTAAGTGCAAGAATATTACCGGGACCCGGTGTAAATGAGCTTACAAGCATATATCCGAGCATCAAAGTAAGTGTTGCTGTCGGCATAATTTACCTCCATAATATTATAGCATAAGTATACAGAAATTACTGTACAAATACAAGTTACTATTAAATTTATTAGTGACTAATAAATTGACTTATATCTTACAATTTTAAAGTCAATTTCGTATAATGAGTGCAAGCTCAATGAGCAAAACAAATTGGAGGTTTTTATTTATGAAAGTAAACGCTTATCTTGAAATTACAATGAAAATCAGCGAGAAAAATCGCCCTGCCGCCGCAAAGGTATATTCAGACTACCGTCAGCCGTTCCTTGATACAATAAACGGTGCACTTACAAAAAATCTTCTTGTTCGTGAAGATGATGTACAGGTACTCCATGGCTTTGATTCAGTAGAAAACGCTCAGGCTTACCTTTCAAGCGAGCTTTTTCAGAACGATGTTTTTGTTGGCTTAAAGCCATTATGGGACGCTGATCCGGAAGTAAGAATTTACACAGTAGCATAATCTTCAAAAAATACTATCTCACCATTTTTCAAAAGCAAGCCGCACCCGATTTTACACAGGTGCGGTTTGTTGTTATTCTATAAAGTCATCAATTTCTGCATAAACCTTTTTTGAATTGATTGCAATTTTCTTTGTGCCAAAGCACACAAAAGCAAGTCAAAGTTTACACAAAATGAAAGTTTTATAAAATTTCTTGCAAAATTATTAAAATTAAAATTTTTGTGCTTGAATTTACCTATAATAAAATATTTTTAAATCACAGCTGATTTTTTTGCAAAAATCTATTGACAAACGGCAAAAATAAGGCTATAATTCAACTTGTAAAGTAAGTTTCCGGAAAACTTCTTAATTTATTGTTAATTTCAAAATGAATATTTCAGAACAAAGAGGTTCACTTTATTTTTGATAAATTTGCAATTTAATTTTATTTTCCTGCAAATTTCAAAGATACGGTGAACCTTGTTTTTATTCAATCGGTTTATGTGGAGGTTTTAAAAATGGATGCAGGAAATATCAGTTTTATGCTGATTTGCTCGGCCCTAGTGTTCCTTATGACACCCGGTCTTGCAATGTTTTACGGCGGACTTGTTCGCAAAAAGAATGTAGTAAACACAATGATGACTTCAATTTTCATCATCGGCACAGGCATTGTAATGTGGGTACTCTTTGGATACTCACTCTCCTTTGCTCCAAGCTCAAACGGTATTATCGGCGACCTCAGTTGGATAGGACTTGAGGGCGTATCACTTACCGAAGGCTACACAGAGGATGCAGCTATTCCTAATATGGTATTCTGCGGATTTCAGATGATGTTTGCCGTAATCACTCCTGCTCTTATCACAGGTGCGGTTGCCGGCAGAATGAAGTTTAAATCACTCTTTGTGTTCATCATTCTCTGGTCTTTACTTGTTTATTATCCTCTCGCTCATATGGTGTGGGCAGACGGCGGACTTCTTGGTCTTGACGGTATCGGTGCTCTCGACTTTGCCGGCGGCGATGTTGTTCACATCAGCTCCGGTGTATCGGCACTTGTTCTTTGCATTATTCTTGGCAAGCGTCACGATTACGAACACGCTAACTACAGAATTCACAACATTCCGACAGTTGTTCTCGGTGCATCTCTCCTCATGTTCGGTTGGTTCGGTTTTAACGCCGGCTCTGCTCTTGAGGCAAACGGACTTTCGGCTCACGCATTTATGACAACAGCAGTTTCCGCTGCCGCAGCAATCCTATCTTGGATGTTCTGCGATGTTATCAAAAACAAAAAGCCTACACTTATCGGTGCAAGCACAGGTATGGTTGCAGGTCTTGTAGGTATTACTCCGGGTGCCGGATTTGTACCAATTTGGGCTGCGGTAATTATAGGTCTTACAACAAGCCCTGTTTGCTACCTTATGATTTCATTCGGCAAAAAGAAATTTGGATTTGATGACGCACTTGACGCATTCAGCTGTCACGGCACAGGCGGTATCTGGGGCGGACTTCTTACAGGTGTATTCTCAAGCACAGCTATTAACGCCGACGCAGGCAACGGACTTATTTACGGTGAATTTGCTCAGTTCGGTGCACAGGCTTTGGGTATTGGCATCACACTTGTAATCGCAGTTGTCGGCACTCTTGTATGCTACGGCATCACAAGAATTGTTACAGGCAAAATCAGAGTAAGCACTCGTGACGAAATGCTCGGTCTTGACATTACACAGCACGGTGAGTCAGCATATCCGTCATTTAACGGTCTTGATAACTAACGGAGGATTAATATGGATAACAACGAATGTCAGCTTATTAAAATTGAAGCTGTTGTACGAGAGGAAATGTTCCTCGATGTAAAAAAGGCACTTATGGATATTGGCGTAAACGGAATTACCGCCTATCAGGTAGTCGGCTGCGGCATTCAGCGTGGTATGTCCGAATATGTCAGAGGTCAGAAGGTTGATGTGCAGGTTTTGCCGAAAATCAAGTTTGAAATTGTGGTTTCATCTGAGGAATGGGAAGCAAAAACCATTGAAGCCATTAAGAAAACCGCATTTACGGGTAATCCTGGTGACGGTAAAATTTTCACCTACTACTTAAAGCAGGCTGTTAAAATTCGTACAGGGGAAACCGGCTATGATGCAATCCAGACACCTAACTTTGATGACTAATAATACTATTACCCATTAATTTACCCATTGGATTAAAAATCTTTCTATAAACAATTCTAAACAAAACATCCCCAAAGCCTGCAAACTTTGGGGATGTTTTGTTGTGTAAATACTGGCTCTGTTTTTAATATTGTGATAGCATTGATAAATTATGGTTTAGCAGAAAGTTTCGGATAAATAACAAAAAATTTAGGTCGAGCCTTTTTAAAGGCTTGACCTAAATTTCTTTTTCCGAGTAGAAAGCATAGGCAATCTCAATACTTTTAACTCCCGACCGTTGCTAAGTTGTTGTCTGGAACAAGAAAATTATTAATTTTGCAAGCTATCTTCTTATAATAAAATATTCATAAAAGGCTCGGGGCAGTATTCGATTTGAATACTGCCCTTTGCAAACTATTATTTAGAGTTGATTATGAAACTTGTTGTCTGATTAATCATACAAGAGTCTTGAGATAATCGCTGATCTCTTTTTCTGTGGTCATTGCAAGCACCTTTTCAGCGACCTTGTCTGCCTCTGCCTTTGACCAGGTAGAAATTGTTTTTCTTACCTTTAAAACTGACGGTGCAGATACACTGAACTCTGTGAGTCCAAATGACATAAGCAATGGCACCATCATTGGGTTAGCCGCTGCCTCACCGCACATACCGACAGGAATATTATTCTTGTTCGCACAATCAATAATATACTTAATGCCTCTGAGCACACTCGGCTGCAACGGCGAATACAGATACGCAACATCATCATTGCCTCTGTCGCAAGCCATTGTGTAGCCTGTGAGGTCATTTGTACCGATGCTGAAAAAGTCTGATTCCTGAGCAAGAATATCGGCAATCATTACCGCCGCCGAGGTTTCTGTCATAATACCGACAGGAATATTTTCGTTAAAGTCTATTCCCTCTTTTCTGAGTTCAGACTTAACCTCTTCTACAAGAGCCTTGCCCTCTCTAAGCTCCTCAACTGCTGTGATAAGCGGGAACATAATTCTGATGTCACCAAAAGCACTTGCTCGAACTATTGCACGAAGCTGTGTTTTGAACAAATCTTTGTTTTTAAGGCAATATCTGATTGCTCTGAAGCCCAAGAAAGGATTTTCCTCCTTTTTGAGTCCGAGATAAGGAATTTCCTTGTCACCGCCAATGTCGAGAGTTCTGATAATTACAGGCTTGCCCTTTAAGGTGAGTGCAGCCTTTTTGTAAGCGTCAAACTGCTCGTCCTCTGTAGGCAAAGCGGTTCTGTCCATAAATAAAAATTCCGTTCTGAAAAGACCTACACCCTCGCCGTCTGCTTCAACCGCCTTTATAGCGTCCTCAGGCTTGCCGATATTGCAGAAAAGCTCGTATTCCTCACCGCTTAAAGCTTTTGTAGCCTTACCCCTAAAGTTTTCAAGTTCTTTGCGTTCTTTGAGGAAATTAATTCTCTTTGTATTGTATTCTTGAATAACAGCATCGTCCGGCTCGTCAATTACAACGCCCTCGCTGCCGTCAACAATTACATATGCACCTGCCGAAAGCTTTGATACTGCACCGCTCACGCTGAGTACAGCCGGAATTTCAAGTGTTCTTGCAAGGATTGCCGAATGAGAGGTTTTACCTCCGGTTTCTGTGATAATGCCTACGATATTTTCCTTGTTAATGCCTGCTGTCATAGACGGAGTAAGCTCTTTGGCAACAACTACTGTTCCCTTTGGAGCAGCCGAAAGCTTAACCTCTTTTACACCAAGCAAAATGCTTAACATACTTGTTTTTAAGTCCTTTACATCGGCAGCTCTCTGCTGTGTAAGCTCGTCATCTGTTGCAGAAAACATTGTGATAAACATATCACACATATACTCAAGTGCCGCCTCTGCACATTGACCGTTGTCAATAAGCTTTTCAATTTCACCGCACATATACGGGTCTTTCATCATCTGAATGTGACCCTCAAGAATTTCTGCCTCTTTTTCGCCTGCCGAGTCCTTTAAAGCCTCTGCCTGAGCCGCTGTATTGTCACAAAATATTTTAACTGCATTTCTGAAACGCTCAACCTCTGCTTCGGTGTCAGTAACAGTTACATTATTGTATTCAAGCTTTGTTTCTTCTATAATCATTACTCTTCCGAGTCCGATTCCCTCGGAAGCGGGTGTTCCGTGCAACATAACTTCACCTGCTTTCAATTTTTAGAAAGAAAGCGTGCCACAAGACACGCTCTCAGATTTTACAATTTATTCGCCAAGTCCGCTTTCGATAAGCTCAACTGCTTTTGCAAGAGCCTCTTCTTCGTCAGGACCGTTACATTCTACTACAAATTCGCTGCCGCACTTAATGCAAGCTGCAATAATATTTAAAAGACTTTTTGCATTGATTTTGTTTGAATTAAAATCAATAGTAACATCACTCTGGAATTTTGCCATAGCTGTTGCAAATACTGATGCGGGACGCATATGAAAACCTGATGCGTTATTTAATGTAAGCTTTTTTGATACCATAATAATTAACTCCTTTGTATAATAGTTTTTGTTGGGCAGGGAGGTTTAATCCCTGCCCGAATTAAGTTTATTTTATCATATTTTAAGAAAGAATGGAAGATTTTTTGTGAAAATTATTTAACTTTTTTTACTTCTTTGTCAAGTGGCTTTTTAAGAAGTGCAAGCATAAACATACCGATTACCGAGCCTACTGCAAGAGCAACGAAGTAAAGAAGTGGGTTGCCGATTGTTGCCACTACGAAGATACCGCCGTGAGGAGCCATAAGAGTACAGCCAAATACTGCTGAAAGAGCACCTGCTACTGCTGAACCTACGATACAGCTTGGAATAACCTGAAGTGGGTGACCTGCTGCGTATGGAATAGCACCCTCAGTTACGAATGAAAGACCCATAATGTAGTTTACTGTTGCGTTCTTTCTCTCGTCCTCTGTCCATCTGTTCTTGAAGAATGTGTTTGAAAGAGCGATTGCGATTGGAGGAACCATACCGCCAACCATTACGGCTGCCATAATCATATATGAAGCCTGTGTGCCTGATGAAAGAGCACCTGTTGCGAATACATAAGCTGCCTTGTTGAATGGGCCGCCCATATCAATAGCCATCATAGCTGCGAGAAGTGCACAAAGTGGAATCATAAGTGCTTCGTTGCTTGCCATTGCGTTGAGTGCGTTTGTCATACCTGTGTTGATTGCACCCATAATCGGGTTTACAGCACACATCATAACGCCAACCATACCAAGACCGGCAAGCGGATAAATCAATACTGGTTTAATACCTTCGAGTGAAGCAGGCATCTTGTCACAAAGCTTTTCAAGACCAAGGAGGAGGTAACCGCCTGCAAAACCAGCGAGCAAACCACCGAGGAAGCCTGAAGGAACATCGCCGCCCGGAGCTGCAAATGTAGCACCTGATGTGGCAAGGAAACCACCGACAAGACCAACAAGAAGACCTGGGCGGTCAGCTATTGACATTGCAATAAAGCCTGCAAGAATCGGAACCATTACATTGAATGCAACACCGCCGATTGTCTTAAACCAAGCTGCAACTTCGTTTACTGTACCGAAATCTGCCGAACCTGCGTTACCTGCGATTGTATCAATAAGGAATGCGATTGCGATAAAAATACCGCCGCCAACAACGAACGGAAGCATATGAGATACACCGTTCATAAGGTGTTTGTAAAGCTGTCTGCCAATGCTTTCGTTGCCGCTTGAGGAGCTGTCCTCTTTACTGTGTGAATGTGAATGGAATACAGGAGCTTCTCCGTTTACGATCTTATTAATAAGCTCTTCCGGTTTATGAATACCGTCTGCAACCTTTGTAGAGAAAACAGGTTTTCCGTCAAAACGAGCTGTTTCTACATTTTTATCTGCGGCAATAATGATACCGTCACAATTCTTAATTTCTTCTGCTGTAAGTACATTTTTTGCACCGCCTGAGCCGTTTGTTTCTACCTTAATGGTAATGCCCATTTTTTCGCCTGCCTTAACAAGTGCTTCGGCAGCCATATATGTGTGTGCAATACCTGTTGGACAAGCTGTAACTGCAAGAACTCTGTAACCACTCTTTTGTGGAGCAGGAGCGGCAGGCTCTTCAGGGAATTTTTCTCTTTCCTTAGCGTCAATAATTGAAATAAATTCCTTAGGAGTTTTAGCAGCCTTTAGGTTTGCTGTGAAATCCTCGTGCATCAAAAGCTGCATAAGTCTTGCAAGCACTTCAAGGTGAACATCACCGTCTGTTGTAGCTGCTATCATAAAGATAAGCTTACAAGGCTGTCCGTCGGGTGCGTCATAATCAACGCCGTTTGGAACTGTGATTGCTGCAAGTGCAGGTGCTTTTACAGCTTCGCTCTTTGCGTGCGGAATAGCAACTTCCATACCGACTGCTGTTGTTCCAAGCTCTTCTCTTGCAAGGATTCCTTTCTTATACTCGGCTGCATCTTTAAGGTTTCCGCTCTTGTTGTGTAACGAAACAAGCTTGTCGATTGCTGCCTGTTTGTTTGCCACTGATACATTAAGCTCTATGGCACTTTGCTTTAATAAATCAGTAATACGCATAAATTTTTCTCCTTTTCAGTTTATTTATTTCTACCCACTCAGAACTGAGCGAGCAATTCATCAATTTTATCTTTGGTAGCAAGTCCTTTTAAAAATGCTGTTGCATTTCCGCAGGCACTGCCAAGCTTTAAAGCATAGGCGTAATCTTTTTTGTCAATGCAGCCGGCAACAAAACCGGCAACCATTGAGTCACCTGAACCAACTGTGTTTAGCACCTTATAGCCCTTGATAACGCCCTCTTTATGAACCTTTCCGTCCTCATCTACGAGCAATGCTCCGTCACCGCCTAATGAAACAAGAACATTTCTTGCACCCATTTCCTGCAGCTTCTGAGCATATTTAACTACATCGCTTTCCGTCTTAACAGATGTATCAAAAATCTCTGAAAGCTCCTGACGGTTTGGTTTAATTAAAAACGGTTTGTATTTTAACGAATTAACAAGTAATTTTTTTGTTGCGTCAACAACAATTCTTACATCCTTGCCCTCAAGTCTTTCGAGGATTCTTTCGTAAACATCATCAGGTAATGTATTCGGAATATTTCCGGCAACAATGAGCGTGTCACCGCTTTGAATGTTGTCAATTTTGTCAAACAGATTTAAAAGCTCTTCTTCATCAATATGTGGGCCCTGACAGTTGATTTCTGTTTCCTCGCCTGCCTTGATTTTTATATTGATTCTTGAAATTCCGCTTTTTAATGAAATAAAATCCGCTGTGATTTTAGGATTTTTAAGACCCTTTTCAATCGCCTCGCCTGTAAATCCTGCAACAAAACCAAGTGCTGTGCTTTTAATGCCAAGCTCTGCAAGTACACAAGAAACATTAATTCCTTTGCCGCCAATGTAATATTCCTCGCTTGTAGTTCTGTTTGTAATGCCTGTCTTTAGCTCATCAAGACGAACGATGTAATCAATTGATGGGTTTAGTGTAACTGTGTAAATCACTTCATAACCTCCTTGATTATTGTTTTTTCCGAAAACTCATCATACGGGAGTTTGTCGGTTATAATACAGCAGTCTTTAAGCTCTGCAAAGGTTATCGGAAAAACCTTTCTGAATTTGGTGTTGTCGGCAAGAACAAAGGACATATAGCTCCTTTTTATAACTTCCTCTTTGATCAAGCCCTCTTCCATATCAGGAGTGGTAAAGCCTGCATTTAATTCAATTCCGTTAGTACCCATAAAGGATTTTGTAAAATTAAATGTTTTAAGCGACCTAAGTCCCTCTGTACCTACAATAGCCTCGGTAGCGGGTTTGATTCTTCCGCCGATTGTGTAGGTGGTAAGTCCCTTTCTTATAAGCTTTTTTGCGTGGGTGATACCGTTGGTAACATAGGTTGCATTTTTATTTGTAATGTAATCTGTGAGAAGATCTGTGGTTGTGCCGGCATCTATATAAACAAAATCTGTATCATTGATAAGCTTTGCACAATAGATAGCGATTGCTTTCTTTTCATCGAGCATTATGCCTTCTCTTGACTCCACATCAGCCTCATATACGCCCGAAAGCTGATGAATTGAGGTTGCTCCACCAAAAACCTTATTAAGCTTGCCCATCTCGTCAAGTGTTGTGAGGTCACGCCTTATAGTTGACTCTGATGTATTCAAAAGCTTTGTAAGCTCCTGCACCGTAACGGTGTTTTTCTCGCTTAATATCTGAAGTATTGTCTGGTATCTTTCCTGTGTAAGCATTTCCCTCACCTCTTGACTATATTATAACACCTGTTTCGCCAAAGTCAAGCAAATTCTTTCAAAAAAGTTCATTAAATTTGAAATTCAGTTAGTTTATATCCAAGATTGCATATACTTTTGTGCATTTTAACAAACAAAATTGCTTTTGCAATTATTATCCAATCAAATTCAGTCATAAATCAATCAATAATACTCAAAAATATTCTATCCCGATTACAGTATTATTATTCCATTCAAACTTAAAATAAAACAAAAAGCTGTTTCAACTTTCTGTGTTGAAACAGCTTTGTAAATATAGCTTTATTTTTATTAAGATGCAAGCATTGTCTGAATTTTTGTAACATCTGCAACATCTATTTTGCCGTCACCGTTTGCGTCTGCCGCCTTTGTATTTTTAATAACTACAGAGCTGTTGCCTGCAAGGTACATCTGCAAATATGTTACATCGGCTACCGTAACCTTGCCGTCATTGTTTACATCACCGACAAGTACGGTTTCCTCCTGCAACGCTTTAAATGTAATTTTATTATTTGTTGCATAGGTTTGAGCCTGTGTATTTTTATAACCGTAAATTATAAATCCGTCAATAACTTTGTTGTTAGCAAGTCCAACAGCATAGCTGCCAATGTAAGTAACACTTTTTGGGATTGTGATTGATTTCATCGAAGAACAGTTTT
>NZ_JBGVJL010000187.1:0-3395 GCF_045129435.1 Ruminococcus sp. | reverse complement strand
GTGCTTCACCCTCTCTAAAATGTCTTTCCTTTGGTTCATATTTCTACCTCCTGAGGAAAGTATACTCTCCTCAGGAGTGATCTGCCAAAATTGTACATTTTGAGTTGGCGATTTTGTGCATTTTCAGTTTAGCATTTATACCTTTTTCAAAGGTTGTGGGTGTGGGCAAAGCCCACAATATTTTAAACTAACGCAAGGTTTAGATAGCCAAACAGCTTGCTGATTGGCGGTTTATGCACAATAGCGAAAGCTTTATAATGCGATAGCAACACAAAAAAAGATATTCTTTTTCTATTTATAAATTATTTCTTATTAAAAAGCTGTCGCCTGTTTTGTCACACCTTGCTTTAGCACACAAACAGCGTTGCTGTTTGTGCCTGAAAATTTGCAATAAAAACAATTTTTCTTGGGCGTTGCCCAAACCCACGAGCCTTTAAAAAGGCTCGACCTAAATTTTTTATTATTTATCCTAAGCTTTCTGCTAAACAACAATTTTTAAAAATTTACACAGCTTCTTAATCTTCAAATATTTTTTCGGTAAGTTCTCTTGTCGGCATTTGCACATCTTTTAGCTTACGCTGTATCTGTCTTGTTCGCACACCAACAAGTTGATCAAGTTCCTTATTTGCCTGATCAAGTCTGAGTTGAGTTGCCTCAAGCACTTTGCCGAATTTATCAAATTCTTGTTTAACCGCTCCCAAAATTTCCCACACTTCGGCACTTCGCTTTTGTACGGCAAGTGTTTTAAATCCCATTTGCAATGAATTTAGCAAAGCAGCCATAGTGCTCGGTCCTGCAATATTAACCTTATAATCACGCTGTAAAACCTCAACAAGTCCTCGGTTTACTACCTCACTGTACAATCCCTCAAACGGCAGAAACATAATAGCAAACTCTGTTGTATATGGTGGGTCAATGTATTTGTCATGAATGTCCTTTGCTTCGCTTTTAATTCTGGCAACCAATGCCTTTGCCGCAAGGTCAATTTTTTCTTTGTTGCCTTCATCAATGGAATCTCTGAGTGCTGAGTAGGTGTCACCCGGAAATTTTGAATCAATCGGCAGATAAATAAATTTATCATCATCGGACGGCAGTTTTACTGCAAATTCAACCACATTTTTTGAGCCTTTTTTAGTGGCAACATTCTCTTCGTACTGTTCGGGGGAGAGAATTTCACTTAAAATTGCAGAAAGCTGAATTTCGCCGAGAATACCTCTTGTCTTTACATTAGAAAGTACCTTTTTAAGGTCGCCCACACCTACGGCAAGAGTCTGCATCTCGCCAAGTCCCTTATACACCTGCTCAAGTCTTTCATTCACAAGTGAGAACGAACGATTCATTTTTTCTTCAATAGATTGTTGCAAACGCTCGTCAACTGTTTTTCGCATTTCTTCAAGCTGTTTGTTGTTGTCCTGTTGAATATAATTGAGCCTGTTTTCAACCGAGCGTCTTATATTATCAAGCTTTTGCTCATTTTCAAGTGAAAAGGTTTTGAGCCTTTCTTCAAGCTGAGCAAGACTTTTGCTTTGGCTGATTGCATATGCGTTCTGACTTGTCGCAAGCATATCACCGAGATTTTTTACAGAATTTTGAGTTGCTGAGGTCAACTCCTGTCTGAGTGCCGACTGTTCTGCTCTTATAGTTTTTTCGAGCTTTTCGGTATCACTTTTATCATTTGTGTTTTTTAACTGATGTGCAATGATAATTCCGAGCATTACAACGGCAGCAACGAGTAATGCAATTATTATAATTTCTGTTGCTGTTGGCATAGCCACACTTCCTTATTTGATTTATACTATTATATTAGCATTTTAACGGCGAAAAGTCAAACAAATGTTTTGTTAAATTACGAAAAAACAGACTGCCGTTGTGACAGTCTGCCGTATAATATTTACTCAAATACAGTTTCTACAAGCTTACTGCAACCCTGAGGGGAATAGAGAAAGCGGTCAATGTGGTTGCCGTTGAAGTAATATTTTGGCTTTTGTGGATTGTATTTGTAATCAAAGGTGTCAATAATTATTATTTTAATCTTCATTTTTTCCGGAATTATACTTTTTATGTAAACGCTTGCCTGCTGACCTGCCTTTACACCGTCTTTGCTTTCTGCAAGTCCTGCAAGATTTGGAGCAAGTTCTACAAATGCACCGTAATTTTCAACGCTACGCACAATACCGGCTACAGTTTCACCGGCACAAAAACTGTTTGCATTTTCTTCCCAAGTGCCAAGCAATTCTTTGTGACTCAAGCTGATTCTGCCGTTTTCAATCGATTTTATAACCGCCTTGATGTCCATTCCTACAGTAAACCGCTCTCGAGGGTGCTCAATTCGTGATACGGAAATGGTGTCTATCGGCATTAGAGCCACAATTCCGCAGCCAATGTCTGCAAATGCTCCAAAGTTTTCAAGATGGGTGATACGGGCGTCAATCACATCTCCGCAGGAGAGGTTGGAAATGTAGTTCTTCATACAGCGTTGCTGTGCCTTTTCTCTGGAAAGCACTGCAAAGCGTTCTCCTTTTTCATCAACCGCAAAATCAGTAATAATAAAGCAAACAGGGCGATTTACTCGAGAAATTACCGCAATATCTCTGACTGTGCCGTCTTTGATACCAATTGCACCCTCCTCACGGGGAATAATTCCCTTCATAATTCCGAGGTCAACAATAAGGTTGTGTTCGGCATCACACACGCAAGCCCTTGCCTCAAGAATTTTTCCCTCTTTTTTTGCATCACTTAATAAAGAAAAGCTGTGGAGCGTATTGATATTATCCTGTGTTAAAATGAGTTTTCCTTCGGGTAAATATTCTGACATTTTACAGCCTCCGTTAATTTTATTACGCATACCGATTACTTCGGCAAGCATATTTAGTTACAAATATTAGTATGATTTTGGCTTATAAAATATGCCCCTGAGGGAGGTTATAAATTATGGTTTAGCAACGGTCGAGAAATTTTCTTTGAATTAGCACAGACTTTATACTCGAAAATAAAAATTTGGTCAACCTTTTTCAAAGGTTGTGGGTGTGGGCAAAGCCCACAATATTTTAAACTAATACAAAGTTTTGACAGCCAAACAGCTTGCTGTTTGGTGGATTGAATATAATTGCGAAAGCTTTTATGCGATAGCATCACAAAATTAAAACTGTTATTCTTTATTAATAAAGAACTCTTTTTTAAAGGCTGTCGCCTGTTTTGTCAAACCTTGCTTTAGCACACAAACAGCGTTGCTGTTTGTGCCTTAAAAATTGAAATGAAAATAACTTTTCTTGGGCATTGCCCAAACCCACGAGCCTTTAAAAAGGCTCGACCTAAATTTCTTTGTCCGAGCAGAAAGCATAGTCAATCTTAATACTTTTAATTCCCGACCATTACTAAGTTATTGTCGGGAACAA
>NZ_JBGVJL010000186.1:0-3208 GCF_045129435.1 Ruminococcus sp. | reverse complement strand
GTCCTTGTGATACAAGGCACATGGCACGGATTCAGAAGTGTATTTTACAGTTGTAAAATTATCGTAAGCCATGTTGTTCAGAGTGGTATACAGCTCAATAATTTTATCGTCCGTAAAATCGGGGAATAATACTTTAATCGTATAAAAGCACATTTCTTCATACAATTCATACATTTCCGCAGTGTAACCGTGGTCATCAAAATTCAGCGTGATCTCTTGTATATAATCGCCGTTTGAAGGAACATAAACCGATATAGTCGGAAGCAGCCACTTTTTTTCATCCTCGGTAAAATTATAATATATTGTTTCGTGGTTTGAATGAATTGCAGTTTCATAAATATCAGTGCTCCATTTTGATGACGGAAGCAGGTAATCGGCGTTTTTATCTTTCCGATAAAAGCTGTTGTAGCTGTCTATAAAACCATCTATGGAAATCGAAAAAACAAGCTCACCCTCCCTGTTATTCAGAACCTCTATATCCGGTTTTTTTATTTCAACCTCCTGTTGCCCTGCTTCTTTTGATTGAGTAATAACAACAAGCGCGATACAAATAAGCCCCAATGCTAACGGAATAATTCTCCATAATAGTTTAAATGATTTCTTCATTGCAATTTCCTTTCTATTTCTTACATCTGTAATATTTAAGGCCGTGATTTTGAGCTGTTGACAGCTAAGTATAGACCTTCAACAGCTCATCTTACTTTTAGCTAATTTATGGATATACCCATTTTTTCAAAAATTGAGTATGTGATTTGAACGGCGGCATTGCCGTTTGCATTGCTTTCATCTTGCAGGTTGACCGCAAAGAAATAAGTATTACCCTTTACCTCTGCATAGCCCACAAACCAGCCATTTACATCGTTACTTCCAACTTTACCCGTGCCTGTTTTTCCGTAAAGCTTATTGCCGTTGTTTTCCGAAAGAAAGATAGCATTTTTTACTGCCTCCACATTTGATTCATTAAATCCGAAGCCGTTGTTATAAAGCTTAACCAGCAATTCAACCTGCTCCAGCGGAGATATTTTCAAATTGCTGCCGTTCCAATAATATGCAGTGTCTTTCCCGACATATCCGTTTCCGTAGCCTATGCCGGTATAAAAATCCTGTAATTTATCTGCCCCTGAAGCCTTATCCAGAAGCTGAAAATACCAGTTGACGGAATTACGCATGGCAGAATTAAGGTCTTGATCACTGTTCCAAGATGGGAAATTTCGAGATACATTATCCCATTGAATAAAGCTGTCATCAGGAGTAATTATCCCTTGTTCCAACGCATTCAAGGCACTGTATATTTTGAAGGTCGAACAAGGCGCAATTCTTTTGGTCGCTGCCGATAAGTTATATACATTGTAAACATCGGCTTGCATATCGTATATAACTGCACATCCGTGAGCAGTGCCGAATAAATCGCTGTGATCCTGTTCAATTATCTCTATCTTTCGTTCAGGCACATATGACAAACCAAAATCCGAAGCAGCAGCCGTAAAAACAGGAATCTGCATCGCTGCCGAGAAAAACACCACAGCAATAAGACTGCACCCGACTGTTTTTGCAAGCTTTGTTTCTTTTTTAAAGCCTGCAATTCGTTCAATGCGATATTTGAGCTGTGCTTTGTTATCGAACAAACCGTTTGCCGAGTATATCAACTTACCTTTTTTCAAGCGTGCAAATTTTAAGAGCGTATCTCCATAACACAGCCGTTCCTCTTCGGTGTTATAAATGTTCAGTACCGACCAATCGCAATAGGCTTCACGGTCACACCGCATCCTTGAAAAAGCCGACCAAATGAACGGATTAAACCAATATAGAATCTGTGCAGTGCAAAATAAACCATTCGTCCAGATGTCATTATGCTTAATGTGGGTAATCTCATGCATCAGAATATGCTCAATTTCTTTTTCAGATAAATTCTGTATTACACTGCCCGGCAGAACAATCCAACAATGTATGTACCCGAAACTTAACGTAGATGTTACCATATCCGACTGCATTAACCGTACCCTTTGTTTTACAGAAGTTTTCGTCAGGCAATCGTTAAATAACGCGATAATATTTTCAGGCGGCGGCTCAGCAAAACGCTTTATTGCCTTGAGCTTTCTTCCTCCAAAACAGTAAAACACAGCAACACACAAAGCTCCGATTATCCAGATTATTAAGAAGATCGCATTTAACTCAGCTTTATCGGCGACATCAACCATTTCGGTAAAATCATACAGCCAATCCTCTGCCATATCGGGAGCTGAAGCAGTATTCACAGAAATATTGCTCTGCATTGTTGTTATCTCTCGGGTGATATTGCCAAAGTCAATCCATTTGAAGAATGACGCAGGCATAAAAACAACTGCAAGCGAAAGCAAAAGCGCAAACCATATATGATAATGGAATCTCAGCGAAGCCCTGTTTTTCAGCAGCTTTTTAAGCAGCAGGATAATTCCGATAACGGCGACACTAAATATATTGCCTGTTACAAAGCGTGTAAAAAACATATGACCGCCTCTTACTTTTTACGTTTCTTATCTAAAATCGCCTGCAAGTCATTGATTTCCTCAGTTGTCAATTCGTTTCGATTTAAGTAATTCAAAACCATTTGACTTAATGCACCGTCAAAAAAACGATTTATAAAAGTATTACCTTCAAGCTCAATGTAGGCTTCCTTTTTGATAAGCGGCGAATAGACAAAAACGCGGCTTTCTTTTTCGTGCGTAATAACGCCTTTCTTTTCAAGGCGAAAAAGCATAGTCTGTATTGTCTTGGGGCTCCAATCCTTATCTTTGGAGAGTCGCTCAACAATATCATTTGTATTGGTAGGGGCATATTTCCAAATAATATTCATCACTTCAAACTCTGCGTCAGAAATCTGCGGCAAGCTCTTCATAATCAACCTCGTTATTCTTACATTTGTAATATTTATTATAATAGCTGCGAATACAAATGTCAATCTTATGCTTATAAATATAGTTTGAACATATTGTAAATCAAGCTGAAAGCTGTGCATACACCTTTGCTATATTCTGTTATCCAATATACTTTTTATTAACTCACCGCCATTAGATATTGCTACGGTATTTAAGGAAACGCTGAATAAATAAAGGTGTATAGTAACCTAATCTTAAATCGAGTGAATTTTTTAAGCAACTTGAAAGAATAAGCCTATAAATGGGGAAATAACCCTCTAAAAACGGGGACTTTTCCCCAAAAAGGGTACAGT
>NZ_JBGVJL010000185.1:0-8699 GCF_045129435.1 Ruminococcus sp. | reverse complement strand
TAACAGCTAAGGCTATAAGCAGTAAAAAAGGTCTTAACATTAAATTAATCGAAATTGGCGATATTTCTTCGCTTGCAGACTATATGGTAATTGCAACAGGTACAAGTTCAACTCATGTAAAAGCTATTGCAGATGAGGTTGAGTACCAGCTTGACGAGGCAGGTATTTCTGTAAGTCATATTGAGGGTTACCGTTCAAATTCATGGATTTTGCTTGACTATGTTGATGTTATAGTTCATATCTTTTCTGATGAAGCACGAGAGTTTTATGATCTTGAAAGATTATGGCAGGATGGCAAGGAAATTGACATTTCAGATGTTGTTGACTAAAAAATTTTGAGGAGGACTCAATTTTGAAATATAATCATAAGCCTATTGAGGGCAAATGGCAAAAAATATGGGAAGATAAGGGAGTATTTCATGCAGAAGATAATTCTGAAAAAGAGAAATTCTATGCTCTTATCGAGTTTCCTTATCCGTCAGGACAGGGACTTCATGTAGGTCATCCAAGACCATATACCGCACTTGATACTGTTGCAAGAAAACGCAGACTTCAGGGCTACAATGTTCTTTATCCAATCGGCTGGGACGCATTCGGTCTTCCAACCGAGAACTATGCTATAAAGAACCACATTCACCCTGAAATCGTTACAAAGCAGAATATTGCTCGCTTTAAAAAGCAGATTCAGTCACTTGGTATTTCATTTGACTGGAGCAGAGAAATCAACACAACCGACCCTGACTATTACAAGTGGACACAGTGGATTTTCATCCAGCTCTTTAAGCATGGACTTGCTTATAAAAAAGAAATGAATGTAAACTGGTGTACTTCATGTAAATGTGTGCTTGCAAACGAAGAGGTTGTCAACGGCGTTTGTGAGCGTTGCGGCAGTGAGGTTGTTCATAAGGTTAAGTCACAGTGGATGCTTAAAATCACTGCATATGCAGACAGACTCATCAACGACCTTGACCTTGTAAACTATCCTGACAGAGTTAAGGCACAGCAGAAGAACTGGATTGGCAGAAGTACAGGTGCTGAGGTTGATTTTAAGACAACTACAGGTGATACACTTACAATCTACACCACAAGAGCAGATACTCTTTACGGTGCAACATATATGGTAATTTCTCCTGAACACCCACTCATTGAGAAGTGGGCAGATAAGCTTTCTAATATTGACGCTATCCGTGAGTATCAGGCAGCGGCTGCAAGAAAGTCTGACTTTGAGAGAACAGAGGTTGCAAAGGATAAGACAGGTGTTCTTGTTGAGGGCGTTAAGGCAATTAACCCTGTTAATAACAAAGAAATTCCAATCTTTATTTCTGACTATGTACTTGTATCATATGGTACAGGTGCTATTATGGCTGTTCCTGCTCATGACACTCGTGACTGGGAGTTTGCTAAGAAATTTGACCTTCCTATCATTGAGGTAGTTAAGGGTGGCAATGTTCAGGAAGAAGCTTATACAGATTGTGCAACAGGCATTATGGTTAATTCAGGTATGCTTGACGGTCTTACTGTTGATGAAGCTAAAAAGAAGATTATCTCTTGGCTTGAGTCAGAGGGCAAGGGTCACTCAAAGGTAAACTACAAGCTTCGTGACTGGGTATTCTCTCGTCAGCGTTATTGGGGTGAGCCTATTCCGATTGTACATTGCGACAAGTGCGGCTATGTTCCGATTGATGAAAGCGAGCTTCCGCTTCGTTTGCCTATGGTAGAATCATATGAGCCTACAGACAACGGCGAATCACCACTTGCTAAGATGACAGACTGGCTTGAAACGACTTGCCCGTGCTGCGGCGGCAAGGCTAAGCGTGAAACCGATACTATGCCGCAGTGGGCAGGTTCATCATGGTACTTCCTTAGATATATGGATCCACACAATGACAAAGCTCTTGCATCAAAAGAAGCTATTAAGTATTGGTCACCTGTTGACTGGTACAACGGCGGTATGGAACATACAACACTACACTTGCTCTACAGCCGTTTCTGGCACAAGTTCCTCTATGACATCGGTGTAGTTAATACTCCGGAGCCATACGCAAAGAGAACATCACACGGTATGATTCTCGGTGAAAACGGCGAAAAAATGAGTAAATCAAGAGGTAATGTAGTAAATCCTGATGAAATCGTAGATGAGTACGGTGCAGACACACTCCGTCTTTACGAAATGTTTATAGGTGACTTTGAAAAGGCTGCCCCATGGAGTCAGTCAAGCATCAGAGGCTGCCGCAGATTTATTGAGCGTTATTATAATCTCCAGACAATTCTTACAGATGCTGAGGGTATTCGCCCTGAGCTTGAATCATCATTCCATAAGGCTATTAAAAAGGTTGGCGATGACATTGAGAACATCAAGTTCAACACAGCAATCGCAACTCTTATGGCTCTTATCAATGAGGTTACAGCTACAGGTGCAATCACTAAGGAAGAACTCAGAATCTTTACAATTCTTTTAAATCCATTCGCACCTCATGTTACAGAGGAAGTATTTGAGGCTTGCAAGCTTGGCAATGGCATTGTTGCAGAGCAGAAGTGGCCTGAGTACGATGAGGCTAAGTGTAAGGATGAAACAATAGAAATTGTTGTTCAGGTAAACGGTAAAATCAAAACAAAGCTTAACATTCCTGTTGAGTCAGATAAGAACGCTGTTCTTGATATGGCAAAGGCAGACGAAAATGTTGCAAAGGCTATTCAGAATATGAATATCATTAAAGAAATTTATGTTCCAAATAAGCTTGTAAACCTCGTTGTTAAGCCATAATTTGTAGATAATATTTATTTTTACTTAATTTTCCCTAAATTTCTACATTTCTATTGACAATCATAAATGGGTATTGTATAATATCATATGCAACATATGCAAATTACCCATGCCACATGGCAGATGGGAGGGAAGATAGATGGCAGAAATCAGACTTAAGGATAACGAATCTCTTGAGAGTGCTTTAAGAAGATTCAAAAAGCAGTGTGCTAGAGCTGGCGTTATTGCTGAGGTACGCAAGAGAGAGGCTTATGAAAAGCCTTCTGTAAAGCGTAAAAAGAAGTCCGAAGCAGCTCGTAAGAGAAAATTCAGGTAATCAAAATAAGCGGACAGTTTATCTGTCCGCTTTTTGTCATTTTATCAGAAATTTGGTGAATAAAAATGAAAAAAATTCTTGTTATTTTAGGACCTAACCTTAATATGGTTGGTGTAAGAGAAAAAGGTATTTACGGTGAGGAAACAGCTCAGAGCATTTCAGAGCAGATTAAATCGTTTGCAGACAGTCAGGGCTTTTCTGTTGAGATTTACCAGTCAAACCACGAGGGTGACCTGATTGATAAAATTCATGCTGCAAGAGGAAACTTTGACGGCGTTGTAATAAATGCCGGTGCTCTTACACATTATAGTTATGCACTCAGAGATGCTATTGCTTGTGTAAAGCTTCCGTTTGTTGAGGTGCATATGTCTAATATTCATGCAAGAGAAGAATTTAGACACACATCTGTTATTGCTCCTGTTTGTGCAGGTCAGATTGCCGGCTTTGGCAAAAATAGCTACTTCCTTGCAATTATGGCTTTAAAGGACTTGATGAAATAATGAACAGCTTGAGAATAGAACAGCTCAGAGCTTTTATAGAATCTACCGATACTGCAATTTTGGTTAAAGATGAAATCAATGTCGGATATTTCAGCGGATTTCAGCATAGCGAGGGTGTATTTCTTCTGACATATGACAAGGCTTATTTGTTTGTTGATTTCAGATATTTTGAAGCCGCACAAAAGTATGCGGTCGGCTGTGAAGTGATTTGTTTTAAAAAGCTTATTGATGATATTTCTGAAATTCTTAAAAAGGAATGTGTGAATAAACTTTTTGCAGAGGCTAATGCTCTTACTGTTTCGGAATTTAATGCCTATAAAAAGCGTTTTGAAGAGCATCAGATTGAACTTTTCTGTAATGAAGAGCTTGATAAAACAATCTCAGACATCAGAATCATAAAGGATCAAACAGAGTTTGATAAAATATTAAAGGCACAGCAGATTGCCGAAAAAGCATATAATGAAGTACTCAATTATATTAAACCTGGTGTGACTGAGCGAAAAATTGCTATTGAACTTGAATATTTGATGAAGCAGTATGGTGCAGAGCGTGTTTCCTTTGATTTAATCACAATTACAGGCAGCAAAACTTCGCTTCCGCATGGTGTGCCGGGTGACGATATAATTAAATCGGGAGATTTCTTTACGATGGATTTTGGCTCTGTTTATGACGGCTATCATTCGGACACTACAAGAACAGTAGCAGTTGGGTTTGCAACCGATGAGCAGAAAAAAATCTATGATATAGTTTTAAAAGCACAGCTTACAGTGCTTGAGCAGGTAAAGGCAGGCAAGACTTGTTCGGAGATTGACAAGGTTGCAAGAGATATTATAACTGATGCAGGTTATGGCGAATGTTTTGGTCATTCTACAGGTCATGGTGTGGGACTTGAAATTCATGAAGCACCGAATGTTTCTCTAAGGGGCGAAACTATCCTCAAAGAGGGTATGGTTATTACCGATGAACCGGGAATTTACATTCCGCAGAAATTTGGTGTGAGAATTGAAGATATGCTTTATGTAACCGAAAACGGCTATACTAACTTTGTATCTTTGCCAAAAGAACTAATAATTCTTTAAAAAGCTTGCAATTTGCTTATTTTTTATGTATAATAGCTTATGACACATAATGGCAATGTTTTTTTGCTGCAATTATGTATATTTTAGGAGGTATTACTTATGATATCAGCAGGTGATTTCAGAAATGGCGTTACATTTGAAATGGATGGACAGGTTGTTTCAATCATTGAATTCCAGCATGTAAAGCCTGGTAAGGGTGCCGCTTTCGTAAGAACAAAGATCAGAAATGTTATTACAGGTGCGGTTGTAGAAAAAACTTTTAACCCTAACGATAAGTATCCTACTGCATTTATTGACAGAAAGGATATGGAGTACAGCTATTCAGACGGTGATCTTTATTACTTTATGGATACAGAAACATGGGAGCAGATTCCAATCAACAAGAGTGTTCTTGGCGACAACTTTAAGTTTGTTAAAGAGAATATGGTTTGTAAGGTTCTTTCTTACAAGGGCAGCGTATTTGGCGTAGAGCCACCTAACTTTGTAGAGCTTCAGGTTACTAAGACTGACCCGGGCTTCAAGGGTGACACAGCTACTAACGCTACAAAGCCTGCGACTCTTGAAACAGGTGCAGAGATTAAAGTTCCTCTCTTTATTGACGAGGGCGAGATGATCCAGATCGATACAAGAACTGGTGAGTATATGGGCAGAGCATAATTACTCTGCGGAGGAATTGTTATGAATTTAACAGAAAAAATTTCTTACATTCGCGGACTTTGCGAAGGCTTAGCTCTTGATGAGTCAAAGCCTGAGGTTAAGGTTATTAACGCAATTATCGATCTTCTTGATGATATGTCATATTCTGTAACAGATATGGAAGATCTCTATGATGAGCTTTCTGCTCAGGTAGATGAGATTGATCAGGATCTTGCTGAAGCTGAAACCGAGCTTTACGGCGAAGACGATGACTTTGATTATGATGAAGATGATGATGACTACGAAGACTTTGACGATGAAGATGACAATGTTTTTTATGAAGTAACTTGTGATGCTTGCGGACAGAAGCTCAATGTATCAGAAGATGTTCTTCTTGAGGGTGAGATTGAGTGCCCTAACTGCGGCGAACTTCTTGAGTTTGACTTCTCAGACATCTTTGACGGCGAAGAGTGTGACCCTGTAAATTGTGAGGGTTGCGAAAGTAATTGTAATTCTTCAGAAGAATAATTTTAACAAAATCAACACCTCTCGTATAGTATATCGAGGGGTGTTTTTTTGCTCTTTTATAAAAGAAAAAAGATTAGATTTAAAAAGTTAAAATGCGTTTTGCTTGCTGTGGTATTGATTATTGTGTCGTGTATCGTGTTTTGTGAGCAGCAGCTTGCAGAATTTAAGTGCGAATATATAAGAATTCAAGCTGAAATTATTTCAGTAAATTCCGTTTGTGAAGCGGTAAATAACAGCTTGAAAAAATTTAATTATCAGTATGATGATATTGCGGAAATTAAATCCTCAAAAGACGGAACTGTGCAGGCAATTACCACAAATTCCTTTAAAATCAATGAATTAAAGGCAGATATTATGCTCAGCGTTCAGCAGGAAATTGCAAAAATATACGATGTTGAAATTGATATTCCGCTCGGTGCATTTACAGATGTAACCGTACTTTCAAACTACGGTCCGCCAATAAATGTATCTTTTAACCTTACCGGCAGTTTTTCATCTGAAATTATCAGTACCTTTGAATCAGCGGGAATTAATCAGACAATTCACCACATACGCCTTATTCTTACTTCAAAAATTATGACAACATCGCTTGACTATTCCGGAAATATGACTTTTTCCACAGATTTTGAAATAGCTCAAAATATAATCGTTGGTGTTACACCGCAATATTGCGGTAATTGGTACAAAACTGCATAAATATTAAAAACTTGAGAAAAATATTGAAAATTGCCGTAATTTGTGATACAATATTTTAGTTAATAAAATGGATTAGGAGTGCATTGATTTGCCTGAAAACACAATACTTGGTAATGTTACCTCTGATGTTATTTCAGACCAGCAGTTTGAATATATGAGATTGATTTCTCAGATAATGGCTGACAGAAAGCGTGGCGAAAAGCCAATGGCTTACATACGCACATACGGTTGTCAGCAGAATGTTGCGGACAGTGAGAGAATTAAAGGTATGCTTGAAATTGCAGGCTTTGATTTTACAGAAACTGTAGATGATGCCGACTTTATTCTTTTCAATACCTGTGCTATCAGAGAACATGCCGAAGACAGAGTTTTTGGCAATGTTGGTGCATTGAAGGCTTTGAAAAAAAGACACCCGCAGATTGTTATTGCACTTTGCGGTTGTATGATGGAGCAGGAACATATTGCAAATAAGATGTACAAAAGCTTCCCTTTTGTAAGTCTTGTTTTCGGCACTCATTCCTTACATCGCTTTCCTCAGCTTTTGTACCATACACTTGCTGACGGCAAGCGTGTGTATGAGCGTGACAATGATGATAAAAAAGTATATGAGGGAATTCCTGTTAAGCGTGACGGTACTTTCAAAGGCTGGCTTTCAATTATGTATGGCTGCAATAATTTTTGCACATACTGCATTGTGCCTTATGTAAGAGGCAGGGAGCGTAGTCGTGAAAAGTCACTCATATTAGATGAAGCTCGTCAGATGATTTCTGCCGGATACAGGGATATTACCTTGCTTGGTCAGAATGTAAATTCATACGGCAAAAATCTTGCAGATAAGCCTACATTCGCTCAGCTTTTGCACGAAATCGATTCTATTGACGGCGATTATTGGCTTAGATTTATGACCTCTCATCCGAAAGATTGTTCAAAGGAGCTTATTGATACCATAGCAAACGGTACTCATATAAGCAAACATTTGCACTTGCCGTTTCAGAGCGGTTCAGACAGAATCTTAAAGGCGATGAACAGGCATTATGACAGGAAGAAATATCTTGAAATTGTTAATTATGCCAAGGAAAAAATTGACGGGGTATCACTTACAAGTGACATTATTGTAGGATTTCCGGGTGAAACCTACGAAGACTTCAAGGAAACACTCTCTCTTATTCGTGAGGTTGAGTTTACATCACTTTTCACATTTATTTATTCACCGAGAGTTGGCACACCCGCAGCTAAAATGGAAGACCCGATTTCTGCCGAAGAAAAGTCAAAGTGGTTCAGAGAACTGCTTGATGTGCAGGAAGAAATTGCGGCAAAAAGATGTGCTTCTATGGTCGGCAATATTGAAAAAGTTCTTATTGAATCCGAAACCGGTAAGAACGGTGAATTAAACGGTAGAACAAGTGGCAATATAATTGTGGAGCTTAAAGGCGACAAGAGCCTTATAGGCACATTTCAGAATGTTAAGATTACACAGGCAAGAAACTGGATACTCAAAGGTGAGCTTGCGTAAGGAAAGGATAAAATTATGGATATTATTGAAAAGGCAAGAGAGCTTGGTAAGCTTATTCAGCAGGAGGAGTCATACATTGCTCTTCAGAAGGCTCAGGCAGATGCAGATGCTGATATGGAGCTTCAGAACCTCATTGGCGATTTTAATATGAAGAGAATGTCTATCAATAACGAGGCTTCTAAGAAGGATAAAGACAGCGACAAGCTCGCACTTCTTAACAGCCAGATGAGAGAGGACTACTCAAAGATTATGTCAAACAAGAATATGATTGCTTACAATGATGCTAAAGATGCATTTGATGTAATTGCAAATAGAGTTCTTGCTATTGTTCAGCAGTCAGCAGAGGGTGCAGACCCTGAAACAGCTGATTACTCAACTTCTTCTTGCTCAGGCAGTTGCAGTACTTGCGGCGGTTGCGGTTGATAATAATTCTATTGAAAGGGTGTGAAAACATTGGCAGAGTTATCTCCTATGATGAAACAGTATTTCGCAATTAAAGAGCAGAATAAAGACAGTATTCTTTTCTTCCGTCTGGGAGATTTCTATGAGATGTTTTACGATGATGCAAAAATTGCATCAAAGGAGCTTGAGCTTACACTCACAGGCAGGGATTGCGGTCAGGCTGAACGAGCACCGATGTGCGGTGTTCCTTTTCACAGCTGTGAGG
>NZ_JBGVJL010000184.1:0-17511 GCF_045129435.1 Ruminococcus sp. | reverse complement strand
AATACCGCTTAAAATGGTTCTGTCTGTGCCTGTTCCGTCATCAAGAGTGAACTGTAACAGTTTCTTTGACTTCGGTACTGCAACACACTCTTTAACCTTTACTGCGCGGAAATCTGACTTGCTGAATGTATCAAAGTCTACCATTTCCTCAAACAAAGGCTCAATCTTTACTTTAGAAAAATCAATCTTTTCAGACTCAGTTTTTACATTTTTTTCAGGTGCTTCAGAAGCTGTATTATTTACATCATTTTTCTTATTTACACCATCTAAGGACTTCATTGTGGGGAATAACAATACATCTCTGATAGCCGGTGAATCTGTGAGGAGCATAACAAGTCTGTCAATGCCGTAGCCGATACCGCCTGTTGGCGGCATACCTACTGAAAGAGCATTGAGGAAGTCCTCGTCTGTGTGGTTAGCTTCTTCATCACCGTTTGCAAAAGCCTCTTCCTGCTTAGCAAATCTTTCCCTCTGGTCGATTGGGTCATTAAGCTCAGAATAAGCGTTACACATTTCCCATGTATTAATGAAAAGCTCAAATCTTTCTACCTTTTCAGGATCGTCAGGCTTTTTCTTTGTAAGCGGAGAAATAGCAAGCGGATGATCCATAACGAATGTAGGCTGAATGAGATTCTTTTCGCAGAATTCTTCAAAGAAGAGGTTTACGATGTCGCCCTTTGTATGACGCTCTTCAAACTCAATATGATTTTCTCTTGCAAGAGCCTTAGCCTCTTCGTCTGTCTTAACCTCGTCAAAATCAATTCCTGCATACTTCTTGATGCAGTCAACCATTGTAATTCTCTCAAATGGCTTGCCAAAGTCAATTTCAATGCCGTTATATGTTATTACAGAGCTGCCGCATACCTTTTCTGCAAGATATTTAAACATACTCTCTGTAAGATCCATCATTCCATAGTAATCGGTATATGCCTGATAAAGCTCCATAAGAGTAAATTCAGGATTATGTCTTGTATCTACACCCTCGTTACGGAAAACTCGTCCGATTTCGTAAACCTTCTCAAGACCACCGACAATAAGTCTTTTAAGGTAAAGCTCAAGAGAAATACGGAGCTTTACATCTTCGTCAAGTGCATTGTAATGTGTTTCAAAAGGTCTTGCTGCCGCACCGCCCGCATTAGCAACGAGCATTGGAGTTTCAACCTCCATAAATCCTCTGTCGTCAAGGAAATTACGAATTTCTTTAATAATTTTTGAACGCTTTACAAAGGTATTCTTAACCTCAGGATTCATAATAAGGTCAACATAACGCTGTCTGTAACGAGTATCGGTGTTTGTAAGGCCGTGGTACTTTTCAGGGAGAATCTGAAGGCTCTTTGAAAGAAGTGTAACAGAGGTTGCGTGAATTGAAATTTCGCCTGTCTTTGTTTTGAACACTTCACCGTCAACACCAACGATGTCACCCATATCATACTTTTTAAAGTCCTTGTAGCTGTCCTCGCCAATATTATCTCTTGCTACATACACCTGAATTGTGCCCTTTAAGTCCTGAATATGGCAGAAAGAAGCCTTACCCATAACACGCTTAGACATAATTCTGCCGGCTAAAGAAACTGTTTTGCCCTCAAGTTCGTCAAAATTTTCCTTAACATCTGAGCTGTGGTGTGTAACATCATACTTAGTTATTTCAAACGGATTCTTGCCTGCTTCCTGCAAAGCCGCAAGCTTTTCACGGCGAACCTTTAAAAGATCACCGATATTTTCCGTATTCTGTGCCTGATTCTTCTCACTCATTATTTATATTTCCTTTCAACGCTTCTTACTTTGAAATCTCTAAAATTTTAAGACCCTGAACGCCGCCCGGAGTTTCAACCTCAACTACATCGCCAACGCTTCTTTCCATGAGAGCCTTACCGATTGGTGATTCGTCAGAAATAACGCCCTCTCTTGGGTTAATTCCGTTAGAGCCTGAACCAACAATTTTAAAAGACATCTGTCTGCCGTTTGAAACATACTCAACCTTTACTACAGAAGTAAGGTGAACATGTTCGTTTGAAGTGTTGCTCTCATCAATGATAACGGCATTTTTAAGAGTAGCCTCAACTGTTGCAATACGAGCCTCCAAAATAGCCTGCTCGTTTTTAGCGTCATCGTATTCGCTGTTCTCGGAAAGGTCGCCGTATGAGCGTGCAACCTTGATTTTTTCAGCAATTTCTTTTCGTTTTTCAGTTTGTAAAAATTCAAGTTCTTCTTCGTATTTTTTAACATCCTCAGCTGTAAGCATAATTTGTTTTGCTGCCATTATACATCGTCCTTTCAATAAGAAAAATGGAATCTGTAGAATCCTTTACATACTTTTTTATTATAAAATTTTTTATCGCTATTGTCAAGCAAATTGCGAAATATCGGCAATATTTTGCCTCAACAGAAAAAGGGAGAGAGCCCCTCCCCCTATTCCTCATTTTTGCAAAGCTTTTCAAACATTGCGTACAAAGATTTTGTGGTTTGTGTTGTAGAAAAATTACCGCACATTGTCGGCACTATTGAACCCAAGCTGTACTGTCTGCCAATCGAATACAATGCTGAACAAAAATACTCGGTTTCGATTTCCTGAGGCTTAATTCTGTCAAAGCCGTTCGGCATTTTAAAGTAATACTTATAATAAACCTCGCCGAGCACCTCTGCTTTTGGTCTGCCGTTAGTCAAAATCAAAGTATTCTCATTTGATGAAAATGTTTTTTCAATCGTGCGTGGAGCAATTATAAGCTGACAGCGTTCAAGCTCCTCACTTCTCTTTGTCACCACCGAGCAAGCACCCAGATTTTCCATTATCTGCTCGTTTTCATCATAGTAAATATCCGGACAATCGGTAACTACTGTAACATCTGATGAATACTGCATAGCGTATTGCAAAAAGTCACTGTCCTTGCCGTCAGGATCGTAGATTCCGATTTTTATTTTTTCTGAAAAGTCACACATAGAGAGCAAGCATATTGCAAGATTAGTGCAAAGTCTTGCTGAAAAATCCGAATTTTCAAATCTTTTGAATTTACTTTCAGGCGGAAACTCAAGCTTATCGGAACATACCATTCTGTTTCTGCTGTCGCCGATAATTTTTTCAAGCTTTTCAAATCGTGGCTTTCTGCCGTAAGAAATATATGTAATGTGCTTGAGATACACTCCCCTTGCCCTTTTCACCTGCACCACAGCTCTGTCACGCTTGAGCCTGTCGGCAATTCCCTTTATGCCTTTTCTTCGTTCGTGCCTTTTAACAGTCAATGCCGTAAGCATAAAAAATCCCTCCGCATAGCTTTTTATAAAGTATATGCAAAGGGATTGATTTTATTATTAATTATGATTGAAACTCTGTCATCGGGTTGTACTTAACACCGTTGAGTCTGGTTTCAAAATGAAGGTGTGCACCTGTTGAATGACCTGTTGAGCCGACAAAGCCGATAACCTGTCCCTGGTAAACCTTTTGACCGGTATATACCATAGTTGTAGAAAGGTGACCGTAAACAGTCATTTTACCGTCATCGTGAGCAATCATTACATAGTTGCCGTAGCCACCGCCACAGCCGCAAGAGCCGTCTTTACCCCAGTTATGGTAGCAACCGTTGTAAGAATCAATAACTACACCGTCTTTAGCGGCTACAACATCAGCACCCATAATTCCTGCGTCTGCAATATCAATCGCACCGTGGTTATATGAGCCTCTGTCCTCGTTCCATTCAGAAGTAAGGTTATAGTAGCCCGGGCAAGGCCATACAAAGCCTGACGGAGAAATATCGAGATCATCGTGAATTGTGCCCGATGAACTGCCGCTATTTGAATTGCCGTTTGAGCTGTTGTTGCTATTATTCTGTCTTTCCTGCTCGGCACGCTCTGCCTCAAGTCTTGCCTTTTCAGCATAGTAATCAGAAATAGCTTTTTCAATATCTTCACTTTCCAATGCACCATTCTGAATTTCACTTGATGCCTTGTCACTTGTTGAATAAAGTCCTGCAAGAAGCTCTTTATTTTCTTCAAGAATTTTATTAAGCTCCTGCTGATCAGCTTCAAGTGAAGCCTCCTCAGCTTCAAGAGTAGTCATATCATCTTCAAGCTCTGCCTTTTCCTGAGAAATTTGCTCAAGGTCACTCTGAATTGAATTAATAAGCTTGTTGTCATAATCTGAAAGTGCCTCTACAAGCTCCATTTTATCAAGGAAATCAGAAAAACTCTTTGCACCGAAAATAATCTCAAGGTCGGTTGCATTGCCTGCCATATAGATATTTCTCAGTCTGTTGCGAAGTGTGTTCATCTGGTCTGCTATGCCCTGATTTGCCTCATCAATAGCAGTCTGCTTGTCCTGAATTCTCTGATTGAGATCGTTAATGCTCTGATGGCTGAGTTCAATCTTATCATCAAGCACCTGAACCTTGTTTACAAGAGCGTTTACATACTCCTCCTGATCTGCAATGTTCTCTTTTGTTTTTTCAAGAATCTGCTGATACCTGTCACTCTGAGCCTGAAGCTCCTGTCGTCTGTTTTCAAGAGCGTCAATGTCATTAGGGTCAATCGTGGTTGCCTGTGTTGCCTCAGTTGCCGCCTCAGAAGAAGCCTGCTCCTCAGCGAATACCGTATAAGCAGAAAAAGCAAGAACACAAACACTCAGGACTGCACAAAGTACAGCTTTGAATCTTTTCTTAGTAATTTGCATTAAATATACTCCTTTGTTTTACCAGCCAAGAATTTCATTGCCTTCCATTTTCAGATACTTACGCATTGAAATAAAGCTGCCAAATGCACCTATCAGCATACCTGCGACTACAAAAATACCGCCGACCTGCCAGCATACATCTGAGAATGGGATTGTTGAAATTTTTACAAATGAATTTACTGCTGTCACTACGCCTTCATATACCACATAAAGCACACCTGTGCCTATTACTGCGGATATAAAACCAAGCACCATACCCTCAACTACAAACGGCAGTCGAACAAATGCGTTGGTAGCACCAACAGATTTCATAATGCTAATCTCAAATCTTCTGGAATACATTGTTGTTCTGATTGTATTGGCAATAATGAACAACGAAATAATAGTAAGTGCAACAACTATTGCCAAGCTTATGTAGCTTACAAGGTTGCTGATGTCGGTAAGCTTGCGTGCAAGCTCACTGCGGTTATTAATAGAATCAACGCCGTCAACCTTTAAGATAGCGTCAATAGTCTTGTCATACTGCGACAAATCGTCCATTGCCACTATGTAAGCGTCAGGCAATGGGTTGTTGTCACCGTTTACATTTTCAAATACAGCCTCCGGAAGTGAATCCTTAAATTCGTTAATAGCGTCTTCCTTAGGGTAGTATTTTACAGAAGTGATATTGTCGAGATTTTCAAGATTTTTGCCAACATAAACCGCCTCAAGGTCAGAAAGACCGTCTTTGAGATAAACCGTAGTTTCATTGGTTTTGCCGACAGAATCAACCTCTTTTTCTATATTTACTGAAATCAGCTCAGCCGCACCTGTAAGCACAAGACAGCTTACAAGCACACATATTGACGCAATACTCATAATTCTGTTGCTCCATATGCTTCTAAAGCCTTCTTTTATCAAATAGCCAAAGCCACTCATATTATGTTCCTTTCTTTTTAGTCTGGAACGACATCTGTATCGGGCAAGGTTTCGTTTGATTTCTTGCCAAGGGCAATACCCTCAATAATTTCATCAACATCCTCGTACTGTGCATCATATGCAAGTGCAGCCTCAGGATTGTTAGTGTCGCTCTTTACTCTGCCATGGTCAATAACGATTACACGCTTGTTAAACTGCCTTACAAGCTCATGTTCGTGAGTAACAACAAGCACAGTTGTTCCCATATCGTTGATTTCACTCAAAAGCTGGATAATATCGTGTGACATTTCAGGGTCAACATTACCGGTCGGTTCGTCAGCAATGATAATTTCAGGATTATTTACCAATGCTCTTGCAAGACTCACACGCTGCTGCTCACCGCCTGAAAGCTCACTTGGCTTATTTTTCATTTTATTTTTAAGTCCGACAAGCTCAAGAATGTACGGAACTCGTTTTTTAATTGATGATGCACTCGCACCGATTGCTCGCATTGCAAAGGCTACATTATCAAAAACATTCATCTTATCAATAAGTCTGAAGTCCTGAAAAACTATACCCATATGACGACGAAGATACGGAACTTTTCTGCGACGCAATTTTGTTATATTAAGATTATTCACGATGATTTCACCGGAAGACGGACTTTCCTCGTGCATAATCAGCTTTAAAAACGTACTTTTACCTGCTCCCGAAGCACCCACAATAAACGCAAACTCGCCCTTATCAATATGTATCGAAACATCATAAAGTGCGTGAGTGCCATTAGGATAGGTTTTAGATACATTGTTAAAATCTATCATAAATTTCACCTTTATTACAAATTATACATATATTTTGTATATTTTGCGTAGTAGAATACAATATTTTGTAATAATTTGACAGTTTAATTCTAAAAAGTCAAAATGCTCTGCACTATCAGAAAATCAGAAGTGCAGAGCCATATTAAATTTGCTAAAATCAATACTTTGCAGGACTTGCGTTAAGGTATTTCTTAACCATAAGTGCTACCTTAAATACGATAGCATCCTCAAACTCACGAAGGTCAAGACCTGTGAGTTTTTTAATTTTTTCAAGTCTGTAAACAAGTGTATTTCTATGAACAAAAAGCTTTCTTGATGTTTCAGAAACATTGAGGTTGTTTTCAAAGAAACGCTGAATTGTAAAGAGCGTTTCCTGGTCGAGGCTCTCGATTGAACCACGCTTGAAAACTTCTTTTAAGAACATCTCACAAAGAGTTGTAGGAAGCTGATAAATAAGACGGGCAATACCGAGGTTGTCATAGCTTACGATAGTACGCTCTGTATCAAATACCTTGGCAACTTCAAGTGCACTCTGTGCCTCCTTGAATGAACGGGCAAGATCCTTGATGCCTGTAACAGTTGTACCGATACCAACTACGCAATGTGTGTAGAACTCACTTGAAAGTGTGTCTGAAATAGAGCTTGCAAGCTTTTCAAGGTCACGGCTCTCTGTGTCAGGCTTAATTTCCTTAACAAGTGCAATCTCGTACTCGTTAATGTTGATAACAAAGTCCTTTGACTTGTCCGGGAAAAGGTTCTGGATAATATCATATGCAGAAACATCTGTTTTTGAAATAATTTTAATAAGAAGACAAACTCTTGAAACTTCGCTGTTAAAGTGAAGCTCTCTTGCCTTAAGATAGATGTCACCCGGAAGAATGTTGTCGAGAATTACATTCTTGATGAAATTTGAGCGATCATACTTTTCGTCATAATACTGCTTAATGCTTGCAAAAGAAACAGAAAGGAGCTGAGCGTACTTCTGAGCATATTCGTCCGTTCCCTGAACAAATACAGCATAATCATACTTAGCGTTGCTGCCAAATGACTTGTATGTATAGCCATTGATTACAAAAGGAGCTGTAGAGCTTAAAGTTTCAGAATTGACGCTTTCGTTTACCTCGCCAATTTTGCCAAGCTCTGAGCAGGCTATAACAACAGAAGTTTCGTCAATAACACCTATTGTTCTGTCGATTGCATCTTTCATCTGGTGTACAATACCCTGGAATAATCTGTTTGACATTTTATTTACCTCTTTTTCTAAGCAAATATTCATATAATTGTAAGCATATTATTCAGGCACATTTTTGCAAAGGGCAAACTAAAAAATACATAAAACATAAAATATATGTAATTTTTGCAGAATAGGCCTTTTTAGCAAAAATTCTTATAATAAGAGCCTAAAGAATTAATATAATTAAAATACAATATATCTCTTATATACATATTACACAAAAACGAGAAAAAAATCAACCTCTATTTTCAAATTTCTTTATTTTTTTTATAGATTTTGCATAATAGACTAAAAGTTACAAAATCGATAACAATATTAAACAAATTTAACCTTTATATTTTAGTGATTTAATATAAAATACGATTTTTTATTAATGGCAGAGGAAATTTTTGTTTGCTAAGAAAATAAAATTTAGGTCGAGCCTTTTTAGGCTTTAAATAAAAATTGTGATAACATTGATAAATTATGGTTTAGCAACGGTCAGGAAATTTTCTTTAAATTAGCACAGACTTTATACCCGAAAATAAAATTTAGGTCCACCCTTTTTAAAGGGTGGTGGGTGTGGCAAAGCCCACAATATTTTAAACTAACACAAGGTTTTGATAGCCAAACAGCAGGCTGTTTGGCGGCTTGAACGCAATAGTGAAAGCTTTATAACTGCGATAGCAGCACAAAAAGCCATTCTTCTTTATTATTTATTAATGAAGTATTTCTTTTTAAAGGCTGTCGCCTGTTTTTATCTAACTTTGCTTTAGCACACAAACAGCGTTGCTGTTTGTGCCTGAAAATTTGCAATAAACACAACTTTTCTTGGGCTTTGCCCAAACCCACGAGCCTTTAAAAAGGCTCGACCTAAATTTCTTTGTCCGAGCAGAAAGCATAGGCAATCTTAATACTTTTAATTCCCGACTGTTACTAAGTTATTGTCGGGAACAAAATAATTATTATTTTGCAAGCTATCTTCTCGTAATAAAAACCATAATTTACCCAACTATTGAAATAGAGCCTAAATTTAATAAGATTACCCCATAAAGTTCAAAACAAAAAGGCGGAGCATAAAGCTCCGCCATAAAAGTTTAAAATCAGTTAATGATTGTACGCTCTGTTTCCTTGTCGAAGATATGAAGCTTGTCAAGTTCAAAAGCAACCTTAATGCTGTCGCCAGGCTTAGCAGTTGAAGTTGGCTCAACTCTTGCTGTTACAGGGATACCACCGATGTTTACATAGAGGTAAATCTCAGCACCCATAAGCTCAGTTACATCAACATTACAATCAACAACACCGTTATCGCTTGTGCACTTAGCGAGGAACTCAGGCTCATCGTGAACATGCTCAGGACGAATACCGAATACTACTTCCTTGCCTACATATGGATCAAGTACGCCGCCCTTAGCCTTTTCAGAAGGAACGATAACCTGATACTTATCAAAGCAAAGTGCATACTCAGAACCAACCTTCTTGAGTGTAGCGTCAATGAAGTTCATCTGTGGTGAACCAATGAAGCCTGCAACGAATGTATTAACAGGAATATCATAAAGGTGCTGAGGAGTGTCAACCTGCTGAATAAGACCGTCTTTCATAACAACGATACGGTCAGCCATTGTCATAGCTTCAGTCTGGTCATGAGTTACATAGATAAATGTTGTACCAAGTCTCTGATAGAGCTTAGAAATCTCTGTTCTCATCTGAGCACGAAGCTTAGCGTCAAGGTTTGAAAGTGGCTCGTCAAGTAAGAATACCTTAGGGTCACGAACGATAGCACGACCAAGAGCAACACGCTGTCTCTGACCACCTGAAAGAGCCTTTGGCTTTCTGTCGAGGTACTGCTCAATACCGAGGATACGAGCTGCTTCCTCTACTCTTCTCTTAATCTCCTCCTTAGGAGTTTTACGGAGCTTAAGACCAAATGCCATGTTATCATATACTGTCATATGTGGATAGAGAGCGTAGTTCTGGAATACCATTGCAATATCTCTGTCCTTAGGTGCAACATCGTTTGCGAGCATATCGCCGATGTAAAGTTCACCCTTTGAAATATCCTCAAGGCCTGCGATCATACGAAGAGTTGTTGACTTACCACAACCGGAAGGACCTACGAGAATGATGAATTCCTTGTCTGCAATTTCAAGGTTAAAATCTGTTACGGCTGTAACGCCGCCGTCATAGATTTTGTAGATGTGTCTTAAAGATACATTTGCCATTTTTATAAACCTCCAATAATCCGATGAAGCAAAAAACCGAAAATCTATATAAAATATAAGAAAATACTGTTTTGCTTTATTACAGTTAATAATATATCACTTTTATGCTTTTTTTACTATACCGATTTTGACTAAAATTCTGGTCGTTATTTTATTTAATTCAGCGACCGAATAAAAAAAGTACTTCTATTTTAGTACATTTTGCCCATAAAGATTGACAACTTGTCTAATTCTGACAGTGTTTTACAACTCCCTATAGGCAAATTGCCATCCAAATACAAATTACCTATTGATATTCGTTTAAGGTGCACAACATTTTTTCCACATACGGCAAACATTTTCTTTACCTGGTGGAATTTACCCTCACAAATCGTCACAACAGCGGTTGTTTTTGCAGGATTTTTGCTGTCTATTTCCAATTTTCCGGGCAAACACCTTGTTCCGTCAGCAAAAACTATGCCTTGTTCAAATTTTTCTATCATATCGTCCGTAATTTCGCCATCAAGCTCCGCTATATACTTTTTTTCTACATGTTTTTTAGGCGAGAGCATATTATGAGCAAATTCGCCGTCATTTGTAATAATTAAAAGTCCCTCGGTATCCTTGTCCAGTCTGCCGGCAGGAAACAATCCCGGACGCTGAAAATCTTTAGGCAAAAGGTCAATTACGGTTTCTGCCCTCTTGTCGTTGCTCGCAGAAAGAACTCCCGCAGGCTTGTTCATCATTATGTACACATATTTGCTGTACAAAAGCGGTTGTCCGCTTACAGTAATGTCGTCAGCCACAGCATTCACCTTGTGTTGTGGCTGTCTGATACATTCTCCGTTCACGCAGACTGCACCGTCTTTTATGAGCTTTTGCACTTCTTTTCGACTGCCTACATTTTGCGAAACCAGAATTTTATCAAGTCTGTCCATTATGCCTTCCTTTCTGCTAAAAAAGCGGTAAATATTCCTCGCCATATATTCCGCTTGCAATGTGACCTCCGATTACTCGGTTTTTATACACAAGAATAACTGCCACCTTACCGTTATCAATGCTGTATGTATAGCGTTTTACCGCTTTTCCTGCATATTTACTCAAATCAAATCCGCATTTTTTCTGCAGCTCGTTGTATTCATTATACACGCTGTTAAAGTTTTGCGGAATAAACACATCGTCTGCCGTTTCATTTGTGACATTTATACCTGCCTGCTGAAAAAAGCTGAGTCTTTCAGCATTATTTTTTGCTTTAAGTGAATAGCTTTCCGAATTAATTTCCGTAAAATCCGCCACTGGCGTGAGGTCTGCATTTGCAAGGAATATCACAGCGGTAATCACAAGCAAAACCGCAGCTATACAAATTATAAAACGTTTCTTTTTCAAGCGTAATACAAACATTTTTGCACCTCCATATACACCTATGTATATGAAAGCTGTCGGCTTAAATTGCTTAAATCAAATCATAAATTTCAAGCGGTGTGTCAGCAAAAACTTTTCCGCCTGCCTCTGCCATTTTTTCAAAATCACCATAGCCGTATTTTGCACCGACAAAGTCAATGCCTGTCTGCACAGCACCCTTCGCATCATAGAAAGTATCGCCGATAATTACAGCGTTTTCTCTGTCTTTTTCAAGGCTTGTGCCAAGAGAATTCAAAGCATACGGAATCAAATCTTTTTTGTCTTTTCTGCTGCCGTCAAGAGTAGAACCGCAAACTGCGTCAAAATATTCGGTAAGTCCTAAAATTTCAATTATTTCTTTAGCGAATAATTCATATTTTGATGAACAAACTGCAATTTTCTTGCCGTCTGCCTTTATTTTTTTGAGAAGCTCCTCCACCCCATCATAGGCGGTATTTACAAACTTGCCCTTTGTATTATAAATTTCTCTGTAAGCCTCCACACCCTGCACGCTTTCATCATAGGTAAAATGGCATACATTCAAGAATGTATCCAAAAGCGGTGGGCCAATATATAAAGTATAATCGCTAAGATCAGGCACAGGCTTGCCCATTGCTTTTATGGCATTTTCAAGTGAATACTGTATTCCCTCTGCACTTTTGCTTATTGTGCCGTCAAGGTCAAAAAGTATGTAATCATGCTTAACCATTGAATTTTTCATCTGCCTTTTTCTGGAATTTTTCAGCCTTTACGCTAACTCTTGTGTGAGTGCCCTTGGCAATAATTCCTTTTGCATCACTTGCGGTAACTTCAAAATTAAAAAATCTGCCGTCATTTTCCTTTAAAACAGCGGTTACCGAAATTTCTGCACCAAGCGGAGTTGGGCTTGTATGCTCAATAGAAATAGCAGTGCCTACAGTTGTAAGCTCTTCATTATCAAGAATTTCTTCACAAAGCTCAAACGCTGCATTTTCCATAAGTGCAACCACAGCAGGAGTAGCAAGCACGGCAAGTCCGCCGCTGCCCATTGATACGGCAAGCTGTTCTTCTTCAACTTTTATTGATTTAGTAAGAGTTTTTTCTTCCATAATAATCACCTTTCCCTGTTGTCTATCACGAAAAATTGTGATATACTTATTATTATGATACAATAAAAATATTGATAAGGCAAGTATACCAATCAATTTTGAGGAGTAAAAGATAATGAAATTAGGCATTGTAGGTTTACCGAATGTTGGTAAAAGCACACTTTTTAACGCAATCACAAACGCAGGTGCACAAAGTGCAAACTATCCGTTCTGCACCATTGAGCCGAATGTCGGCGTTGTGGCAGTTCCCGACAAGCGTCTTGTCAAGCTTGCAGAGATGTACGACCCCGACAAATACACTCCTGCGTCAATCGAATTTGTTGACATTGCAGGTCTTGTAAAGGGTGCCTCAAAGGGCGAGGGACTCGGCAACAAATTCCTCTCTAACATCCGTGAGTGCGACGCTATCGTGCATGTTGTGCGCTGCTTTGAAAACGACGACATTATTCATGTTGAAGGCTCCATTGACCCTGCAAGAGATATTGAAACAATAAATCTTGAGCTTATTTTATCAGATGTTGAAATGCTTGAGCGTAAAATTGAAAGAACTCAGAAAATGCTCAAGGGCGACAAGAAATATCAAAAGGACATTGATTTCTACAAGCGTGTTCTTGAGGCTCTTGAGGCAGGCAAGCCTGCAAGAAGTGTTGAGTGTGACGAGGACGAGGCACTTTTGCTTTCAGATGTTGCATTGCTCACAACTAAGCCTGTAATTTACGCTGCAAATATGAGCGAGGACGATTTCTCAAACGGTCTTGACTCTAACGAGGGTTATAAGGCTGTACAGAAAATTGCCGCTGAGGAAAAAGCCGGTGTTCTCCCGATTTGTGCTGAAATTGAGGCTGAAATCGTAGAAATGGACAAGGAAGAAAAGGAACTTTTCCTTTCAGATATGGGACTTGAGCAGAGCGGTCTTGACAGACTTATAAGCGAATGCTACTCACTTCTCGGTCTTATCTCCTACCTCACTGCCGGCAAGCAGGAAGTAAGAGCATGGACAATTAAGAAAGGTACAAAAGCACCACAGGCAGCAGGTAAGATTCATACTGACTTTGAGCGTGGATTTATTCGTGCCGAGGTAATAGCTTATGATGACCTCATTGCTTGCGGAAGTATGTCAGCCGCAAAGGAAAAAGGTCTTGTTCGCAGCGAGGGCAAAGAATATGTGATGAAAGACGGAGATGTAGTTCTCTTCAGATTCAATGTTTAATTAGTAAAAATGCAAAATCAGCCACCGTTTAGTGCGGTGGCTTTGTTGTAGGTGAATTTATGGAAATTAATAAGGATTACATATGGAATTATCTGAAAAACACCGACCTTCCAATAGTTCTTTACGGAATGGGTGACGGTGCAGACAAGGTACTTTCAGCGTTTGAAAAATATGATATTAAAGCAAGTGCAGTTATGGCAAGTGACGATTTTGTAAGAGGTCAGAGCTTTCGTGGCTTTACCGTAAAAAAGCTAAGTGAAATAGAAAGCGAATACTCGGACTTTATAATTGCCCTTTGCTTTGCTACTCAGTTGCCAGATGTTATGCAAAATATTTTTGAAATTGCAAAAAAGCACAAGGTAATTGTTCCGAGTGTACCTGCCTTTGGTGATGTGCTGTTTGACGAAGAATTTGTAACAAAAAACGCAGAAAGCATTTCAAATGCCCGCAATTTGCTTGCCGACAATTTGTCAAAAAAAGTTTTTGACAACACTCTTGAATTTTACAAGACAGGCGAATTATCTCTGCTTGATGGCATTACCACCGACAAAGACGAGGCTTTTTCGATTTTGTCACTCGGTGAAAACGAAACCTATGTTGACCTCGGTGCGTACAATGGTGATACGATAGACGAATTTTTGCACTACACAAACGGCAAATACAAGCATATAACCGCACTTGAACCAAACGCTAAAAACTACAGTAAACTGCAGGCTCATTGCTCTGAAATGGAAAGGCTTGAATTGTGGCAGCTTGGTGCATACAGTCACAACACAACTCTTTGCTTCAACAACAAAGCCGGACGAAACAGTGCAATCGTTGCCGAAAGCACCACAAAAACACCTGTTGCCGCTGTGGATACTATCCTTTGCGGCAGAGCCGCAACCTATGTTAAGGCTGATGTTGAGGGAGCTGACTTTGAAACTGTTTTAGGTATGAAAAATACGCTGAAAATGTTTAAGCCAAAGCTCAACTTTTCAGCGTATCATAGATTTGAAGATATTTTCAGACTGCCACTTTTAATCTCAGGTATCAATCCTGAATATAAAATTTATCTGCGACATCATCCGTATATCCCTGCATGGGATACCAATCTTTACTGTATTTGATTACTTCTTTGAAGAACCAAACTCGTTTAATATATCGTCAATTTCGCTTTCATCGGTTACTTTATCGGTGGAAGCGTATTTACTGTAATCAAAATCATCGTCATCATCAAGATCATAGCTTGGTACAGTCGGCTCAGCAGGAACGTTTTCAGCCTCAGCCGCTTTCTCGCTTACAAACTCTTCATTTCTGCGTTTTGCGGCAAGAAGTCTTTCCTCTGCCTCTGCTTCTGCCTCTGCCTCTGCTTTTTTACGCTTATCGCCAAAAGCAATGTCACCGACAAACAAGCCGAAAATGCCTGAAATAAGGTAAGCTACCAAAAGAATGATATTTGTAAGGTGGAAACCGCCGTTATAAATAAGCATACTTGGAATAAAAACTACAGGTGCAATAAGTGTGAACAAAAAGTCCATACCATACTTTGAGCAATACATTGCCGCACATACTATTGCTGTGGCAGGAAATACAAAGTAGTAAGCTACTGTTGAAAATCCCTGCATTGACTTAGAAATAAAGATAAGCGGAACAAGCATATAGACTAAAAGAATTACCACACCGTACGGCAAATATTTTTTAACCAAACCGTTCATAAAAACCTCCGAATTTATTTATTATAATACTCATTCTATTATAACTAAAAATCGCAAAAAATCAAGAACATATGCAATATTTGTAAATTTGCATTAAAAAACGAGACTTGCTGTAAGCCTCGTTTTTATGTTTTATCTTAATTACTTGAGTCCCTCGGTAATTTCCTCGGTATAATCAGCTTTCTGTGACTCAACAAGCTCCTTGTACATAGCTGCCTTGTCGGTGTAGCCGTCAACATTACGGTAGTGGTACTCAAGGTTTGTGTCGCCTGAAATTGAAGCATTGTTCAAATCAACATTCTGAGTGCCGTCAGCATACTGCATAATGTCTGTAAATTTAACAGGGAAATAAACTGTAGTTTCGTCAAAAGCCTTTTTATCTTCAACGCTCTTTACCTTACCGCTGTAGATAATATAAATCTGGTTGTCGCCGTCCCAGTTCCAACCGCCGGCATCTTTTGTATAGAGAAAGTATGTGCCTTCAAATTTAAGGTCTGACACACTGATATACTTGCTTTCGCCGGCAAAATATGCGTTGATAACATCTTCTGTCTGCTTTTTCATAGAATTAAGTGTTTCTTCCTTAATATCTGCCGCCTTTGAAACATACCTGTCAACATCAGTACACTTAAAGTCCTTTGAAGTTGTAGTGAATACACAGCCGTAATCCTCTACAAAATACTCAGGGTCATTGCCTACTGTAACAGTGATTGTATCTCCGATTGCAATATCGTAGCTCTTGCTTAAATCATAATAAATATGCTCGTAAACCTCATCTGTTGAATTGTTTACAACCTTGGCATATACATTTGGCGATGTGCCTGAAAATTCAACTGTCACACCCTCAAACGGGTCAATTTTCTTGGTTTCCTTAAGTCCCTCAACTGTATATTCTGTAGGCTCTCCTACATACTCAATCTTGAACTTTGCTGCAGCCTCGTTATCATATTCAAAGCTAACCGTTACTGTGTCGCCATTTGAAAGACCGCTTGTTTTGTCAAGATCATAATCAAGGCTGTCTGCCATTTCGTAGTAATCTGAAATCAAGCTCCAAGCACCTTTTGAATTGTACGCATCTTTAAATGATGATGAAGCCTTGCTGAGATCCTCATAATATTTATCGTAATCAAAATCTATTGACGCTGTGCCGTATGCGTCATAGCCGTCATAATTTACTTTAATGTAATCGTTAAGATTAATCTTAGTTTTGTGAGTAACTACAAGAACTACAGTCACAATAATAATGATTAATAAAGCACAACCGCCGCCGATAATACCAAAAAGAAGCTTTTTGTTGATTGGTTTTTTAGGAGCAGGAGGATTTACACCTGTAGGCTGAAAATTCTGTGGCTGTGGGATATTTGCGTTCACCTGTGGCTCTGCCTGCGGAATTGCTGTGTTTACCTGTGACTCTTCCTGTGGGATTGCTGTGTTTTCCTGTGGCTGAACATTGTTCTGCTCATTGCCTTGTGATTTAACATTTGCACCGCAAAAAATGCAGAATTTGCTGTCATCTTTAATTTCTTTATTACAATTAGGACAAATCATTTTTATCCGCCTTTCTTTGCAAAAGCAAGATTATACGCTTTCACATAATTATCACATAAAATTATACTATTTCATATATCAAAAGTCAACAATTTATACGAATTGCCGGTGACAAAAAAGCCATAAGATTTATTTAAAAATTCATTGACAATGAACACAAAATACACTAAAATAAATATGTATGAGTTTATGAGCTTATACGAATTATTAAAAGAATTTGGGGTGAAAAATTAATGGACGCAGACGGTAATAAAGGCGGAGTACCTGGGCGAAGTTGCAAGAAAAAAGATGACCGCAGTTGCGTTCATTTTTTGTCGCTTCATCATTTATAAACTGAATACGGTGCTCGTCTTTACTCCCTAAACAGCTAAAGGAGGAAAGATGATGGAAACAGTTAAGGTTGGAATAACCGAAACTATCAGAGTGCTGCTTGAAGAAAAAAAGTTCAACACTCTGCGAGATATTCTTGTAACCCTCAAGCCATACGATATTGCCACAGTTTTTGAAGAGCTTCAGGACGAAAAAACTCCCCTGCTTTTCAGAATTTTGCCAAAAGAGCTCGCAGCCGAAACTTTCGTTGAAATGGACGATGAAACTCAGAAGCTTTTAATTCACGGATTCAGCGATACTGAGCTTAAAGAGGTTGTTGACGAGCTTTTTATTGACGATGTTGTTGACCTTGTTGAGGAAATGCCTGCAAATGTTGTAAAAAGAATTTTAAAGCAGGCAGACAAGGATACGAGAAAAACAATTAACGAACTGCTCAAATATCCCG
>NZ_JBGVJL010000183.1:0-2206 GCF_045129435.1 Ruminococcus sp. | reverse complement strand
GTAGGTCATTATAACGAAAAGGCAGCAGAAACCCTTTCTGAAAATGAAGATACCATTGATATGTACGAAGATGTAATTTCTACATATCTTGTAAAGTTAAGCCAGAAAAATCTTTCTGAAAATGACAGTAAAAGCGTTCAGCGTGTTCTTCACGGAATAGGTGACTTTGAACGAATCAGCGACCACGCAATGAATATTGTAAGTGCCGCAAAAGAAATTGAAGAGAAAAAAGCGGTATTCTCAGAAGAGGCAATGGCAGGACTTCATGTTATGATGGACGCTGTAAAAGAAATTATCAACAATGCAACCCTTGCTTTTATCAACAATGATGTAAAGCTTGCGGCTAAGGTTGAACCGCTTGAGCAGGTTATTGACCGCATCAGGGATAAGCTTAAAGAAGCTCATGTAAAGCGCCTTACAAACGGCGAATGTACAATCGAGCTTGGCTTCATTTTCTCTGATCTCATTACGAGTATGGAAAGAGTTTCCGACCACTGTTCAAACATCGCAGTCGGTGTTATTGAAATTAATAATAACGGCTATGATGCTCACGAATATCTTCACGAGCTTAAAAACTCAGACGATATTCAGTACAATGCTGATTATAAGGAGTACAAGAAAAAGTACGCACTTCCTGCATCAGCTCTTATGAAAAAATAATAAATTCAGCACACAGCAATTTTGATATGCACCCCAAAAGTTAGACAATTTTGGAGGTGCATATTTTTATAGATGACAAAGTAAAAAAATTATGTTATTATATATTATTATGACTATGATTGATTAGGGGTAGATTAGTTTGGCAAAGGCAGTTCCGCTTTTTAGCGGCAGTAAAGGAAACAGCTATTTTCTCGGTACATCAACACAAGGGGTGCTTATTGACGCAGGTCGTTCCTGTAAGCAGATTGAAAACGCATTGCTTGCAAACTCCATAGACCCACGCATTATAGGTGCTGTGTTCATCACACATGAGCATACCGACCATTGCAGTGCAATAAAGGTGCTTGCCTCACGCTATAATTTTAAGGTGTATGCAAGCAAGGGTACGCTTCAGGCTCTTGAAAATTCAAATAAGCTTGATAAGCGTTTTGAAACCGAGGTAATTGAAAATGAAATAGCAGTTGGCGATATGCTTGTTAAGCGAATTGATACACCACACGATGCCGCCGAAAGCTGTTGCTACAGCGTCACACTTGCAGATGGCAAGACTGGCACAATAGCTACAGATATGGGTTATATGACAGCTGATGTACGAAATGCTGTTGCTCACAGTAACTTTGCCGTAATTGAGTCTAACCACGATGTCGATATGCTCAAAAATGGCCCGTATCCTTTTGTACTTAAAAGGCGAATACTCTCAAAGTACGGTCATTTGTCAAATTCAGACTGTGCCTCGGAGCTTGCAGGACTTGTGCAGTCAGGCACATTAAGACTTATGCTCGGTCATCTCAGTGAACAGAACAATACTCCGTCAATAGCGTTAAATACAGCCGTAAACGAGCTTTCAAAATATGGAATGAAGCGGGGAATTGACTACACACTCGACATTGCTCCGGTAGAAACCAACGCAAAAAGCGTGATTTTTTAGTGGTGAAAAATGATTAGAATAAATATAATTTGTATTGGAAAAATTAAAGAAAAATATTTTACGGACGCTATTTCTGAGTATGCAAAGCGACTTACAGCTTTTTGTAAATTTGCGGTTGTAGAGCTTGCTGAGGAAAAAATCAGAAATAATAATCCTAATCAGGCTGAAATTTCAGAGGTAATTGAGGCTGAGGGAGAGAGAATTTTAAAGAAAATAGGTGCAGGCGACTATGTTGTTGCAATGTGCATTGAGGGCAAACAGCTTTCAAGCGAGGAGCTTTCGGCTATGCTTGACAATGCGGCAATCACAGGCAAGAGCACAGTTGATTTTATTATCGGCGGCAGCTACGGCCTTAGCAATAAAGTTAAGAGCAGAGCCGATTTCAAGCTTTCAATGAGCAAAATGACCTTCCCTCATCAGATGGCACGAATGGTGCTTTCAGAACAGATTTACCGTGCATTTGAGATTTCAACAAACGGCAAGTATCATAAGTAGAGGTAAAAAATGGCATTAGACGGAATTTTTTTAAGATATATTAAGCACGAAATTGAAACCGAGGCACTCGGTGCAAGAGTGTCACAGATTTATCAGCCAAACAGAGATGAACTTGTGTTTGCT
>NZ_JBGVJL010000182.1:0-11407 GCF_045129435.1 Ruminococcus sp. | reverse complement strand
AATTATTACTATCTGATTTAAACAGAAACTGCACCTTGTCATACAGCAGGGTGCAGTTTTTTAATAAATTATAGTTTAAAATGAAGCTTTGAATAATTAACAAAAAATTTAGGTAAAGCCTTTTTAAAGGCTTGCGGGTATGGGCAGAGCCCAAGAAAAGTTGTTTTTATTGCAACTTTTCAGGCACAAACAGCAACGCTGTTTGTGTGCTTAAAGCAAAGTTTGACAAAACAGGCGACAGCCTTTTAAAAAGAAACAATTTATAAATAGAAAAAGAAAATCTTTCCTGTTTTGTGTTGCTGACGCATTACAAGCTTTCGCCTTTGTGTTCAAGCCGCCAAACAGCAAGCTGTTTGGCTATAAGAATTTTGCATTATCTAAAGTATTGTGGGCTTTGTCCACACCCACAACCTTTGAAAAAGGTTGACCAAATTTTTATGTCCGAGTAAAAATTCAGGCAAATTTCAAAACTTTTAACTCCCGACTGTTACTAAGTCATTGTAGGGAACAATAAAATTATTACTTTGCAAACTATCTTCTCGTAATAAAAACCATAATTTTAAATTTAAACACAACAAAACCGCTCAATGACGCAAAGTGTCAAATGAGCGGTTATATTTTTAAGCGGAATATTTTCTTATTCTAAGGTAAATACCCATATCATCAGCAATTTTCTGACAAGCTTTTATATCCTCTTGCGGAATTGTATCAACAATCGAGAATTGTGTGTGGCCGAAGTATTTTTTAGCGTCTGCCGCAAACTTGAGCATTGATTCGTACGCATTTTTAAATACAGGTCTGCACACCTCGTCATATTTCTCTGATGAACAGGTGTTAAGGCTGATTGACACAGAGTCAATGTAATGTGACAAAAGCTCTGCAATCGGCTTTTTGTTTATAACATCGCCAAGTCCGTTTGTATTGAGTCTGAGCTTAATGTCAGGGTGCTTTTCCCTTACATATTCAGCGGTGGCAATAAGGTTGTCAAGAGCGTTTGTAGGCTCGCCATAGCCACAGAAAACAAGTTCATTAAAGCCTGTAAAATCAAAGTCATCTACTGCTTTTTTTATTTCCTCAATACTTGGGTCATGCTTATGCCAAAGTGTGTCTGCATTGCCGACTTTATCTGTATTGTTGCGAATACAAAAGGTACATCTGCAAGGACATTTGTTTGTCAGATTAGCATAAATAGATGTTTTGTAAACATAAAGTATGTCAGCCATTTTAAAATATACTCCCTTATAAATACATTATATTTCTCCGTTAATCATTTTTATAAAATAATTATGTACGGTTAAATCGTCATTTAACTCAGGGTGAAAAGCTGTTACCAACTGTTTTCCCTGTCTTGCAGCCACAATTTTACCATTGACCTTGGCAAGAACTTTTACATCGTCCCCTACCCTACTTATATAAGGTGCTCTGATAAAAGTCATTGGAATTTTGCAAATATCTGCAAAGCTTTCTTCAGCATAAAAGCTTCCAAGCTGTCGTCCGTAAGCATTTCTTACTGCTTCAATGTTCATAGAACAAAAATACTTACGGTTGTCATTTTTAATACTGTCAGCCAAAAGCAGCAAGCCTGCACAAGTACCATAAACGGGCATTCCGTCATCAATCATCTTTTTAATAGGTTCAAAAAGTTCAAGCTCAAAAAGCAGCTTTCCGATAACGGTGCTTTCTCCTCCGGGAATAATAAGACCGTCAAACGGCTTATTTAGGTCTTCTTTACAACGAATTTCAAAAGAGGATACGCCTATTTTTGCAAGCATTTGCTCATGCTCAATAAAAGCTCCCTGCAAAGCAAGTACACCTATCTGCATATTATTTGCCTCTTTCAGCCATAAGAATTTCGATTTCCTGTTCGTTGATGCCTACCATAGCTTCGCCCAAATCCTCTGAAAGCTCTGCAAGCATTTTAGCGTCATTGAAGTTTGTAACAGCCTTAACAATAGCAGACGCTCTCTTTTCAGGATTGCCTGACTTAAAGATACCTGAGCCGACAAACACACCCTCTGCACCAAGCTGCATCATAAGAGCAGCGTCAGCAGGAGTTGCAACACCGCCGGCAGCAAAATTAACAACAGGCAGCTTCTTGTTTTCGTGAACATACAAAACTAAATCATAAGGAACCTGCAGCTGCTTTGCAACCTCAAAAAGTTCGTCCTTCGCCATTGACGCAATTCTGCGAATTTCCGACTGCATCATTCTCATATGACGAACAGCCTGCACAACATCGCCTGTACCCGGTTCGCCCTTTGTACGAATCATAGACGCACCCTCGTTAATTCTTCTTAACGCCTCGCCAAGATCCTTTGCACCGCAAACAAACGGTACATCAAAGGCAGTTTTATCAATGTGATATTTGTCATCGGCAGGAGATAAAACTTCGCTTTCATCAATGTAGTCAATCTCAATAGCCTGCAAAATCTGTGCTTCCGCAAAGTGACCGATACGGCACTTTGCCATTACAGGGATTGAAACTGCATTCTGAATACCCTTAATCATCTTAGGGTCGCTCATACGAGAAACTCCGCCTGCTGCACGAATGTCAGCCGGGATTCTCTCTAATGCCATAACTGCACACGCACCGGCAGCCTCGGCAATTTTTGCCTGCTCAGGTGTTGTTACATCCATAATAACGCCACCCTTGAGCATTTGTGCAAGGTTTTTATTAAGTTCAAATCTATTTTCCATTATTATACTCCAAATTTTATAAAATAGCAAATACGCTTATTTTAAAGCAAGTTTTTTCTTAAAGTCAACTCTGTCAAGTGCAAAACCTACAACAATGAAAATCAAAGCACCCATACCAGGCTGTAACCACCATGTAGCAAGCTCTGCAACCGCACCTTCAAAGCCATACATAAGACCGTTTGCAACAAAGTAACCGCCAACTGTAACCATAGTAGTCGGAATAAGCATTAAAAGTGATGACCAATTAATAATCTTGTTGTCTTTGCCACGCTTTTTCATAGCCATTCTGCAAAGAACAAACGGCACAGCATTTAAAGCCTTGATAATAGCAGTAGGAATTGCCCACTGTGGATAACCAGAAATCAAGTCAGCAAGAGCACCGCCTATTGATGAAGCAATAATACCGTAAGGACCCGGCAAAATGCTTGCGGCAAGGTAAATCATTGAGTCACCTGCGTGTGAATATCCGAACATTGACGGAATTTTAATAAACGCTGTTGTAACAGTTACCAACGCAGCACACATAGCTGTAATTGCAATAAGCTTAACGCTTATCTTTGATTTAGATTTTGAAATTGAATTTGATTCCATAGTTATCCCCTCACAAAAGTATATTTAAGTGTTTTTCAAACTCAATGCCCTCGTTGCGGTCAATGTTTAATTTAACCGTATCGTGCAAAGAGGTTTCAATAAATTTAACCGCCAGATTAACGGTATCTCTCAGGCTGTCGCCTCTTAAAAGTCCCGAAAACATTACCGAGGCAAAGAGGTCGCCCGTTCCCGAATAACTGCCGCCAATTTTTTCACAGCTTACGCTGAACACCTCATCGGCAGAAGTAATAAGGTTTTGTATCTGCAATGTGCCGTCTGTATTTTTATGCTCAATGCCTGTAACTATGACAATTTTCACGCCGTAGCGTTTCATAAGAGCCTTGCCAAGCTCAGCCACCTTGTCCATAAAATCAGGCTTTTCTACGTTTTTAATAAACTCAGAATAATTCACATCATTAAGAATACAGCACTCGGTAAGGTTAGGTGTAATCACATCGGCCACGGCCACAAGCTTTTTCATTTTGCTGGCAAGAGCCTCTGTAAAAAGGCTGTAGGTTCGTCCACCATCACCCATAACAGGATCCACAAGCACCAGCGTGTCTTTGGTTTCAAAGCTATTAATAAAATCGAGTATCTTATCAACCTGCTTTTCACTTGACAAAAAGCCTGTATAAATACCGTCAGGCTGAAAGCCGAGGTTTTTCCACTCAGATGTGTAGTAATCAAGCTTGTCGGTACAATCGTTGCAGTAAAAACTCTTAAAACCGGTCTGGCTTGTGAGCACCGCAGTAGGCATTGGGCAAGCCTGAATACCCATTACAGACAGCACAGGTATTGCCGCAGTAAGCGAGCACTTGCCAAGCCCCGAAAGATCATTTATTAAAACAGCTTTTTTAGTCATCAAATCACGCCTTAAAATTTCTGAACAGTTCAACATTTTTCTTGTGATGACCCCATTATACAACAAATGTGTACCTGTTAAAATAGACAATTTTTATAAATTTTATCAGGACAGTTTACAGACATTAAAAAAGCACTCAATCTGATTGAGTGCTGATAGGCTTAGATATAGAAATAGCCACTTATACAATGTACAAGTGGCTTCAGATTGGTTGTTTGGCAGGCGTCCCATTCTCCTGCATCTCTCGGGATTGCTCCCTGTCAAACCATCGGCGTGTGGACGGGGACGAAATTTTCCACCTCAAACAAACCTATCCAAAAAGACTAACAAAACCGCTCTCGTTATGGAGCTGTTAAGCTAATTTAATGGAGCATATTTGTGCTTTAGTTCTCCAAACAATATCGTTTGGAGAACCGTTTACACATATATCAATTGTTTCACCTGTATAATCTTCTAATTCATCATCAGGATTAAAGCTATCAACTATACCTTTCCATTCTTTATTATCATCATCTGCGATTATAACCGTTTTACCGACATATTTTGAAAAATCAGTCATAACTTACCTCTTAAATTTTGAACCGAATTAAAGCATTTCAAAAGTAACTTTTATATTATTTTTGCTATCTTTTTTCCAAGACGCAAAAGCTAAAAAATCACTCCATTGGTCGTTTATATGTTCATCAGAATTAAATACTTTTTCAAATTCATTTGCTTTTTGGATGTCAATGAGCCAACCGGTTAAATTCTCACATTCAATGTTATTATCTTCAAAACAGTTTCCTTCACCGCAATCAAGAAAAAACACTTTGCCAATCGAATTAGCTGATTTCTGAACAATTTCCCAAAAGTTCAAAAATTTAGAGTTCTCTTGAGTTCTTAACCCTACCATTATTGACACTGCCTTTCATTACTGTAACAAATTCACCATTTTTCTTTGTTATTACAACATCTTCACCTTTTATATAAAAAAGTACATCTTCTTTTTGACCACGCCATTCACCTGTTCTAACAGGTACATCGTGATTAGTATATATATCATCAATTATATTCTCTAATGCTTTTCTGTCCTCTGCAGAACTTGGATTTAAACCCCAATCTATTGCGTGTTTACCAACCTTTTTCCAAACTGTTTGTCTGTCTTCATTATACCACTGTCAGTTGATTTTGCAATATGTTTATTGCTGTTCAAACCTCTGATTTTTCCGTCGTCGGCACTCTTGATACCTCTAAAAGGCATTTCCGCTTTCTTGGGATTTGTAATGCATTTTATAGTATCACTGCCGATTTTCACCCTGTCCCATTGTTAAAAACCAACCCTCAAGCAATAACAACCCTCAAGCAATAATAAATTTTCTTCTTTAAGCCATTTTTCATACTTCCCTTTTTCCACCATCACCACCTCTCTTTATGTAAAATAAGCAAAAGGAAAGACAGCACATCGCTGTACTGTCTTAAAATAAATATTTTAATTTTCTACAAGCTCCATTGTATCGTAATCTTTGACATCTAATTCTAATACATCGGAAAACTTTGCACCGTCATAAAGAACAAACTTGTCGATAAGTTCTTCGACTGTATCGGCATAAACAATGGTTTTGTCCATCTCTTCTTTTGATAATTCTTTACCTTTTAAATAAGTTGCCCCAACACAATAACCACGACCGTCAAGCCCAAAAATATATCCGACTTCCTTATACGATATGTCAATCTCACAATCATAAATTTCCTGAATAAATTCCTGCTTTGTGTCGTAACCATAGTATTTCATACAGAACTCCTCTTCCCGTAGCTTAATAATATTATTTTATATCTAATAATATTATAAATTTATTTGCATAATATTGCAATTTTTTGGATAAAAAGTACCTATAATAAAATTTGGATAACAAATAGATCTAACAATGCAAAATTAGCTGACAAAAACACTTTGTTTCTTTTTGTCACCACTCATTAACGGCTTTATTAAAGGCTGCAACAACAAAATCAAGGTTCTCAAAAGAAATGCTTATGACTACAGAAATTTCAAGCGTTTTCGTAACCGCATCTTACATATTTTTTCCAGCAAACATATCAATTCTACAAGAAAACAAGCAACAGTTTAAATTCTGATACTTGTATCTATCAATTATTTTTAGGGATTATCCCAACTATAACATTAAACCTGATTTATCAAACTGACATCATGACTTTAAAAAACAGCAAAAGAAAACAGAGTAGCTATAAAAACTACTCTGTTATGGCTCCCGCAACTTGTTTTCCATTGCAATTCGATTCTGTTTTTAATGTTGGAGTAACATTGATAAATTATGGTTTAGCGGAGAGCTTTGGATAATTAAAATAAAATTTAGGTCAAGCCTTTTTAAAGGCTTGTGGGTATGGGCAAAGCCCATAAAATCTTCCAATATTGCAATTTATAAGGCACAAACAGCAACGCTGTTTGTGTGCTAAAGCAAAGTTTGTTAAAACAGGCGGTAACCTTCGCTTGGTTCAATTTCTTTCAGAGTCCAGTTATCTCCGCATACATAGTTTGAAGTTGTAAAACTGCCGTTCTTATCTGTGGTGTATTTATCTATGAGCTTACCATCGTTGTAGATGCCGTAAACTGCTCCTGCAAGTGTTGCATCACCCTGTGCAGACTTTGTTTCAGCGTCTGTTTTTTTAACAGTAAGATTCCACTTTTTAAGAACATTACTGAAAGATACAGTTGCCGTTTTTCCACTTTCAACATTTACGGTCTTTGATTTTTGTTCGGCATACTCTGTCGGAGTATGCTCGGTAACCGTGTATTTTCCGGGGACAAGGTCGGTTAATTCAAATTCGCCCTTTGAATTGGTTTTTACAGTTTTGCTGTAACCAACGCCTTTAACGGTAAACTCAATATTTGCAACATTGCCGTCCTCGGAGGTTTTGACAAGCTTGAGGTTTCCCGAGCTTGTCTTGACCTTGAAATATGCCCTTATCGGGTCAGCGTCGTTTTCAACACCTGTGATTACATCCTGCAAAGTTGCATCTCCATATGGGATAAGGGTTGTATTTCCTACGCTCGGCATTGATTTTGCAGAGTTGAATGTTACTGCATCGTTGACGGGGGAACTTGAAGTCAAGGTCAGCTTGTTGCCGGATTTTGAAACGGAAATTCCACCTGTAGTTTTGAAACCGAAATCCGAGAGAATATTGTTGCTGTCGGTAAGCATTAATGTGTACTTTCCGTCCGAGTATTCCATCTCATAGATTTCAGCCTTTGAAGCGATTGCAGATGCAAAACTCGGAACAGTTGAGTAATTTGCAAGGCTTTTTGAGATTGCATTGTAAACCGACTTAACTCCGGGATTTGCTCCGCCTGCACAGATACCGTCAATGAACTTTGTATTTGTGCATTTATAGCCTTCGCTTGTAGAACGACAACCTGAAACAAACTCCCATACAATCAGCTGTGTTGCTACCCATTTCTGATCCTCTGTTCCGCTTAAGCATTTCCCTGAACCGGGTTTGCCGTAAAGCAGAGCAAGGTTGATTGCTTTCTGCTTCGCAGAGCCTAAATTCTTCCAGACGGTCGAACCGTCCTCGGTCAGCGTATTGCCTGAGTAGAGTGTATGACCGGGTTCAATGCAGTAGGCTTCTTTTCCGTCTGCAAAAATCTTGCACAACTCTTCTCCGGGAGTTCCGACCGTGTAGCCGTCACTGACCGTTGTCTGCTGAAATTTGATTATATTGCCTGTGCTGTCATAACAATAATCGAAAGTGATTGTAACCTTATCACCGCTTGCCGCACTTACGGGGAGTGCAAACATTGTTCCGAATATTACGGCAACCGCAAGCAAAAGTGCTGTTATTCTTGTGAAATTCCTTTTAGCTAAAATGTTTTTCATTCTAAAAATTCCTTTCTTGGTAAAAAATAAGGCAAAGTCGGTTAACTCTGCCTGCTGATAAAATATTCTGTTTTTGCTTACTCAAATCATAATTTCATCGCCTGTCCTTCATTGAAATCTTCATCTATATCATCAGACTGTTCACTGCCGTCTGTGATATTTACATACTCGCCGATAATGTTCAGTGCTTCGCAATAACTGCCCGAATTCGTAACACGACTGCACATTTCTTTTGCTTCGTCAGCCATACCGTTTTGCTTGAGCGTGTGGCTTGCAACGCCCATAAGATTGAATATGTTGGAATCACAGCCTATTAATGCACAGTCGGGTTTGACCTTTTCCGCTTTGTTTTGCTCAGGTTCAAAACCGCCGAGCCTGTTATCCACATAATCGGACAGCCACATTCCTGCAAAGGCTGTATATGACTGCAACCGCCACATTGCAAGCTTGCCGATGTCGAGGTGGACATCTTCAAAGGGATAGAGAATACAGGTAACGCCGTCACTCTTGAACACAGAAACATTCTCAAACCTTGTATTGTGAAGAAGTATTCCCTTATCCGTGAGCATTTTATTAATGCCGTCCACCCATTCCTGTGTTTCACCTCCGCATCCCTGCAGGATGAGTCCTTCCTTGCCGTTCATACGGCGGAGGTCTGTTAGAGTTATTTGGTTTATTTTCATTGAGATCATTCCTTTCAAAAAATAACAGCACCCGATTAAGAGTGCTGTCTATACTTTATTTAGCAGTAAACTACATATATTTTGTTGTTTTCTGCAATTACATTGAATGATAAGTCGCTTGGGACTATGCCGTCACTTTGATAGTAGTAGGCTACATACTCAACATCACCATAGCAATCTGCTGTCAGGCTTTGCGTATCATCATAATATGATGCGTTTGTGGGCGAGAACCAGCTTGCGTTGCCTGTGTTCAGCGAGGAATCGTATTTCATTCCGAGCTGCTGACCGTAGGCTATGCAGGCACTCACCGCATACTGAACATCAACCGTTTTTGCTTTGGTAGGCGGTTGTGTAGGCTTTTCCGTAGGTTTCTGCGTCGGCTTTTCAGTGGGAATTTCTGTTTCTTTTTCAGCAGTTGATTCCGATTTAAACTGATTACTATTTACTGTATTCCTGCTGTTGTTCTGAACCTCGGATTGTGTTTCCTGAATTGAATCCGTTGCCGAAACAACTGCCGATTTTTGCCCACTGTCGGCTTTTTCTTCGGTTTTTGTATTCTGTCCCGAAGGCTCTGTTTCTTTTGAAACGGTGGTTTTTTCGGCGGTGGTTGTTGTTTCGGTTGTTGCCATTTCAGAACTTTCCCCAGATGCAGAAACACCCACGGAAGTTGAAACCGTGGGTGATAAAGAACTGTTATCCATTGTTTCTTCTGCAGTACAGGCTGTGAATGTTCCTGCCATTAGTATTATGCTTAACATTATTGCGATTTTCTTTTTCATACTATCGCCGTCCTTTCAGCAACAAGTATATCCAAAGAATTTCAAATGTCCAGACTTAATTTTATTTATCTTTTAACATCATTCCCTTCATATTGCTTGTTTTTAATGTTCCAATATGAACCACAGCATTATCACTTTCTTTTCTTATACGCATATTATTAAGTTGTTCCTCCGAAAAATCTTTTATAACAATATAACAATCAACGCCTGACCTCTTGCCTTTGCTTTTTACAATACCAAGATTTTTCTCATACTCTTTAGGATAATTAATATAAAACCAACAAAGATTTTTTTCTTTTCGATACAAATATTCTTTTCCGGGCATTACGCCATTTTTCAATATCTCATTAATGTTTTCCGAAAAGGTAAAATGTATAAGCCCATATTGTTTTATATCCTTCTTATCCTGACAACTTAATGCTGATTTAGGTGTATGACATAAAAAACCCATATCAATAAGCTTTTTCTTTAAATATTTAAACATTTTCTTTTCTCCGTTCGTATTTGTATTCTCCACTTCAAATAAAAAATAGATTATATTAAATTATACAATAGAGAAAACAAACATTCAAACAAATTCACAAAGTCTGTGTAAAGCTTTCCGATTCATCTTTCGACATAGCCTCGGTTTCTTCTTTACTCTGCTGTTCATAAAGTGCCTGATGATATGCGTCCATAACCTTGCAATTTAGCATATCTCTTGACTCCTTTGAAATCGGGTGAACAATCTCGCTGAACTTCGTTTCGCCGTTTTCGTCAACATAGTTACTTGCAGGCATTGCAACAAACAGTCCTTTTCTTGAGTTCATCACTCTGATTCCGTGAATTGCCACAGCACCGCCGACAGTAACGCTTGCAAACGCCTTTGTGTTGCAATCATCTACATCAACGAGCTTATCAATCCTTACCTTGATATACGGCAGTTTCCTTTTCTGATTGTTGTTTTTGTTTCCTTTGAAATTAGTATTCTGTGCCATTATAAATTTACCTCCGATTTAGTGTTTCTGCTTTTCAGCCCACAGCAGAGAAAGATGTATAAGTGCATCTCTCTGTTCTTTCTCGGACAGGCTGTCAAGGAAATCTTCAAGAGTTATGTTTTCTTCAAAATCTTCTTCAAGGTACTGGCAGTTGTCGCAGAGTTTTTCTCGCCTGATAACTACCGAGCCGTCATCCTGCTGGGTAAATGATAAAACATCGTTGTATCTGAATCCGATTCGCTTGCGGATTTCGTAGGGGATTGTAATTCGTCCTCTCTCACCGAGAACTCTGTACATTTTTAGCATTGCTCGTCCTCTCTTTCCGCTTTGCATTCATCACAAATGCAGTCGCAACCATTACACTCATCATCGCACCTCTCAATCAGAATTGCTCCGTCCATAGCTGAAATCTGCACAGCACAGTCGGATGTGATTCCTGATACAATAAGTGCGTCAAGCGGTATGCTTACATAAATTCTATTTTCCATTGTTAATAATACACTCCTTCAAAATTTGTTCTAAATCAATTTGCTGTTCGGTTGTCAAGTCAAGCAGGCTCAACTGCAACGGCTTGTTTCTCTGCCTTTCATACATATCGTAGTTACTGATTAGCAGTTCAGGGAATTGCTCGCCTGCATTGATTCGCTGTTTCATATTGTGCAGTCTTGTAAAATCAAAGAAAGAACAGCCGTCGTACAAATTGCGTATTTCTTTACAATCATTGTATGATACAAGCCATTTGCCTTTTGCATTTGCAAGTGCGTTTTTCAGCCTCAAATGGTCATCCCAAGTGAAACCACATTGATAATATAAATGCTAAACTGAAAATGCACAAAATCGCCAACTCAAAATGTACAATTTTGGCAGATCACTCCTGAGGAGAGTATACTTTCCTCAGGAGGTAGAAATATGAACCAAAGGAAAGACATTTTAGAGAGGGTGAAGC
>NZ_JBGVJL010000181.1:0-10977 GCF_045129435.1 Ruminococcus sp. | reverse complement strand
GTTCGTGCAGATATGAAAAACAAACCAGCTCCACTTCTTAATCCTGCTACACTTAAACCTATGACAGCAGAGGAGCTTTATCCTGTATTCTGTAAAGAACTTGTAGCACAGGAGCTTAACGATACTGACGCTTACATAGATATTCCACAGGAAATTCAGGATTTCTATAAGATGTATCGTCCATCTCCGCTTATCAGAGCATATTTCCTCGAAAAGGCTCTTGATACACCGGCTAAAATCTACTATAAATTTGAGGGCAACAATACAAGCGGCAGCCATAAGCTTAACTCTGCCATTGCTCAGGCTTACTATGCTAAAAAACAGGGACTTAAAGGCGTTACTACTGAAACTGGTGCTGGTCAGTGGGGTACTGCACTTTCAATGGCATGTTCATACTTTGGTCTTGACTGCAAAGTATATATGGTTAAGGTATCTTACGAGCAGAAGCCGTTCAGAAGAGAGGTTATGAGAACCTACGGTGCAAGCGTTACTCCTTCCCCATCTATGGATACTGCTGTGGGCAGAAAGATTCTTGAGGAGCACCCGGGCACTACAGGCAGCCTTGGCTGTGCTATTTCTGAGGCAGTAGAGGTTGCAACTTCTACAGAGGGTTACCGCTATGTACTCGGCAGCGTACTCAATCAGGTACTTCTTCATCAGTCTGTTATCGGTCTTGAGGCTAAAAAAGCTCTTGAGAAATATAATGTTAAGCCTGACATCATCATCGGCTGTGCAGGCGGTGGTTCTAACCTTGGCGGTCTTATTTCTCCATTTGTTGGTGAAAAACTCAGAGGCGAGGCTGATTACAGAATTATTGCTGTTGAGCCTGCATCTTGCCCAAGCCTTACAAGAGGTAAATTTGCATATGACTTCTGTGATACAGGAAAGGTTTGTCCGCTTTCTAAGATGTACACACTCGGCAGCGGATTTATTCCATCAGCCAACCACGCAGGCGGACTTCGCTACCATGGTATGAGCAGTACTCTTTCTCAGCTTTATCATGACGGTCTTATGGAAGCTACCTCAGTTGAGCAGACTTCTGTATTTGCAGCTGCTGAGCAATTTGCAAGAGTTGAGGGTATTCTCCCTGCTCCTGAAAGCAGCCACGCAATCAGAGTTGCTATTGACGAGGCTCTCAAGTGCAAAGAAACCGGCGAGGAAAAGACTATTCTCTTTGGTCTTACAGGTACAGGTTACTTTGATATGGTTGCTTATCAGAAATTCAACGACGGTCTTATGAGTGACTATATTCCTACCGACGAGGAACTCAAGAAAGGCTTTGACGGACTTCCAAAAGTTCCTGAGAACTGATATTTAAATAAATTATAAATAACATAAAAAGGGTTGCCATACTAACTAAGGTACGGCAACCCTTTCTTCATACAAATTCAATTTTAAGTTTCTTTCCCAACCCATGAGCTATCGTTTCAAGAGTAGTCAAACTCGGTACAACTGAACCATTTTCAATTCTGCTGATATTGGACTGCCTTAAACCGGTACGCTCTGCAAGCTGTTGCTGTGTAAGATTTTCCTGATTTCTAAGAGAAATAAGTGTTTTAGTCAATTCATACTCAATCTCACTGTTTTCCCATTCATTTTTAAAATCTTCATCATTACTAAGCTGTGAATTTAGGTATTTTTCAAAATCATCCATTTTTATTTCTCCTTTCAAAATCATCTTTATATTTTTTAGCTTTTTCAATTTCTGCTTTTGGTGTTTTCTGTGTTTTTTTCATAAAACCATTTGTCATTACTATTTTATTATTGATAAAGAAAAAATATATAATTCTTGATATATTATTTCCCTGCTTTATTCTTAGTTCAAACAATCCGTCTTGTAATGCCTTAGAATTTGGCTCTCTAAGTGTATATCCAAATTCTTTTAAAAGTTGAATCTCTCTTAACGCTTTTACTCTCATTTTTGTATCAAGAGAATTCAAAAAGTCTATAACAGGTTTATGACTATCTTCTGTTTCATAGAATATAATTTCAAACAAAAGTATCGTCCTTTCAAAATATTATATGTACTTTACATTATAATTATATCATTTAAGGAATATTTGTCAATGTAATTTTATATAATTAGTCACAACTAACTTTCAACCACTTGACAAAGTAATTCGGTTGTGCTATTATTCGATTCGTAGAAAACTATTCTTGAAAGGAAATGACATATATGGCAAAACCAAAGCTTCCAATTCCTGTAACATTGCTTACAGGCTATCTTGGATCAGGTAAAACTACACTTATCAACCATGTTCTCGGTAATCAGGAGGGCTACAAATGTGCCGTTATCGTAAATGATATTGGCGAAATCAATATTGACGCTGAGCTTATTCAGAAAGCCGGCGTTGTAACTCAGAAAGATGACAACCTTGTTCCACTTTCAAACGGCTGTATCTGCTGTACTCTCAAGGTTGACCTTATCAATCAGATTGCTGAGCTTGTAAAGTCAGGCAAATTTGACTACATTCTCATTGAGGCAAGCGGTATCTGCGAGCCACTCCCTATTGCTCAGTCCATTGCTGTGCTTGAGGGTGACGAAGAAGAAGGTACTCCTGCTATCTGCCGTCTTGACAACATTGTTACAGTTGTTGATGCACTCAGAATGGCTACAGAGTTCGGGTGCGGTGACAATCTTCTTAAAGATGATGTTGATGAGGAGGATATTGAAAGCCTCGTTATTCAGCAGATTGAGTTCTGCTCAACTATCATTCTCAACAAGGTAGATATGGTAAATGAAGAGCAGCTCGGCAGAGTTAAGGCTATGATTAGAACACTCCAGCCAAAGGCTAAGATTATTGAGGCTAACTACGGTAAGGTTAGTGTTGGTGACATTCTCAATACAAATCTTTACAACTTTGAGGAAACTGCCGGTTCAGCAGGTTGGGCTCAGGCTTATGATAAAGACGAGGATGAGAGAAACGAGCATCACGACCATGATGAAGATGAGCACGAGCATCATCACCACCACGATGAGGACGAGCATGAACACCATCATCATGACGAGGACGAGCATGAACATCATCACCATAATCACGATGACGAAGATCACTCACATTGTGATCATGAGCATGGCCATTGCTGCCACCATCACCACCATGGTGACGATGACGAAGAATACGGAATTGGCACATTTGTATATCACAGCCGTCGCCCATTCAATCAGGAGAAATTACAGAATTTTGTAAACGACTGGCCAAAGGGCGTAGTTCGTGCAAAGGGTATCCTCTGGTTCTCAGACAAAGACAAGAGAGATTACCTCTATGTATTTGAGCAGGCAGGCGTACAGATTACTGCAACAGAAAACGGCAAATGGCTTGCTGCATTCCCTAAGAGCGAACAGAAAAAGTACTTTAAAGAGTATCCTGATATTGAAGAGCATTGGGACGAAAAGTACGGCGACCGTGAAATCAAGCTTGTATTCATTGGTCAGCATATGGATAAGCAGAATATCATTGACAGACTTGACAGCTGTCTTGATGATTAAGCTATAACCAAAAAGGGTTGATTCAAATTTACTGAATCAACCCTTTAATTTTACAAAAAGAAACTCTTATTCCGGCTTTTTATCGTCTGAATTTTTCTTTTTAGCGGCAGATTTAAAAGGAACTACCGAGCCGTCCTCCTGTTTTATGCTTACATTATCAAGTGTGCTGTCAAACTGCTGCCTGATTTCTGCAAGATATACTGCATAAAGCTGCTTTTGCTCTGCCTGCTCTTCGGCATTAAGTCCGAGAGTTTTTTTCTTTTTTGCAAGTTCATTTATTCTTTTAATTAATTCTTTATCCATAATATCACTTCCTAAGTTTATATTATCACATAATAAATTATTTTGCAATATAACAAAGCCGTATCAAATGGACAACCATAAGATACGGCTTAAATTTTACCAGTAACGAGCTTCAGTTTTTACTCTTGTGTAAGATTTTTTACTTCTTGCTCTTGTACGGCGTGCCTTTTTAGTGGCTTTAAGATTTTTAACGATAAATACACCGCCAAAAATTGAAAGCATTGCAAGAACAACCACAAACCAAAGTCCTACATTAAGATTACGCTTAACAGCTGCTCTAATAAGGGTTGGTGCATCAGTTGATGTATTAGAAAGTGCTTTCTTTGTAACCTTATTTGCTGCCTGTGCTACAACTGCTGCTGAATGTGCATAGTCCTGATTCTGTGTATTCTGCAAGACAAATGAATTTGTTGCAGGCATTGCATAAGGACCTGTATATCCAACCGAGGTTGTAAGAGCATAACCACTGTTTGAAAGAGCAGTTGCAGAGAACATTGCCTGATATGTTGTCTGATCAACAATACCTGTTGCCTCAAGGTTATTTGCAAGCTGGAATGCCTCAACTGCCTGTACTGTTGTGTCACCATAATAGCCTGTAGCTATTTCATTAAAGAAACCGAGAATTGCAAGTCTGTTCTGAATTGTAAGAACAGCATCGCTCTGATCGCCAAGGCTGTATGTAGTTGACTGCTCAGCAAGCTTTGCCTGTGCATCAGCATATGTGGGGCAATCCTCTGAATAGAGAATATCTCTGTCTGTACCGGATATACCATCTACAGATACGCCTGCTGCCTGCTGAAACTGAATGTAGGCTGTCTCTGTTTCGTCATCAAACTTACCGGTAACTTCGCCGTTGTAGTAGCCAAGCTCCTTAAGTCTTTCCTGAATTTTCTTAATCTCGTCTGCCTCATCGCCGTTTCTGTAAAGAGCCGGCTCTGTAGAAGTTTCTTCCTTTACCTCTTCCTTAGCTTCTGTGTTCTCGCTTGAAGAATCGTCCGAGTTACTGCTTGAAGAGCTGTTGTCTGTGCTTGAAGAGCTGCTTGATGAAGAAGATGATGAAGATGATGATGGATTTGACGGGGTGTTGCTTGACCTACCCTTTGAGTCAAAGTAATAGGTTGTGCCGTCAATAGTTCTTGATGTATCTACTATGTACTCACCATTTTCGTAATAGTAATAATCACCGTTGAACTGCTCCCAACCGTTTTCAATGTAGTCAATAGCTCCTACCTTGTACCATTGAGTCCAGCCCATATAATCTACGGTGTCATAGCATACATCTTCATCGTCATTTCTTGCGTCAACTGCCATACCGTCACCGATATAAACGCCGACATGACCGTCCATATGAAGACCAAGTCCATGAACTCTTGGAATACCATTGCTGATATATCCACTCTCACTTGACGCATATAGCTGAGAATCGCCGCCTCTTGCGTTACCTCCGCAATAGGAATAGATAAGTCCCGAGCAATCTACGGCTCCCGGAGTTGCTCCGCCGTAAACATAGCTCCAACCGCTATAATACGCATTGAGTGCCCACTCTGCAAGACCTGCACCTGTGCCGGACGCATGAGCTGTGGTACTGCTTCCTGCTACGCAAGCACCGGAAAGCATTGTCACACTCAGCAGCACAGAAGCAATTTTCTTACTTCGCTGCATTGTTATTACCTCCAAATTGTGTTAAGTGTAATAATTACATCAAAATTACACTTATTAACAAATTTGTAATAATTATAGCAGATATATCAGAAAAAATCAACCCCTTGTGCAGCACTTAACGGCATTTTTGGTAAAAGGCACAATAAAAAGCCGTTTATTATTCTACAATAGAATATTTTCTTTGTTTTATGTTACAAAATAAGTAATTTTTTGTAACTATTTGAAATATTTAGAATTTCTTTTTGAACATGCTGCAAAGTAAAAACCAACCGTTCCCACACGAGAACGGTTGGTTTATTGTGAAAATTATTTATTTTCTTCCTGTTTGAAGTCATTGTCAGAAATATTGTAGGTAGCACCCACACCTTCCTGAGCAAGCTTCTTTTCGTTTTCAATTTCACTGTCTTTTTTATCAGGCCACTTTGAATAGAGCACCTTTAAAAGAATAGGAGTAAGAATTGAAGATACAATAATAAGAATAATTACGGCTGTAAAGAACTTAGCGTCCATAAGACCGGCATCAAGTCCCTTTTGAGCACCGATAAGTGCAACCTCGCCTCTGTTCATCATACCAACACCGATTTTAAGTGAATCAGGTACATTGAACTTGCAAATCTTAGCCATACCGCCGCAGCCGATAATCTTTGTTACAAGAGCGACTGCTACAAGTGCGATTGAGAACCACAAAATCTGAAGATTGAAGTTATCAAAGCTTGTCTGTAAGCCAATGCTTGCAAAAAAGATTGGTCCAAAGATCATATAAGAGCTGATGTCCATCTTTCTTTCAATATAGCCCGCATCATTGATATTACAAAGAATGATACCTGCTACATATGCACCTGTAATATCTGCAATACCAAAGAATTCTTCTGAGCAATATGCTGCTGCAAAACAAAGAACAAGACCGAAAATCGGAATTCTTCTTGAGTGAGGCCAATGCTTACTTATCCACTTAAAGAGGAAGTAAAGTGCAAAGCCAAGAACGATTGCAAGCACAAAGAAGAGAATTGTCTTGATACATACATCTACGGGAGATACATCAGGACTCTTAAAGCCGATTACTACAGTAAGAAGAATGATACCGATAATATCATCAAGTATCGCAGCCGACAATATCGTAGTGCCAACCTTTCCTTTGAGGTGACCCATTTCCTTTAGTGCCTGAACTGTAATACTTACAGATGTTGCGGCAAGTACAGTACCCATAAATATGCCTTCATAGAGCTGAGTATCAGGTGTACCAAAGCCAAAGCCCATATACACAAGCATACCGCCTACAAGAGGAACTGCAACGCCCGACAAAGCAATCAGCAATGCAACCGGACCTGTTTTAACAAGCTCTTTCAGGTCGGTTCCCAAGCCTGCTGAGAACATAAGTAAGATAACACCGATTTCTGCCATACCGGAAATAAAGTCGTCCTTAACTACAAGGTTAAGAAGTGAAGGACCGATAATAAGACCGGCGATGATTTCGCCAACTACCTGTGGTGCTTTAAGCTTACGGGCAAGAAGTCCGCACAGCTTTGCTGCAACAAGGATAATGGCAAGGTTTCTTAGAATCATCATTAAATCCATAGATATGCCCCTTTCCCTATACATATTAATATAGGAAATTTATTAAATTTTCCACACTATATTTTAACACTTTTGTTTCGAATTTCAAGTTATTATAATTAAGAATATGACGATTTGACGAGTTTTGTTGATATTTACATTTTTTAGACATCGTGTTGCGAAATTTTGTATTTATTAGCAACGCTAAATTACTTGCATATGCGAGCAAAAGCACATTTTATATCAAATTTATTTATATTTCTTTTAAGCAAATTAAGATTTTTTGCAAAAGTTAAAAATGTGAGTATTTTGTCGATTATGTAAGAATACTACACGGCTTTTTAGTTATTTATTAGGTAATGCGATAAAAGTTTAAAAATACGAAAAAAAAGCCGAAAATACATTGACAAATATTTAACAAAGATGTTAAAATGGTATTGCTGAGAAATGAAAAAGGCTCAGTACTAGTACTAAAGTTTGAAAGGATCCTTCAAATTATGAAAAAAATATTATGTGCACTTATTGCAGGAGCAATGTGTGCCACTATGGTATTTAGCTTCTCAGGCTGCGGCTGTTCCAACCAGAATGAGCCGGGTTATACCATTGAAGCTACAAAGCCTGATCTTACAGACAACGGCTTTGGTTACTACATTATAAACAGTAACGAGCTTATGGTTACAGAATACACAGGTAATGACAAAGACCTTGTTATTCCTGACAGCTACAATAACTATAAGGTAACTGCTATCGGTCCTAACGCATTCAGCCAAAAGGATTTTGAAACAGTTACAATTCCTGACACAATTACTGAAATTCAGGGACACGCTTTTCAGGCTTGTTCAAAGCTTAAATCAGTAAAGCTTTCAAAAAATCTTAAAACATTCGGCAGCAATGTGTTCTTCCTTTGTACTTCTCTTGAAGAAGTTACAGTACCTGCCTCAGTAACAGACCTTGGTCTTTATACATTCCAGGGCTCAGGCGTTAAGAGCGTTACTATTGAAGAGGGCGACCTTCAGGAAATTCGTGAATATGTTTTCTATCAGTGTCCTAACCTTACGGAAATCAATATTCCTGCCAATGTTACTAAAATGACACAGTACACAGTTTGTGACAACACAAATACTGTTACTATAAATGCACCAAAGGGTTCTTATGCAGAAAGCTATGTTAAATCCAATGGTAAAGCAAACAAGATTGAATTCAAAGCAACAGATTAATCAGTCATCCATTTTCAGCTTTTTGCTGAATGATAATATAAAATGCAAGATAAGAGGTAGATTTAATGAGCACAAAAGAGTATCCGATCGTAGAAAACGCAGAGACTTTTGAGGCAGCTTTAGCAAAAGTTAAAGAAGCTCAGAAGATTTTCGCAACCTACACACAGGAACAGGTTGACAAGATTTTCCTTGCAGCAGCATCCGCAGCTAACAAGATGAGAATCCCACTCGCTAAAATGGCTGTTGAAGAAACAGGCATGGGCGTAGCAGAAGATAAGGTTATTAAGAACCACTTCGCTTCTGAGTATATTTACAACGCATATAAGAATGTACAGACATGTGGCGTAATCGAAGAGGACAAGTCTTTCGGTATTAAGAAGATTGCAGAGCCAATCGGTGTTATCGCTGCTGTTATTCCAACAACAAACCCAACATCAACAGCTATCTTTAAGACACTTATCTGCTTAAAGACAAGAAACGGTATCATCATCAGCCCTCACCCACGTGCTAAGAAGAGCACAATCGAGGCTGCTAAGGTTGTTCTTGAGGCTGCTGTAGCTGCAGGTGCTCCGGAAAGCATCATCAGCTGGATTGATATTCCAAGCCTTGAGCTTACAAATATGCTTATGCAGGAAGCTGACTGCATCCTCGCTACAGGTGGTCCTGGCATGGTTAAAGCTGCTTATTCATCAGGTAAGCCTGCTCTCGGCGTTGGTGCCGGTAATACACCTGCAATTATTGACGAATCAGCAGACATTCTTCTTGCTGTAAACTCAATTATTCATTCAAAGACATTTGATAACGGTATGATTTGTGCTTCTGAGCAGTCAGTTATCGTTGAAAAGAAGATTTATTCAAAGGTTAAGAAGGAATTTAAGGCTCGTGGTTGCTACTTCCTCAATGACGAAGAGACAGAGAAGGTAAGAAAGACAATCATCATCAACGGTGCTCTTAATGCTAAGATCGTTGGTCAGAAGCCAGTAACAATCGCTGCACTTGCAGGTGTTACAGTTCCTGAAGAAACTAAGATCCTTATCGGTGAGGTTGAGAGTGTTGACATCAGCGAGGAATTCGCTCACGAGAAGCTTTCTCCAGTACTTGCTATGTACAAGGCTGAGGACTTCGAGGATGCACTTGCTAAGGCTGAGCAGCTCGTTGCTGACGGCGGTTACGGTCATACATCTTCCCTCTATGTTGATGCTGTTAATGAGAGAGCTAAGATTGACGAATTTGCAGGTCGTATGAAGACTTGCCGTATTCTCGTAAACACACCTTCTTCACAGGGTGGTATCGGTGACCTCTACAACTTCAAGCTTAGACCATCTCTTACACTTGGTTGCGGCTCATGGGGCGGTAACTCAGTATCTGAGAACGTAGGTATTAAGCACCTTATCAACATTAAGACAGTAGCCGAGAGGAGAGAAAATATGCTTTGGTTCAGAGCACCACAGAAGGTTTATATTAAGAGAGGCTGTATGCCTGTTGCTCTTCAGGAACTCAAGGATGTTATGGGCAAGAAGAGAGCATTCATCGTAACTGACTCATTCCTTTACAAGAATGGTTATACAAAGCCAATCACAGACAAGCTTGATGAAATGGGCATTGTACACACAACATTTGCTGATGTTGAGCCAGACCCATCACTTCTCTCAGCACAGAAGGGTGCAGAGGCTATGCGTAAGTTCGAGCCAGATGTAATCATCGCTCTTGGTGGTGGTTCAGCAACGGACGCTGGTAAGATTATGTGGGTTCTCTATGAGCATCCGGAAGCTGACTTTATGGATATGGCTATGCGTTTCTGCGATATTCGTAAGAGAGTTTACACATTCCCTAAGATGGGTGAAAAGGCTTACTTCATTGCTGTTCCAACATCTTCAGGTACAGGTTCTGAGGTTACTCCATTCGCAGTTATCACTGATCAGGAAACTGGCGTTAAGTACCCACTCGCTGACTACGAGCTTATGCCAAATATGGCTATCGTAGATGCTAACAATATGATGAGCGGTCCTAAGGGTCTTACTGCTGCTTCTGGTATCGATGCTGTCAGCCATGCTCTTGAGGCTTACGCTTCAATGATGGCTACAGACTTTACAGACGGTCTTGCTCTTAGAGCTCTTGAAGTTATCTTCAAGTATCTCCCAGCTTGCTATGACAACGGTATGAATGAACCATTCGCTCGTGAGAAGGTTGCTCACGGTGCTACAATGGCTGGTATGGCATTTGCTAACGCATTCCTCGGTGTTTGCCACTCAATGGCTCATAAGCTTGGTGCTTTCCACCACATTCCACACGGTATTGCAAATGCTCTTATGCTCGAGCAGGTTATCCGTTTCAACTCAGTAGAGACTCCGGCTAAGATGGGTACATTCCCACAGTATGATCATCCAAAGACACAGGCTCGTTACGCTGAAGTAGCAAGATTCCTTGGCCTTGGCGGTAAGGATGACGCTGATAGCGTTGAGAACCTTATTAAGGCTATCAATGACCTTAAGGCAAGAGTTGGCATTAAGAGCTCAATCAAGGAGTACGGCATCGATGAAGCTGACTTCCTTGCAAGACTTGACGATATGACAGAGCAGGCATTCGATGACCAGTGTACTGGTGCTAACCCAAGATACCCACTCTTCAAGGAAATCAAGCAGATGTACCTCAATGCTTACTATGGCAACAACAGCGAAACAGTTTAATAGATAAATTATTTCGTTACTTCTCCCCCGTGGTTTTCCACGGGGGTTTTTGTTGTTTTATATT
>NZ_JBGVJL010000180.1:0-2768 GCF_045129435.1 Ruminococcus sp. | reverse complement strand
AAAACAGGCGACAGCCTTAAAAAAGAAATACTTCATTAAAAAATAATAAAGAAAAATGGCTTTTTGTGTTGCTGTCGCAATTATAAAGCTTTCGCTGTTGTGTTCAAGCCGCCAAACAGCAGGCTGTTTGGCTATCGGACTTTGCTTTTGTTAAAAGCTTTGTGGGCTTTGCCCACACCCACAACCTTTAAAAAGGTTGACCAAATTTTTATTTTCGAGTATAAAGTCTGGGCTAATTCAAGAAAATTTCCCGACCGTAGCTAAACAGCAATTTACCTAAACTATCAAAAAAGAACCTTTTTTATAAATGCTTTGTTGTAAAAGTAAATTTTGCGTTTGCAATGGTCGAAAATTTTACTTAAATTATATTAGAATTTCTGCTCTGATATAAAAATATCTCCGCCAACAGACTTTGAAAAGCTTTTAAAAATATCCTTTGTATCATTCTCACATAACAGCCATAATTTGATATATGCGGAAATCGGAGCAACAGGAGGCAGAACTTGAATACCAAGCTTTGAGTAAAGCTCCTTGCTTTCATAGAAAAATCCAGCCTCACTGCCTGTTAAAAATACAGGTATGTCAAGCTGATTTGCAGTATGGCATAAGCCTTCTAAATCCTTGTTTGCGGTATTTATAGTTCCCGAATGATAGCTTTCAAGCAGTACAGCCTTTATGCTGTTATCAAGCTTAGGGTATACCATACCCACATACGGAGTAATTTTAAGTACAGGTGAGGTTGCATTGAAAATAGGTATATTTTCAAATTTAATTTCATCTTGCTTTTCAGTGTAGTGATTATTTTTTACATACATATTATAAATGATTTCACCATAGTAAAGATTGCCAATGCTTTCCACTTTGTCACAATAGGCAAGGTGCTTTTGTAATCTTGAGCCACGATGAATTTTTGCATACTCACCGCAATTTTTATATGCGGCAAATACGCCCTTGCTTTTGCCGTATTTAATGAAATCAATGGCGGCAGAAAAGTTATCAAGTCCGTTTGATTTTTCGTTCTCAAGCGGATAATTTGCCGATACAATTACAATAGGAGTATCGCACAAGCCAAACATATATGAAAGCATAGCAGAGGTGTATTGCAAAGTATCTGTTCCATGTGTGACAATGATTCCGTCATAGTTATTTATATTTTCTTTAATAGCATTATAAAGAGCGTTGAAGTATTCACCGTTTAATTTTTCGCTGAGTACAGTATAGGGCGAAATAGCGTCAAATTCAGTTTCATCACAGTTTTTCTTATACATTTCAATAAGCTTGTAGCGAGTGCTTGAGTTGGGAGAAATTACTCCGTTGTTGTAGCAGCTGCCAATAGTGCCTCCCGTAAATACAACCAAAATTTTCATACAGCACCTCCGATTATTTCTTTTAGTATTGTACCATATTTATTCAGAAAAATCAGCCTTTTTGCCAAACAGACTTTTACTTAGCTTTCGCTCTTGTGCAGAGTAAATTCCTGCCTTGCCTGATGCAATAAAGCTTATAATGCTTGCAAGCACAAAGTAAGGCGTTGCCTTAACGCCGAAAAGCTCAATGCCAAGCATAATAGTAGTGATTGGTGTGTTAGCCGCTGAGCCAAATACGCAGATAAGACCGATTGCAGCAAGAAAACTCGGCTCAATTCCACATATATTTCCATACCAACCGCCGAATGACGCACCAATGTCAAACAGCGGAGTAACCTCGCCACCCTGAAATCCTGCTCCGAGAGTAAGTGTTGTCAGAATAAATTTTACAGGCATATCATACCAGTTAGCGTTGCCCTCAAAGGCGGTTGTCTGTTGCCATGTGCTTAATCCCTCATAATCGTTGAGATTGAGCAGTACAACGAGCAAAGTTACAATTATTGAGCCAACCAAGGCAGAAAGAATGGTGTTTTTAAAAATTTTTGCATATAATATTTTTAAATACTTGACCGCAAGTGCAAAAAGCTTGCCAAGTAAGCCAAAAATAATTGATGCTGAAATGAATACTAATATAAATTTCAAGCTGATGTCGGGAACGATTGATATACTATTCACATTGTGCTCGGCACCGAGAAGAAGAGCCACAGCATTTGCAAGGTAAGACGATAAAAAGCAGGGAATAAGGGCATTTACAGAAAGCCTGCCGATACAGCAAACCTCCATACCGAAGAACGCACCGGCAAGCGGAGTACCGAATACCGAGCCGAAAGCCGAGCTTATTCCGCTGAGAATAATTATTTTTCTGTCCTCGCCCTTAAAGCCAAATTTATCGGCAACATTACTTGTAAGCGTACCGCCAATCTGCACAGCAGTTCCTTCTCTGCCGGCAGAGCCGCCTGAAAAGTGAGTGAGCAGGGTAAAGAAAAATGTGAGAATCGCAAGCCTTTTGGGTACTTTAACGCCTTCATTCGCACTTTGAATTATAAGGTTGTTGCCCTTAGATGACTCACCGCCGTATCTTTTATATACAAATGCAGTCAGCATACCCGAAAGCGGTAAAAACCATATGCAATACGGAAAGTAACTGCGGAATACAGACGATAAGCCGAGCATATATAAAAATATAAACGAAATCTCACCCATTACCACAGCACAGCCGAGTGAAACGGCAAGCACCTTAAAATCAACAAATTTCTTTTTCATAAATCCACCTCAATAAATTAAAAAATGACATAAAAAAAGCCAATGCCCCTGTATAAAACAGAAGTCATCAGCAAAAGCGGTTTCGGAAAATCCGTGGGAGAACCTCATTCCCATACATATATAAATTATTTATGTATA
>NZ_JBGVJL010000179.1:0-5272 GCF_045129435.1 Ruminococcus sp. | reverse complement strand
AGAACACCCGTGATACGGTTTCTGGTAGTCTGAGGTTTACTTGACACAATGGCAATTTTTGTGCCGAGAAGTCTGTTTAATATTGAGCTTTTACCAACATTAGGTCTGCCAACTATTGCAATAAAAGCTGATTTGTCATTTGTATTCATAAATTTCTCCATTTTAAAAAATCAGGGGCAAGCTAAAACGCATTACCCCTTTTTTGAATGTCTGTTTTTTATTTTCAGAAATTTTTCTTTAATTCCTACAGGACCGATTACCACAAAAATTGCAGAAATTGCCGCAGAAATTATAAGAAAAACAAGGTAAAGCAAATTTTCGGTAAAAAAGCAAATAATTTTGCTTATTACATTAAAGTCAAGAAAAAATATACAAGCAATTACAACCGCACCGACAGATACTATTAGCACAGCACCGGCAGCCGCATCTTTTGCAAATTTCACCAACGGCTCGTATCTGTCTGCAACAAGGCTGCACAATTCTTCAATGCTGGTATTAATAATTTCAAGTGCCATCACAAGCATTACAAGCAGCACAAGCACAGCATACTGAGCAGGTGAAAATGAATAAAAAAGCGAAAAAAGCATAACATAAATGCCTGCCACAATATGAAATCTCATATGTGACTCGCTTTTAATTGTATTTATAATTCCTCGAAACGCACATTTAAAACCGAAAATCTGTTTTTTCATACTTTATCAAGCCATATCGTCATCAACTATGTAGCTTGAAGATGCTGGAAGTCCGAGCTGTTCCATAATAAGCTCCTCTTTCTCACGCATACGAACTCTTTCCATATTATCAATGTGGTCATAACCGAGAAGATGAAGCACGCTGTGAGCAGTAAGATAACCAACCTCACGCTGGAAGCTGTGACCGTAAAGCTCTGCCTGATCTCTTGCTTTTTCCATTGAAATTACAACATCGCCTAAAATCTGTGCACCGGTTTCAATATCCCTGTCATACACGCCGTTCTCGCCCATTGGGAAAGAAAGAACATCGGTTTCAATGTCCTTATCTCTGTACTGCTTGTTAAGCTCCTTAATCTGAGCGTTATCAACAAATGTAACGCTGATTTCAGCAGGACCTTCAAATTTTTCAAGTTTTAATACGGCATTACAGCAGCGTCTGACAAGCATTCGGATACCTGTTGGAATTTTAACAGCTTTTTGTTTGTTTGTGATTACTACTCTGATTTTGTTATCTGGCATTTTGCTCAAATCCTTCCGTATTATTTTTTGAATGTATTAAATTAATTAAATCCAATTTTAGTCACGATCTCTCGTGTTTTCATATTTTGCATAAGCTTTAATAATATCCTGAACAAGCTTATGACGCACAACATCTTTTTCGTCAAAGCGGCACATTCCAATGCCGTCAATATTTCTGAGAATACGCATACAGTCTTTAAGACCGCTTTTTGCACCCTTTGGCAGGTCAATCTGCGTAATATCACCTGTAATAACCATTTTAGAATTAAATCCAAGACGGGTTAAAAACATTTTCATCTGCTCACAGGTTGTATTTTGTGCTTCATCAAGAATAATAAAGCTGTCATCAAGAGTTCTGCCTCGCATATAAGCAAGTGGAGCAACCTCAATATTACCACGCTCAACATATTTTTGATAGGTTTCAGCACCGAGCATATCAAAAAGAGCGTCATACAAAGGTCGCAAATAAGGGTCAACCTTGCTCTGCAAATCTCCAGGCAAAAAGCCAAGCTTTTCACCTGCCTCTACAGCAGGCCTCGTAAGAATAATTCTGTTTACAGTTTTACTGCGGAACGCAGTTACAGCCATAGCTACGGCAAGATAGGTTTTACCTGTACCGGCAGGACCAACACCAACAGTAATTGTATTATCGGCAATGGTAGAACAATACTTCTTTTGTCCGAGTGTTTTCGGCTTAATGGGTTTACCCTTAGAAGTAATGCAAATACAGTCGCCTGCAAGCTGTTCAATTTTTTCTTCGCTGCCCTCATTGACAAGCGATATACAATAGCGTACATTCTGGTCTGAAAGTGCCTCGCCTCTGTTGATAAGCTGCAAAAGGCTGTCAATAACCTTGCCCGCTTTAGAAACATTTTCAGCCTCACCGTCTATTTTCAATTCGCTGTCACGGCTTAAAACCTTTACCGAAAATTCTTTTTCAATCAGTTTAATATTTTCGTCAAAACTGCCAAAAAGAGCAACGGCATTTTCCATTCTGTCAATACTAATTATTTGTTCCGTAAAATCAAACCCTTGATAAACAAAATTTATATCTAAATTATAACACAATATTTATAAAAAAACTTATTAAATATAGCTTTTTTTACTAAAATTTCAAATTTTGTTAAATTTGACGAATATATTAGTATATATGTACTGCTTATTTGTATTTTTTAACTTTATATATTATTGTATTTGAAAACTACTTGACAAAAAACAGCTAATAGTATATAATAACTCAGGTGTAAAGAAAACTTCTTTACACTAACGCATTAATTAACAGGCAGGAGCATTTGATTTATGGAAAAGAATGTAGAGGTATCTTTACTTTTTGATTTCTACGGTGAATTGCTGAAGCCTGCTTGCAGACAGGCAGTTGACCTGTACTACAACGAAGATTTGTCACTTGCAGAAATAGCTGCTCAGACAGGCATTACCCGTCAGGGTGTGCGTGATAACATTAAACGCAGCGAAGAAAAGCTTTTTGAACTTGAAGAAAAGCTCGGACTTTTCAAAAGATTTGTTCAGCTTGAGAACGGACTTGATAAAATAGCCTCTCTTTCCGAACAAATTTATAAAAATTCTGCTGACGAAACCACAAAAAAGCTTGCTCTCGAAATAAACCGAACAGCAGGCACACTCAAAGAATAAAGGAGTGTAATTATGGCTTTTGAAGGACTTTCAGAAAAGCTAAGCAACGCTTTTAAAAAATTAAAAAATAAAGGTAAGCTTTCCGAAAACAATGTTAAGGAAGCTATGCGAGAAGTCAGACTTGCTTTGCTTGAGGCTGATGTAAACTATAAGGTAGCAAAAGAACTTACCGCAAAAATCACAGAAAGAGCCGTTGGTCAGGATGTAATGGAAAGCCTTACTCCGGGTCAGATGGTAGTTAAAATTGTAAACGAAGAGCTTACAGAGCTTATGGGCGGCGACAATGCAAGAATTGAGTTTGCGTCGAAACCGCCAACAGTTATTATGCTCTGCGGCTTGCAGGGTTCAGGTAAAACAACACACGCCGCTAAGCTTGCTCTTATGCTTAAAAATCAAAATCACAGACCTTTGCTTGTTGCCTGCGATATTTACAGACCGGCAGCTATTGACCAGTTAAAAGTAGTTGGTGCAAAAGTAGGTGTACCTGTATTTGAAAAAGGCACACAAAATCCTGTTAAAACTGCAAAAGAGGCAATCAGAAATGCCAAAGATTACGGCAATGATGTTGTTATTCTCGATACCGCAGGTCGTTTGCATATTGACGAAGAGCTTATGGATGAGCTTAAAAATGTTAAGGCTGAGGTTGAACCAAACGAGATTTTACTCGTAATTGATTCAATGACGGGTCAGGATGCAGTTAATGTAGCAAAGTCATTTAACGAAAAACTTGAAATTACAGGTGTAATTCTCACAAAGCTTGACGGTGACACCCGTGGCGGTGCTGCACTTTCAGTTAAGGCTGTTACAGGCAAGCCGATTAAATTTGCAGGTACAGGCGAAAAGCTTGAAGATATTGAAGTGTTCCATCCTGACCGTATGGCAAGCCGTATTCTCGGTATGGGCGATGTGCTTACTCTTATTGAAGATGCACAGAACAAGATTGACCAGGACAAAGCCGAGGAAATGGCTAAAAAAATGATGAGCAACAAGTTCGATTTCAATGATCTCAACGACCAGTTTGCTCAAATCAAAAAAATGGGTCCTTTAAAAGGTATTCTTGCTAAAATTCCGGGTATCAGCAATCAACTTGATAACATAAATATTGATGACAGACAGATTGACTGGACACAAGCAATTATTCTTTCTATGACACCGGAGGAAAGATCCAATCCTTCCCTGCTCAATCCATCAAGAAAAAGAAGAATTGCAGCCGGCTCGGGCAGAAGTGTTGAAGAAGTCAACAGACTTATCAAACAGCTTGAGCAGATGCAGAAAATGATGAAGCAAATCAAAAATAAAACAAAAGGTACAAAGGGCGGCAAAAAAAGAAAAATGAAAAAGCTGCCCGGTCTTGGCGGAATGCCAATGGGCAATCTTCCAAAAAATTAACACACATTCAACCAAATAAAATTTGGTGAATATAGATTTATTTTACAAACACATTTACGGAGGTAAAGAAAATGGCAGTTAAAATCAGACTTAGAAGAATGGGTTCAAAGAAAGCTCCTTTTTACAGAGTAGTAGTAGCAGATTCAAGATATCCAAGAAACGGTCGTTTCATTGAAGAAATCGGCACATACGATATTCTCAAGAAGCCATCAGAGTTCAATGTTGACGCAGAAGCAGTTAAGAAGTGGATTGCAAACGGTGCTCAGCCAACTGATACAGTTAAGGCTCTTCTCAAGAAGAACGGTATTATTGAATAATCAGTCACGAAAGGGAAACCAAAATGCAGGAATTACTTACTGTAATAGCACAGGGTCTTGTTGATGATCCGACTGCTGTAAAGGTTACTGCCGATGAACCAAATGAGGACGGCACAATCGTATATCACATTTCTGTAGCAGAAGCTGATATGGGCAGAATTATCGGTAAGCAGGGCAGAATTGCCAAAGCTATCCGCACAATCGCTCGCAGTGCAGCTATCCGTTACGACCAGAAGATTATGGTTGAAATCGACTGATAACTATGTTTTAAAACCTCTGAGAAATCAGGGGTTTTATTTTTGCTTTTTATTGTTCTTTTTCAATAGTTGGGGGAAATTATGGTTTAAAAATGGTCGGGAAATTTTTGCTTGACTTATTGCAGACTTTATACTCGGACATAAAAATTTGGTCAACCTTTTTCAAAGGTTGTGGGTGTGGGCAAAGCCCACAAATACTTTAAGTTTATGCAAAATTCTGAATAGCCAAACAGCAAGCTGTTTGGCGGCTTGAACGAAAGGGTGAAAGCTTTATAACTGCGACAGCAACACAAAACAGAAATAATATTCATTTTATTTTTTATAAATCATTTCTTATTAAGAGGCTGTCGCCTGTTTTGTCAAACTTTACCTCAGCACACAAACAGCAACGCTGTTTGTGCCTTACAAATTGCAAAGGAAACAGCTTTTCTTGGGCGTTGCCCAAACC
>NZ_JBGVJL010000178.1:0-13798 GCF_045129435.1 Ruminococcus sp. | reverse complement strand
TTTTTACGGGTGCAATGATTAATTAACGCTTTTGCGGAGGTAGAATAAATTGGCGACCCAAAAAAAGACAACTAAAAAACAGACCTCAAAAAAATCGACCTCTACAAAGAGCAAATCAATCCGCAAAAAAGCACCACAACCACAACCGCAGCCGTTGCTCACACCAAGAGTAAGGGCAATCCTTTTGGGAGCTTTAGCAATATTTTTTGTCTTTCTTATCGCAATAAAAAGTGTTAATATTTGGAATGCGTGCCGTTCGGCGTTATTTGGTGTGTTCGGTTTTACAGCCTTTCTTGTGCCTGCATTCTTTATGTATATGGCTATTATTACAGACAAGGAAAAGCAGATAAGACACTTTAAGACAAAGATTACCTTCAGCATTTTAATTATACTTTTACTTGGAACATTAATTTATGTAGCCACAGGGCATCCGTATCTTGACGAAGGTTATCTTGCTTGTGCGGGAAAACTTTATCTTGATATTTACAGCAGTGATGCGTTCTTCCCGTTTGGTGCGGGCTTTTTAGGCGGTTTGCTCGGTTATCCTATGGTTAAAGCTATAGGCAGTGTGCCTACTGTATTAATCAGTGTGCTTGTTTTGCTTGCGTTTGTGTTTTTGCTTACCAACCTTTCAATTCACGATATTGGTAAAGCAGCGGCAAAGGTAAGTCACGAGGTTAAGCAAAAGACCGAAGAAATGCGAAGAATAAGGCAGGAGCAGATTGCAGAGCGTGAGGCTCAGCGAGAGGCAGAAAGGGAAGCTGAGCAGGCAAATGAGCGTGAAATGTTCATTGCCGGTGGCGAGCATGATAAAACAGTTGTCACAACTCAGAAGAGAAAAAGAGGTGGCAAGCGTAGCGGAATTGATGTTCCGCTCGATGAAAACACTCATGATAATCATATAACAAAGCTAAACAGAAAGCTTGAGGTTGACTATGATTACACAGCCGACACCAAGCATAATGAAGAAGATACATACACACCTGTTGAGGCAGAGGCAGTTGAGCCGCAAGTATATGAAGATCACGATAATATTTATGGCAATGCGGATTATGAGCAGTCAGAGCCGGAGCAGAGTGAAGCACCTGCTGTGGCTGACAATCTAATGGATATTATCAGCAGGGCAAGTAAAAGCCTTGATAATCAGACAGAAAATGTATATGATGCAACAGAGCCTGAGCCTGTACAGGTTCAGAAGCAAAACGAGGAAAAAAGCTTTGAAGAGGAGCTTGAAGAAGCAAGCTATTCTCCTGTTGAAATCAGAGAAAAGGAAGAAAAACCGGAGTATAATTTTCCGCCTGTACAGCTTCTCAGATTGTCACAGAACAACAATGACCAGAATGCTATGGCGGAAATGCAGAACAATGCAACCAAGCTTATCGAAACTCTCAACAGCTTTAATGTAAAGGCTTCCATCGTTGATATTTGTCGTGGCCCGTCTGTAACAAGATACGAGCTTTCACCTGCTCCCGGTGTAAAAATCAGCAAAATTACAAATCTTTCAGATGATATAGCACTTAACCTTGCCGCTGACGGCGTAAGAATTGAAGCTCCTATTCCGGGCAAGGCGGCGGTTGGTATTGAAGTGCCAAACAAAATTGTAAGTATGGTAACAATGCGTGAGCTTATTGATTCAGACGAGTTCCGCAGAGGAAAAAGTAAGCTTACCTGTGTACTTGGTAAGGATATTTCGGGCAATATTGTTGTGTCCGACCTTTCAAAGCTTACCCATTTGCTTGTTGCCGGTACTACCGGTTCAGGTAAATCTGTATGTGTAAACTCAATTCTTATGAGTATTCTTTTCAAGGCTACTCCTGACGAGGTAAAGCTTTTGCTTGTTGACCCTAAGATGGTTGAATTTACTAAGTACAGAGGTATTCCGCATTTGCTCATTCCTGTGGTAACAGATGCTAAAAAGGCGGCAGGTGCTCTTGGCTGGGCGGTGTCCGAAATGGATCAGAGATACAAAATACTCTCTGAATATTCTTGCAAAAATATTGATGTCTACAACGAGCTTGTTGATGAAAACTTAGCATATATAGCTAAGAATCCGCCTGTTGAAAATGAAGAGGGCGAGCTTGTTCAGCCTGTGCTTGAAAGGGGCGGACTTCCTGTTCCAAAGGAAAAAATGCCGAGAATTGTTATTGCTATTGATGAGCTTGCCGACCTTATGATGGCTGCTCCAAGCGAGGTTGAGGAGTACATAGCAAGACTTGCTCAGAAGGCTCGTGCCGCAGGTATGCACTTGCTTGTAGCAACTCAGCGACCTACTGTAAATGTCATTACAGGTCTTATCAAAGCAAATATTCCAAGCCGAATTGCACTTAAGGTAAGCTCAAATATTGACTCCAGAACAATTCTTGATGTCGGCGGTGCAGAAAAGCTTATCGGCAGAGGTGATATGCTCTTTATGGCAGTAGGCTCACCAAAGCCAATGCGTGTGCAGGGTTGTTATGCCTCCGATGAAGAAATTGAAGGTGTAACCGATTATATTAAAAAATCTTCATCTGCTCAGTATAATGCTGAGATTGAAGAAAAAATCAAAAGAATTGCCGCAGAGGAAATTGCCCAAAATAAGAAGGGCGGTGACGATCGAGGCGGTGATGATATTGAAATCGACTCCAAAATGGACGATGCCATTAAGTGCGTAATTGAGGCAGGACAGGCATCTACATCACTCATTCAGCGTAGGCTCAAGGTTGGCTATGCAAGAGCAGGCAGAATGATTGATGATATGGAGAAAATGGGCGTTGTCGGCCCTCACCAGGGCTCTAAGCCAAGAGATGTACTTATGACCTATAACGAATGGCTTGAACGCAGAAATGTTATGGGCAGTGACGATGAATAAATTTAAAAGGTGATATTATGGCATTTTTACCAATGAATATTAAGGAGGTCAAGGCTCGTGGCTGGAACGAGGTTGACTTTGTATATGTAATGGGCGACAGCTATGTTGACCATCCGTCCTTTGGTGCCGCCATAATTACAAGAGTGCTTGAGGACTGCGGCTATAAGGTTGCAGTCCTCTCTCAGCCTGACTGGAAAAATGACGCCGACTTTTTGCAGTTCGGTAAGCCAAGGCTGGGATTTTTTGTTACAGCAGGAAATATAGACAGTATGGTTGCTCACTATACTGTTGCCAAGCGTAAGCGTTGTGATGACGCATACACCGCAGGCGTTAAAAACGGTAAACGACCGGATAGGGCTGTAACTGTTTATTCTAATATTATTCGCAGACTTTTTCCCGATTCCGTAATTATTATTGGTGGTCTGGAGGCTTCACTGAGAAGATTTGCCCACTATGATTACTGGAAAAATACTGTTATGCCGTCTGTACTTTTTGACAGTAAAGCAGATATTATTTCTTACGGAATGGGTGAATTGCAAACCATTGAAATGGCAAAGCGACTTTCCGAGGGTTACCCTGTGGAGGCTTTGTATGATATTCGTGGTATTTGCTATGCAGTTAAAACAAGCGACTATGTGCCGAAAACTGTGGTTGAACTGCCAAGCTACGAAAGAGTTTGTGAAAGTAAAAAAGACTATGCTATAGCTGCCCGAAAAGAGCTTGAAGAGGCTGACGCTGTTCGTGGCAAAACTCTGATTCAGCGACATGGCAACTATATTTTAATACAAAATCCGCCAATGCAACCGCTTGATACCAAGCGGCTTGATTATGTGTATTCACTTCCATATGAACGCTGGTATCCGCCTTGTTATGAAAAGCTTGGCGGTGTGCCGGGTATTCAGGAAGTGCTGTTTTCAATCACTCACAATCGTGGCTGCTTTGGTGCGTGCAATTTCTGTTCGCTTGCTTTTCATCAGGGCAGGGCGGTTACAGTAAGAAGTAAGCAAAGTGTAATTGACGAGGCAAAGGCTTTCCTAAGTGACAAGCGATTCAAGGGATATATAAGTGATGTGGGTGGCCCGACAGCTAATTTCCGACTGCCGTCTTGCGAAAAGCAAAAAAAGGCAGGACTTTGCAAAAGCAGAAAATGCCTTGCACCAACACCTTGTCCTAATATGCAGGTGTCGCATACGGAATATCTTGATATTCTGCGTGAATTAAGAAAAATGGACGGAATTAAAAAGGTATTTATTCGCAGCGGTATTCGCTTTGACTACCTTATGGAGGACGAAAGTGACGAGTTTTTTGAGGAGCTTGTAAAGCACCATATCAGCGGTCAGTTAAGAGTTGCTCCGGAGCACTGCTCGGCGGCAGTGCTTGACAAAATGGGTAAGCCGCATATTGAAACCTACAAAAAATTCTGTAATAAATTCTACAAGCTGACAGGGCAGATGAATAAAGACCAGTACATTGTGCCGTATCTTATGAGTTCTCACCCGGGCTCAACACTGAAGGACGCAGTAGAGCTTGCTTTGTTCTGTAAGCGAGAGAATATTCACCCTAAGCAGGTGCAGGATTTTTACCCAACTCCGGGTACAATTTCAACCTGTATGTTTTACACAGGAATTGACCCATATACAATGAAAGAAGTGTATGTGCCGAAAACAGAGGAAGAAAAAACAATGCAGAGAGCACTTTTGCAGTATTTTATACCTGAAAATAAGCAAAAGGTTATAAAGGCACTCATCAAGGCAGGCAGAAAAGATTTGATTGGTTATGATTCAAAATGCCTTGTTCAGCCAATGAATAATCCTAAAAATCTGGGAAAAACTCAGTACGGCAAAAATACTCAAAAGAGCAGAAACGGAAAGCCGAATAAGGACAAGTATGCAAAATACAGAAGAAAAAAGAAATAAGCATTGCGGAGTAATAATAACCTTTTCGCTCATACTGCTTATATGCATATTTTCGTTTTTTGCAGATTGGGATAAAATTTATGCCACGCTGTCGCTCAAGGCAGACTATGAGGGAAAATTGGCGGTAAGCTTTATTTCTGTAGGTGACGCTGATTGTGCGTATATTCACCTTGATGATACAGATATTCTTATTGATTGCGGTACCGAGGTATCGGCAGAGAATATCGTAAATTATCTTAAAAGGTATGGCTGCAGAAGCCTTGACGCAATCTTTATTTCACACCCTGATTCCGACCATATAGGCGGTGCAACTAAAATAATAGAAGAATTTTCTACTAAAGAAATATATTGCTATGATACACCGCAAGAATTGATTGGCTCAGATAACCTGTATTCTGAATTAAATAATTCTATAATCGAAAATAATATCCACAAGCAATATGTAAAAGCCGGAGAAGAATATTCATATGGAGAATTAAACTTTTCGATTATATCTCCGAGTTATAATTATGATAATGTAAACGATTGCTCGCTTGTGATAAAGCTAAGCTACAGAGGAAAATCAATCCTGTTTACAGGTGATATAAGCTCAGATGTTGAAACCGAGTTAGAAAATAAAGATATTTTGGCAGATGTGCTAAAGGTTGCTCATCATGGAAGTGCGTATTCAAGCTCAGAGGAATTTTTGAAAAAGGTTTCACCTAAGATTTCGGTAATAAGTGCTGATACAGATGATCTGTATTTGCCTGACTATAAAACCGAATACAGAATTTCTGAAATTTCAGACTTGTACATTACAGGCAGGGACGGAAATATTGTAATAACAACAGACGGCAAAAGCCTTGATGTACAAACAGGAGTTTAGGTATTGACCTATTTGTAATTTTGATTTATAATTAACAAATGGAAAACAAAAATCAGAAAGGATTTTATAATAAAATGGGAGTTTATGAGGAATTAGTAGCCAGAGGTCTTATCGCTCAGGTTACAGACGAAGAAGAAATTAAAGAACTTGTCAACAACGGTAAGGCTGTATTTTACATCGGCTTTGATCCAACTGCCGACAGCTTGCATGTAGGTCATTTTATGGCACTTTGCCTTATGAAGCGTTTGCAGATGGCAGGCAATAAGCCTATCGCACTTATCGGCGGCGGTACTGCTATGATTGGCGACCCATCAGGCAGAACAGATATGCGTCAGATGATGACTACAGAAACCATTCAGCACAATGTTGATTGCTTTAAAAAGCAGATGGAGCGTTTTATTGATTTTTCAGACGATAAGGCTCTTATGGTAAACAATGCCGACTGGCTGCTTGACTTAAACTATGTTGATGTTCTTCGTGAGGTTGGTGCTTGCTTCTCGGTAAATAATATGCTCAGAGCAGAGTGCTACAAGCAGAGAATGGAAAAGGGACTCAGTTTCCTTGAATTCAACTATATGATTATGCAGAGCTACGATTTCTACGCTCTCTATCAGAAATACGGTTGTAATATGCAGTTCGGCGGTGACGACCAGTGGAGCAATATGCTCGGCGGTACTGAGCTTATCAGAAGAAAGCTCGGCAAGGACGCATATGCAATGACAATTAATCTTCTCCTTAACTCAGAGGGTAAGAAAATGGGCAAGACTCAGTCAGGTGCTGTATGGCTTTCTGCTGAAAAGACAAGCCCATATGATTTCTACCAGTACTGGAGAAATGTGGCTGACGAAGATGTAATCAAGTGCCTTAAAATGCTTACATTCCTGCCGCTTGAGCAGATTGAAGAGCTTGCAAAGCTTGAGGGCAGCGAGCTTAACAAGGCTAAAGAAATTCTTGCTTATGAGGTAACAAACCTTATTCATGGCAAGGAAGAGGCTGACAAAGCTCAGGAGGCTGCAAGAGCGTTGTTTGGCAGCGGTGCAAATACAGACAATATGCCTTCAACAGAGCTTACAGACGCTGACTTTACAGATGACGGCATTGCTATTCTTGATCTTCTTACAAAGTGTGCACTCATTCCATCAAAAGGCGAGGGCAGACGTCTTATTCAGCAGGGCGGTGTAGCCGTTGATGATGAAAAGGTAACAGATGTATATGCAACTGTTCCTAAGTCAGCTTTTGAAAAAGGCTATGTTGTAATTAAGAAAGGCAAAAAGAAATTCCATAAGGCTGTTTTATAATTTAGTTATTAACTTAAGCAAAAATTTTCCCACTATTTATAGTGGGAAAGCATATCCTGCATTATTCTGTACATTTTGCGGTTTTACTGCATAAAATATTTTTAACAGAGGAGTTTAGGAAATGAAAAAGTTTTTTGGCGAGTTTAAAACCTTTATTATGAGAGGCAATGTGCTTGACCTTGCAGTCGGTGTTATTATCGGTGCTGCATTTCAGGCTATTGTTACTTCACTTACATCAGATATTATTTCACCAATTCTTGGTTTGTTTGGCGGAATGAATTTTGACCAGTACGCTCTCACAATCGGCGATGTTTCTATTGGCTATGGTAAGTTTTTAACTGCGGTTATCAACTTTATCATTATGGCATTTGTTATTTTCCTTATTGTTAAACTTGTAAATAAGATTATGGCAATCGGCAAAAAGCCTGAAGAACCGGTTGAGCCTACAACAAAAATTTGCCCATTCTGTCAGAGTGAAATTTCAATTAAGGCAACAAAATGCCCACATTGCACAAGCAATCTTCCTGTGGAAACTAAGGAATAACGGAATTTAATACATAAGTTAAAGCTCCTGATTTTGTCAGGAGCTTTTTTGCGTTAAAAATATTATTTCTTTTTACGAATTATTTTTCTTATTTCAGTCAACAAACCGTTGTTAGTGGTGGAACGGAATTTTGGAAAAGCAGATAACATTCTGCGTTGCTGTAGGTTGAGTTTGTGTGCTGAATTATCGTAAACAGTTTTTAAATTAAAATGAGCAGAGGAATTGCGAAGCTTGCTTGAAAGTTCAATCTTCTTTTCTTCAAGTGATTTAGCCAATCCATCAAGCTTTTTGTTAAAGCCTGAAAAGCCCGATACTGTAATGATTGTATCACTCAAAAATCCAATGGCAAAAATAATTGCTATAATATAAATTGCATTATCGGACAGAAGATTTGTGCAATAAACAATAGATGGGTGAATTATTTTAATGAGTATAACTGAAAACAAACCGAAAACAACCGCACCAAGCAAACACACTCTGCCGTTTATGTTGAATTTTCGTTCTGAATAATCCCACCAGCGAGCATGAAATAATTTTTCCATTAAATATGATGTCAAATATTCAAGTGTGCAGGTGATTATTACGCCGAAAACAAACAGCAGAATAACATTTTCTATTTTGCCGAGTATAAGTATATCAAATAATGCACCAAAGCCATATATCGGGCAGTATGGGCCATTAAGAAAACCTCTGTTTACAAATTTCTTTGCACTTACCGAACAAAGAATAGTTTCATATATCCAGCCGATAATACTGTATATCATAAACCAAATAATAATTTTTGAAACATATAAAAGACTCAATATAAAAACCTCATTAAGTATAAATATAGGTACAATATTGACTTATACCTCATTTGTGTATTATAATACAATGTGATGATTATTACAAGGGACACATATTTGAGAATTTGTGGTATAAGTTACTTATTTTAATAATATGCGGTTTATTACTCATTTGTATTATAATTTGTATAGGAGCTTTAATATGGAAGATTCAAATAAAAAGGTCGATTTAAGAGTTGTAAAAACTAAAAGATCAATTAAAAATGCGTTTGTTGAACTGCTTTCTGAAAAAGACATAGACGATATTACAATAAAGGAAATTGCTGACAGGGCAGTTATTAATCGAAAAACCTTTTATAATTACTACAAAGGTGTGTATCAGATTGTTGATGAAATTGAAAATGAAATCGTTGAAACATTTGATTCTGCTGTAAAGGGAATAGACCTAAAGGCTCAGATGAAAGAGCCGAGTCTGATTTTTGAAAAACTGACTTCAATTATTAATAATAACATAGATTTTTATGGTGCGTTGTTGAAAACAAACGGTAATATTGGACTTGTGTTTAAAATTAAAAAGGTACTTAAAGCTAAAGCACAAGAGGGATTTGCAAGTCAGTTTGATATTGATAGCGAAAAACTTGCTTTTATGATGGAATATGCAATTTCCGGTATGATTTCGGTTTATCAGAGTTGGTTTAATTCCGGCAGGAAACAACCTATTGAAGAAATATCTGATATTGTAAGTACAATTTGTTTTACCGGATTTGCCGGAATGATAGAACGCAATTCAAAAGAAAGAATGGTTCATTTTTAAATGTTGGGGTGATATTGTTAAACCCAAACTATAATTTATCTATGTCACTTCAACATAAAAACAGAAACAATAAATTCAATCGGCTTGCTTTTTGTGAGCCGATTTTTTATGTAAAAAGGCACAGCGTTTTTTGCTGTGCCTTAGTTAGTTTGGAGTTATTATAATATCATCACGGTTTATTTTCTCTTTAAGAATATTGTTTCTGTAAGAATTAATAATAAATTTTCCTTGACCGTCAAATCTGAAAGCAACTGTTTTTGTAAATGGTTTTCCTTGGTCGTATTCGGTAATGATAAGACTTGCACTTGACTTTTTGAGAGTATCAAAGCTTGTCATAAATCCAATACCGCTGCCACCGTTTTGCTTGTGTGTAGTGATTCTTTCAAGACCCAGTTTTTGCAGGGTTTCCGGCTCAAACGCAATTCCATTGTCATTTATCGAGATTTCATAAATACCGTTTGCAAATGAAATGGAAGTCAGAATTTTTCCATCCCTTATGTCTGCACTTTCTATTGCAATAATAGCGTCCTTTATGTGGTCGCAAAGCAGAGTTTCAAGCTCGGTTTGTGTAAGAAAATGATTGATAAGGCAGTTTATATCGGTGTTTGTAATGAGGTCAAAACCGATTTCGTGGGCAGACGCTTTGATGTACATATTGAGCAAAGCACCGTCAATTACAGAATTGCCCGTAGACGCAAGCACCTTGTTTTCAATCTGTTCTTTCTGCACAAGCTCGTTTCGTTCTTTTGCAAGAGTGAGAAGTTCAGAAATTATTTTTGCTTTCTTTTGTTCATCACTGCAATTTGATAATTCATTTAAAGAATATTGCAACGATGTCATAAGGTGGTTGTCACGATGAACTATTTTTGAAAGAAAAGCATTAGAATTTGTAAGCTCGGCAATCTGACTGTTTTTTTCGGCAATTACAGAATTGAAATGCTCGTCTGCTTTATTTTGAAGTCGGCTTTTATAGTGGTTTGTTATGCTCGCTTTTATCCATATTGCAATGCCCACACAGCTTATACATATACCGATAAATAATACAGGATAGATTGAGTCTAATAAATCATTACCTGCTGAAATAAAGATAACAGAAATAATTAGAAATCCCGATATAAGTAAGCCTATACCTAAATTATTTATATCTTCAAAAAATGCTAATCCGCTTTTTAGTCTTTTTATTTTCATAATCAGAAAGGTTACTATCATATTAACCGCAAAAACAAATCCTCCGGTTAATATGCTGTCAGATTCTAAAGCAAAATAGTATCCGACAATTCCTGTAAGAGTAAGGGAAACAAATCTTATACAATAAGAAATACCTATAGCAGTAATAGACAGCGGAAGGCAGACTATTATATTTTTCTTAGAAAATAAGGATATTAATATTACAAAAAGTAAATAAAGGATTATAAGACCTAACCCTTTGTTATACATATTTATATAAGATGATAATAAACTAACGCCAAAAAATGCAGACAAATACAAAGTTAGCCTTGATTTGCTGCATTTAATGTTTGTTGTTTTAATAAAAATATAGGCTGATGAATATACAATCGGAACTTTAATAAAAAAATTCATAGCAAAATTATGTAAAAGCTCTGTAATGTTTGTTGACATAATATTTAACTCCGTATTACTGTAATGGTAATATTATATCATACAAGCTAAATAATGTCACTATACAATAATAAATCAACCCCAAAAACGCTTTAACCATTCATAAAGATAATCCCACATACTTTAGTACCTCCTTTGCTTTTGTTTTACAAACAAAGTGTACTATTTTTGCGGAAAATCTCTGATTTGTTACTGTGATTGCTTTGCTTTACATTGCGTTAAAAAACATCACTAAATGTTAGAAAAGTAATTAGAAATTGTTGATTTATGATGAATTTCTAAAAATTTTTTGCATAAAAAATCCCGATGCTTAAAACATCGGGATAAAGTTATAGGTGATTTTAAAGACTCTTTTTAATTTTGTCGGAGTAGTAGTAAATAAATTCCATTACTGTAGGCACACCCTTTTGCGGATTTATGTAGGTGGTGTAGTAACGCTCAAGACTTTCAATATCGGTATTTCTCCATGCGTGGTTAATGGCGGTTTGCATTGCTCGTTCCACACTTGCATCAGTTTTTTTATATTTCTGAGCTATAATGCCGCAAAGGTTTGGTACACGCTTGCTGCAGGTGATTTCAACCGCATCGGCGAGGTACTGCCTGCCCTTTAATTTTGGACTTACTCCGATAAGGTCAAGCTCTGTTGATATTTTTTCTTTTATAGTTTCGCTGTAGTTTATGCTTTGGGCGGCGGCTGAGGCAGTTTGAGAGGTAAAAGATGCTGCAATAGTTGACTGTGCAATGGATTCTAAAAATTCGAGAACCATTTTACAACTAAAGTCACTCTGATTTTTTGTTATTACAAAATCCGCTCCAAGATTTCTGGCAATAGAGTGGGTAACGGTGCTGATATTATTGGTGACAACTAAAATAAACGGTTTGTTTTTAAGTCCAAGTTCTGACAAAGCTTTTAAAAACATAAGGCCGTTTCCACTGCCTTGGTGCAATTCCAAGTCAAGAATGACAGCGTGCGGAGAATATTGCTTTACCATTTCTACAGCTTGAGAGGAGCTGTTTGTAGTGCCGACAAGGTAAAATTTATTGTCAGCCTTTATATTTGCCTTATATTCTGCAATAGTATTATTATCATCTTCAACAATAAGTAAATTAAGTTTGTTCACAATACCACCTCTTACTTCCATTATACTACAAAAACCAATAAAAACCAACATTTTCCAACGATTTATGTAATAAAAAGTAATATTATTTATTGTATCTGAGTTTTATAATAATAATTAAGATTATATTATGGAATTAATGAAAAATTTGTAATATTAGGGTGAGGGCTATGAGCAAAACTTTTGGTAATTTCGTAAAAGAAAAACGAATGAAAAATGATTTTTCGTTAAAAGAAGTGGCGGAAACTATTGGCATTTCTGCTGTGTATCAGTCGAGTATTGAAGCAGGAAAAAGACCGGCTCCGTCCTATAATGTATTGGTAAAGCTTGGTAAGGTTTTAATGCTTAAAGAAAACGAACTTGATGAAATGTTTGACCTTGCGGCAAAAAGCAAAAAATCCAAGGTAGTTGCCTATGACATTGCCGACTATATCAATGAAAATGAGTACATAAATAAGGCAATCAGATACTCTAAAAAGAAGAATATCCCTCAAAGCGAGTGGATAAATTTTATTAATACTATGTCTGAAAAATACAGTTAATTTGAAAAATCAACGATGTAACAACTATTCAAAATACTCTTGCCGATGACAAAGCTGAGGACTATGCACTTGATTTTGAACACAGTGCCTTGCAGTATGGAGAAAAAGTTAATAATCTTTGCGATTATAACAAAGACGGTGTTTGTTCTGTATCAGACGCAACAAGTCTTCAGATAAAGCTTGCTGAATAAGAAATTTGCTTTTAAGATTTGTAATTATACAAAAATTGTGTTTTAACATATAAAAATAGTTGACTATTATCATTTATGGCTGTATAATATTATCAGTAAATAAATATGCCGCTATAGTGATTAAAATCTCCTTTTATTCACTAATAAGCTGTACCCATTACTGCATTTGCAGAAAATTGGTACAGCTTTTATTTTTTACCTGAATTGTATTGCTGATAGGGGAATTTGGGAGTATAATAGTAGCATATTACGAACTTCAGAGGTAATTATGAACAGAGAAGAATATGAAATTTCGATTGAAGAATTAAAAAAGCTTGACAAAAGCACATCTATGGTGATTGACATAAGAGATGAGATTTCTTATAATTACGGAAATATTCCTGATTCTGTGAATATTCCGATTAAGAAAATTAAAAATGACAGAAGCGTCCTGCCGAGAGATAAAAAGCTTGTTATTTGCTGTAAAAGCGGTCAGATAAGCGATACGCTTGCCGAAGAACTGAGAGATGACGGCTACAATGCGGTAAATCTTGTGGGCGGTTATTATGCCTGGCTCAAGGATAAATTTACTGAGGATGATTACGCCGTTGATGTGGAAAAGAGCATAAGAAAAAAATTCAGCAAGACAATATGGGGAAGATTTACCAAGGCTATAATTGAGTATGAGCTTGTAAAGCCTAACGATAAAATTGCAGTTTGTATTTCAGGCGGTAAGGATTCTATGCTTATGGCAAAGCTTTTTCAGGAGCTTAAAAGGCACAATAAGTTCCCCTTTGAGCTTGTGTACCTTGTAATGGATCCGGGCTACAGCGTAGAAAACCGAGATGTTATTGAGAATAACGCAAGAAAATTGAATATTCCGATAACTGTTTTTGAAACTAATATTTTTGATTCGGTTTATAATGTGGAAAAGTACCCTTGCTACCTTTGTGCGAGAATGAGGAGAGGTTATCTCTACAAAAAGGCAAAGGAGCTTGGCTGTAATAAAATTGCACTCGGTCACCACTATGATGATGTTATTGAAACAATATTAATGGGTATGCTGTACGGTGGACAGGTGCAAACTATGATGCCAAAGCTGCACAGTACAAATTACGAGGGAATGGAGCTTATTCGTCCGTTGTATCTCATAAGAGAATCCGAGATAAAACATTGGCGAGATTACAACAAACTTAATTTTATTCAATGTGCATGCCGATTTACCGATACTTGCACTTCCTGCAATCCAAGCAACACAGGCTCTAAAAGACAGGAGAT
>NZ_JBGVJL010000177.1:0-19447 GCF_045129435.1 Ruminococcus sp. | reverse complement strand
ATAAGACCTGTTGCACCCATACCCTCAATATCTACACCCTCGTAAAGCTCCTGAGCAACCTTCATAGTTCTTCTTGACTGGAAGCCAAGCTTTCGTGAAGCCTCCTGTTGGAGAGTTGATGTAATAAACGGCGGTGCCGGGGTTTTTCTTCTTGTGCCGTGCTTTACCTTTGTAATCATATACTCGGCATCTGCAAGATCCTGTTCAATCTTATTTGCTTGTTCCTGATTTTCAATTTTTACTTTTCCGTTTGCATCAGAATACAATGTTGCGGAGAATGACTTTCTGCTGCCCTTTGGGATAAACTTTGCGTCAATAGTCCAATATTCCTCAGGCTTGAATTTTCTGATTTCTTCTTCTCTGTCAACAATAATTCTTACTGCAACAGACTGAACTCGACCTGCGGAAAGTCCTCTTCTGATTTTCTGAGAAATAAAAGGACTAAGCTTATAGCCTACAAGTCGGTCAAGAATACGCCTTGCCTGCTGAGCATTTACAAGGTCGATATTTATAGAACGGGGATGTGCCATACCGTTTGTAACGCCGTTCTTTGTGATTTCGTTAAATTCCACACGATTGTTGTCATCAAGCGGCAAGCCTAAAATGTAAGCTAAGTGCCAAGAAATTGCCTCTCCCTCTCTATCAGGGTCGGTTGCGAGGTAAATTTTATCGCTTTTTTCTGCAAGCTCTTTCAGCTCGTCAACAAGCTTTTCTTTACCCTTTATAATTTCATATTTTGGTGCGAATTTTTTCTTTATATCAACGCTGAGTCGTGACTTAGGTAAATCTCTGACATGTCCCATAGACGCAATTACTTCGTAATTACCGCCGAGGTACTTTTTGATTGTTTTAGCTTTAGCCGGGGACTCAACAATTACTAAATCTGACATTTACTGCCTCCGTTATTTCAATACATATCTTCTGCCCTGTATAGCAGTTACATACCCTTTCATTTCAAGCTGAGTAAGGGCTGTAAGCACTTTAAATACAGGTAAGCCAAGTTTGGTAACTAAATTATCTATATGAACAGGCTCGTTGCTGATTGCACCATATACCTTTACGGCTACATCAGACAAGCCGGACGCTTTCAAATCTAAAATATTTTTCTGCACAGGCTGAGCCTGCTCTTCATACTTTTGGGCAGACTTATTTTCTTGCTTTTGTGCAGGTTTTGTTTTGACAGTTTTTGCCTTATCAGGCTTTGAAGTAACTTTGTTTACATTAGGTTTAACTTTATTTGCTACAAGCTTTTTACCCTTAACAGGTACAGCCTCAAGGTCAGAAAAGCTGATACTGTCAAAATCAAGCTTTTCGTCCTCAACATACAAACCTCTGTTATTATTAAATTCATTAAGCACATCCATAAAATCTGTAACCGGATGTGCAAGTCCGTTTTTGATAAGAGAGTTTGAACCCTCATTCTGCGGACTGTTGTTGCCAAGCAGAGCAAAAACCTCTTTACCCTGATCTATGGCAGTTCTTGCGGTAATAAGTGAACCGCTTTTTTCTCCAGCTTCCATAACCACAAGACCATCTGAAAGTGCAGAAATTATTCTGTTGCGTGCAGGGAAATTATACCTTAGCGGCGGTTCGTCCGGTGCATATTCGGAAATCACTGCACCGCTTTGAGCAATGGCATTTCTCATACCCTCATTTTCAGAAAGATATTTATAGTTAATACCACAGCCAAGCACGCATACGGTTATACCATTTGCAGACAATGCCCCTCTGTGAGATGCACAGTCAACACCTAATGCACCGCCGCTCACGACTACAACACTGTACTTTGCAAGAGCATATGCGAACTTATAGGAATTATCCGTACCGTATCTTGTAGCACGCCTTGTGCCAACTATGGCAATGCTTAAACGCTCGTCAAAATCGGGCAGACAGCCATTTACATAAAGCACAGCAGGCGGCGTATCAATATTTTTTAATCTGTCGGGATACTGCTCGTCATCTATAGAAATTATCGAGTAATTTAACTCATTGCAACGCTTGATTATTTCATCTGCAACTGCAAGTTTTGTATTCGCAAGCTTTTTCATTTCGTTTGGCGTGAAAATACCGCAGTGCTTCCACTCTTTTTCACCGCCATCAACGAACTCGGATATATTATTATAAAGTTCGCAAATTCTCTTTACTTTTATATTATTATAGCCAAGAGCTTTTGAAATCCATATCCAATAACGAGCATTTTCAGAAATCATTTCATCATTTCCCACATCAGTATTGCAGCAGCCACAGATGCGTTGAGAGATTCAGCCTTGCCCTCCATATGTATGGTTATTTTGTTTGCACAGGCTTTTTCTGTTTCTGCTTTTATTCCATTGCCTTCGTTGCCAACTACAACTACGCAAGGAGTTTGAAATTTTACATCCGTAAGGCTTTCTGCATCGCTGTTTACCACAGCGGCATAGTAATACGCCTTTGGATTATCTTTAATAAATTCTTCAATAGAATTATAAGTTATAAAAGGTATTCTGAAAACCGCACCCATACTGCCTCTTACAACCTTTGGATTGTAAATATCACAACAATCGCTTGACAAAATCACTCCGCTTACATTAAAAGCCTCGGCGGAGCGTAAAACAGTGCCAAGATTGCTTGGATCTTGCACATTATCAAGTGCCAAATATTTACCATCACATTTTATTGTATCAAACTCGTTGGTTTTGTCAAGTGTTTTTATAACAGCAAGAAAGCCCTGTGGTGACTGGGTGTCACTCATTAAAGCAAAAATATTTTCACTTACGCACACAGTATTTTGTGCGGCAGCCTCAAGCACAGCAAAATCTTCACTATGTTTTTGATATGCTTTTTCTGTAACATACAATGTCTGAATTTCAGCACCGCTTCTTACGGCATCCATACAAATACGCAGTCCCTCAGCCAAAAAAAGACCGCTTTTGCGGCGTTCTTTTGCACTTGATTTAAGCTTTATAGCTTTTTTAATATTACTGTTATCTTTACTTGTAACAAATAACATCTTTTTTCTCCTAAAATGCTAATTGCGTTTGGTGTTACCCAAACGCAATTACAGTTTAAATTAAGCGTTTTTAGCCTGCTCAACAAGAGCTGTAAAAGCCTTAGGATCAACAATAGCAATCTCTGAAAGCATCTTACGGTTCAATGTAATGCCGGCCTTTTTAAGACCATTCATAAATGTTGAATAGTTTGTGCCGTTAGCCTTGCAAGCTGCAGAAATACGAGTAATCCAAAGACGACGGAAATCTCTCTTTCTCTGCTTACGGCCGATATATGCGTAGTTGCCGGACTTCATAACAGCCTGTTTAGCCATTTTGAAATGTCTTGATTTAGAACCCCAGTAGCCCTTGGCAAGCTTTAATACCTTTTTTCTTCTTTTGCGAGTCATCATCGCACCTTTTACACGTGCCATTATATATTACCTCCGATTATTATTAAATAAAAAGCAGTACAAGCGGTTAATTATTTATAAGGAATCAAACGCTTGATCTGAGCTACATTTGTCTTATCTGTAACAGCAGTCTGGCGTAAACCTCTCTTACGCTTTGTTGTTTTCTTGTTGAGAATGTGGCTCTTGTTTGCGTGTGCACGGATTACATTACCGTTCTTAGAAAGTTTAAAACGCTTTTTAGCACCACTGTGAGTTTTAATTTTAGGCATAATAAATATCCTCCTTAGCTGTGATTACTTATTGGACTTTGGTGCAAGAAACATAAGCATATTGCGACCTTCAAGCTTTGCAGGCTTTTCTACTGAGGCAAACTCTGCACAAGCGTCAGCAAAGCGTTTCATTGTTTCAAGACCGATTTCAGGATGTCCCATTTCTCTTCCTCTAAAGCGGATAGACACCTTAACCTTATCGCCATGCTTAATAAACTTGATAGCGTTGTTAAGCTTGGTGTTGAAGTCGTGAGTATCAATATTTAAAGAAAGTCTGACTTCCTTAATATCAACAACATGCTGATTTTTTCTTGCTTCCTTTTCCCTTTTAGCCTGCTCAAAACGGTATTTGCCATAGTCCATAATTTTACATACAGGCGGAACGCTCTGTGGAGCAATCTTAACAAGGTCAAGATTTTTCTGCTCTGCAAGTGCAAGAGCTTCCTTTGATGACATAATACCGAGCTGCTGTCCGTCTGAGCTGATTACTCTAAGCTCTTTGTCACGGATTTCCTCGTTAATCTGAATATCTTTCTTGCTGATGGTTAAGCACCTCCAAAGTACCATTCAAAAAATAATGCGGACAGAAATACTCCGTCCGCATTGCAATACTAATAAACTATATGGTTTAAGGTATTGACCCGTGCAGACGACACCCCACAGGTGAAAGCATTTCTGCTTTGCTTTATTGTACCTAATTATTATATTACCGCTTGCCTTAAAAGTCAAGGGATTTTTTAATATTTTTACATATTTAAGAAAATATTTCTTGAATAATACTCTTTACTATGATAAAATTATACCATTGGAGTGATTAAAATGCAATACCAAAATTATCAATATTATAATCAGCAGCAATATCCGCCGCAGCCACAACAATTTAATCCACAGTACAGACCGCCTTATCAGCCGCCAAAACCGGTTGATCCGCAAAAGCTGAAAAAGCAATACGAAACAAGACTTTTAAGGAAAAAGTCAAGCGGACTCGGATTTTATGTACTTGCGTATTTTCTGTCAATGAACTGCATTGTAGCGGGACTTGTTATTTTTGCAGAAATATCATTGATGTTAAGTGGTGATATTAATAGCTTTGATGTTGAAAGCTTTACTAGCTCAATGATGAGCGGACCGTTTTATCATTATATGTCAATACTTGCCGCTGTCGTATCAGCCGTAGTACCGGCTCTGATTTATCTGAAATCGTCAAAAACTCACATAAGCGATTGTATTCAGGTAAAATCCGTAAAGCCTACTATGCTGATTGCTATGACTGCAATGGGAATGGGTTTGGCAATGGTAGCCAATATTGCGGCTGACCTTGTTACTCAAAATTTCTCTTCCCTTGGCTTTGAGTACAACCTTAATATGGATAGCTCATCATCTTCTGTATTCACAAATATTTTGTATGTTATATCTACTGCCGTTACCCCGGCCTTTGCCGAAGAATTTGCTTTCCGAGGCATTTTAATGGGAACACTCAGAAAATACGGAAATTCATTTGCTATTATAACATCTGCAATTATGTTTGGTGCAATGCACGGCAATATAATTCAAATTCCTTTCGCTTTCATTCTTGGACTTATTTTCGGATACATTGACTGCAAAGCAAATTCAATTATTCCGTCTATCATCATTCACTTTGTCAACAATTTCTACTCTGTAATTATGGATATAATGCAAAGTCAGAGCGTTGTTACCAACCATACCTTTTACATTATATATTATAGTCTTTTCGTTGCTATGCTCGTACTCGGTGTGCTTGCTTTCCTATATATAATGAAAAAGGATAAAAACTTTCTCAGCATAAGCGACACTTCAAATATAGTTTCATTACCGCTCAAAGAAAAGATTTCATCCTTCTTTACAAGTGCAGGTGTAATTGTGGTTGTGTCAATATTTATTATAGAAACTATTGGTACATTATTTATACTATGAGTGAGTTTAACATTAAATATATGGAAAAGGCTCTTGAGCTTGCAAAAGAAGCTTTTGATGATGATGAAGTACCTGTTGGTGCTGTGATAGTACTCAATGATGAAATTGTTGCTACAGGCAGAAACAGGAGAGAAAAAGAAAAAAATGCACTTCTGCATGCTGAAACCGATGCAATAAATAATGCCTGCAAGGCACTTGGCGGATGGCGGTTGTGGAACTGCGAATTATATGTTACACTTGAGCCTTGTCCTATGTGTGCCGGTGCAATTATAAATGCACACATTCCGAATGTGTATTTTGGTGCATATGATTTTAAGAATGGCTCTTGCGGCACAATAACAAATCTTTTTGAGATGCCGTATAATTTCAAACCGAATTGCAAGGGCGGTATTATGCAGGAAGAATGTGCCGAGCTATTGAAAAACTTTTTTAAGAGATTAAGATAAACAGGCTTTTTTCAATAGTTGTGGTAAATTATGGTTTAGCAGAAAGCTTTGGATAATTAACATAAAATTTAGGTCGAGCCTTTTTAAAGGCTCGTGGGTTTGGGCAACGCCCAAGAAAAGCTGTGTCTATTGCAATTTTTCAGGCACAAACAGCGTCGCTGTTTGTGTGCTAAAGCAAAGTTTGACAAAACAGGCGACAGCCATTTAAAAGAAATAATTCATTAATAAAGAATAATGGCTTTTTGTGTTGCTGTCGCATTATAAAGCTTTCGCCATTGTGCTAAAGCCATCAAACAGCAAGCTGTTTGGCTATCAAAGCTTTGCGTTAGCTAAAGTATTGTGGGCTTTGCCCACACCCACAACCTTTGAAAAAGGTTGACCAAATTTTTATTTCCGAGTATAAAGTCTGCAATAAGTCAAGCAGAAATTTCCCGACCGTTACAAGCCGTAATTTATCAGTCTTACCCCAACATTTTAACAGAAACGATAAACAAAAAACCAATAAGCATTTGTTTTGCTTATTGGTTTTCTTTATGCAATAAATTATTTTAATTTTGAGTAATCTTCATCACTTACAGGCTCAAGCCATTCGTTTGAGGTGTTTGTACCCGGAACTTCTACTGCAAGATGTGAGAACCAGCTGTCCGGTGCTGCACCATGCCAATGCTTAACGCCTGTCGGAATATTTACAACATCGCCCGGATTTAACTCTATAGCCTCTTTACCCCATTCCTGATAATAGCCTCTGCCGCCAACGCAAACAAGAATCTGTCCGCCGCCGTTATCAGCATTGTGAATATGCCAGTTATTACGGCACTTCGGCTCAAATGTTACATTGTGAATGCCAACCTGAGTTGTAGAAAGCGGTGCAAGATAGCTTTGACCGATAAAGTATTTAGCAAATGCGTCATTAGGGTTACCTATTGAAAAGAGAATTGACTGCTGATATTTTTCTTTTTCGCTGAGATTATCGTCATCATCTGCCCACACCTCAGTTGCCATTCTGAAAGCAGCCCATGCCTTTGGCCAACCTGCATAAAAAGCAGCGTGTGTTAAAATTTCTGCGATTTCAGTTTTTGTAATGCCGTTCTTTTTAGCTGACATTAGGTGATACTTAAATGATGAATCGGTAAGTCCCTGAGCCATAAGTGCAGTTACGGTAACAAGTGAGCGGTCACGAAGTGAAAGTTTATCTTCTCTTGACCATACCTCACCAAAAAGAACATCATCGTTAAGCTCAGCGAATTTTGGAGCAAATTCACCGAGTGCATCTCTGCCGGCAGTTTGTTTTACAGCCATAATTATACCTCCAAGTTAATATTAAATAAATTTTAGTGTGATATATAATTATCACTTCCTGATTGTATTATAATACTTAAAGTTGACTTTAAGTCAAGAGGTAAATTAAAAAATTTTATAAAAATTGCAGGCACACGAAATTGTATGCCTGCAAAATTATTTTTATCTTTCAGCAAATATTAAACTGATTAATTATTCGCCGTATGTGCCAACCCACTTTTGAGTTTTGCCATCATAAAGATTGTTGCCCTCTACGGCCTTAACATTCTTAGTTTGCTTATTCCAAGTTGTTGCAGTATTCTTAAAGAGGAAACACTCTGTACCAGGATAAATCGGCTCAGGAAGTTCAAACATCCAAATGTCTGTACCCTCAATCTGAGTCATTTTATATGCTTCGTTATAAAGGCCATTGCCCCAACCGTAAACATATACTTCTTTCCATTTTGTTTTTGAGTTGTCAAAATAAACTACATCAAGTGTCCATTCAGGAGCTTCTTCCTTAACATATGGTCCAACTGTTGCTGTTGCTGCACCTGTAGTTTCATCAACGCTCTCAAGGGTGTAGCAGTTGTTTGTGCTGTCAACCTTTGCTGTCCATGCGTTATATACCGGACCTGCACTTGACGGTTTGCTCATTTCGTCAACCATATCAGTTGCTCTGTAGAAGGTTACATTAGTAACTGTGCTGTCAACATCTGCCTTGAATACATTCGGATAATCATCTGTATCCTGTTCAAGCTGATATGACTTCTTTGTATCATTATCAAAAGCATAGAGATTTGTACCCATTGATGTCATCCAAGGGAGCTGTGTCTTTAAATAAAGTGTGTAAGTCTTAGGTGCAGGAGCTGTGGTTGGCTCTGTTGAAGGTTTAGTTTCCTCAGTAGGTTTTGTAGGGTTAGTTGGCTGTGTAGGCTGAACAGGTGTATATACCTTGCCGGCATTGCCAACACCCTCAGTTTCGCCGGAAATGTACATCTGGAGCATTGTAACATCTCTTACATCGATAGAACCGTCGCCGTTGAGGTCGCTGATTATCTTTACTATATCAGAAGGCTTAACATCTTCTGAAATGATAAGCTGAAGCTGTGTTACATCCTGTACATCGAACTTTCCGTCTGTGTTGATGTCGCCATACTTATATGTTTTGCCATCTCTTACAACCTCTGTTGCAGGCTGTGACTCGATAGTAGGAGTAAGTGTTGTTTCCTCCCAAGAAGTAGTTTTTGTAAGTCCAAAAATCTTAGAAGTACCGTTTAATTTAAGTCCCTTTGAAGATGGATACTGACGAGGAGCAGAGTTTACATTTGAGCTGTCGCTGAAGATAACTCTTGTGTTTGCTGAATGTGCAAGGTCAAAGGTTGACTCATACTCGTTGCCGTCTGCGTCAGTTGCAATACATGTTGTAGGAACTTCTACATAGTAGTAGCCTGATGCAGTATCGTAGTTCATCTTTGTACCGGGCCAGTTAGAAGCCTTGTAAGTTTCTGCCTTTGAAGATTCCTCATCATAGATGTAAACATTATAAGGTGCTTTCCAGCTTGAGCTTGTTTCTCTCTTTTCGGAAGCAAAGAAAACATATACGCCTGATGAAGCTGCCTGCTGTTTGTTATACTTGTATGTAGTAGTTGTTGTGTTTTTGCCGTCAGTTGCAGTAAGAGTAAGGTTGATTGTATCGCCATAAGCGTAGTCAGAACCAACTCTGATTGCAATGTTGCCTGTGTAGGTTACAGGAGTAGAATTATCAATACAATATGTACCTGATGTTGCATTGTCAAGTCCAAGGTTGATTGTAAGTGTATCGCCCTTGAAATCGCCACTCTCTACTGAGCAGGTATTTCTTGGAGTTGTTGTACCGTTGTAAACAACAGCCACGCCGGTCGAACCGATGCTGCCTGTAAGCACACCGTTTGCTACTGTAAACTTAGCACCCGAAACTGTATCTGTATATGTACCGTCTGCAAGACCTGTACCTGAAATGCTTACTGATTTTTCGTTGCCGCCGCAGTTAGCAAGAACAATACCGCTTGTACCTCTTGCAACATAAGCAACATTATCAACAGCACCGAGCTTTTCGCTCTGACCTACAAAGAGGTTATGGAACTTGTTGATTTCAGAAACTGCTGTACTCTTGTAGGTTGTGTCACCGGCAGCCTCACCCATTAATGATGCACCCGGACGAGCAAAGTAAAGAGAAGTAGCGTCTTTTCTTGCGGCTACAATTGCCCAAGCCTTTGTGATATTTTCGTCAGATACCTTTGAAGAATTGCTGAGTCCGCCTGAACCTGAATCGCCCTCGTATGTATCGTGTGACTCTGCCCACAATACTACATCAGAGCCTGAAACGCCTGACTTGTAGCTTGAGCTTGCGGCAGCCGAAGCCTTGCCGTTTACAACATTTGCAAGAACTGAGTCACCTGTTCTGTTGTCTGTTACATTAATATATTTTGTATATGAGCTGTAGCTTCTGCCTGAACCGCAGTTGTTAAGAATCTCACCGTAGATGTAAAGGTCATCGCCTGTCTTTGCCTTGTAGTAAGAGCCTGCTGACTCTGTGATATTCTTCCAGTAATCAGAAGCGTACTCGCCGTCATCAGGAGTTTCAATGTGCTTTGCAGCATCAAAACGGAAGCCATCAACACCATAGTCAATGCACTCTTTAAGAAGTGAAATAACCTTATCCTGTACTACTGTACTGTTTGTGTTGAGGTCAGGGCAAGAATTGAGGTGACCCTGAACTACATTCTTAACACTGCTGTCTGATACAACAATAAGGTTGTTGCGGAAAAATGTGCTTGCATTGTCATAAATATCAGGGTCATATGTCTTGACCTGTGAACTTACAATATTAGGATTATCATCGCTTTCGCTGCCCATATGGTTAGAAACAATGTCGCAGATAATCTTTACACCGTACTTTTCAGCCTCTGCACAAAGGTCTTTAAGATCGTCCTTTGTACCAAGCCAAGAGTTCTGAGCTACCGAAAGGCTTACAGGCTGGTAAAGCTTCCACCACTGACCAGTAACATCTCTTGATGCTGAGTAATCCTTTGGCTGCTGTACCGGAGAGGTCTGTACGGTTGAATAGCCTGCCGCTGCAATAGCAGGGAGGTTTTCTTTAATTGTTTTGTATGACCAGTTGAAAGCGTGTAAAATTACGCCGTCCTGAACATTACCTTGTAAATTATTTGCGGCAGATACCGCATTATCGGTTTCGGCTGCCGACGCAGGGAGGATCATTGCAGAAGCAGAAGAAACGATAGTTGCCGCAAGCACAACGCTTGTCAGCTTTTTTAGTTTACTCATAAACGAAATCCGTCCTTTCCAAGTATTTGATTTCCATTTAATTATACCAAAATACTCCACAAAAATATATGTTTTATTTCTACAAATTAGTTTATTGATTTTTAGTTATAATAACAACTATACGCTTTATTTGCTATGAATAAATAAGAAATTGTAATAAACCATATGTTTTTCTACTTTTGCAAAAGAAAAAACAATGTGAAATTCGGATACTAAATTAAAACCTCAGCCTAAAACGAATAAAACAATAATATATTAATTGACTTTTTACATAAAAAAGAATATAATTTTATAGTATGCTTTTGTCTTTACAATATTGCAACAATTGTGGGGGCGGACGGTGTTCGCTTGGTTTACGATTTACCAATCATCACTCTCCGCTCCTTAGTTATGCAATAAAAGCGTATAAAATTAATATGAACAGGGGTGCGTGAATGGAGCAGTCAGAAAAAAATACCATTATTTCTTTAAGGGATATATTCGTCCGATTTGACGGAGAGGTAATTTTAAATCATATAAATCTTAACTTTAAAGACAAGGAATTTATTACTATTCTCGGGCCGAGTGGCTGCGGAAAAACCACAACCCTCAGAATTATCGGCGGTTTTGTTGAGCCTGAAAGCGGCGATGTTATGTTTGACGGCAAAAGAATCAACGGCACACCGCCTAACAAAAGAAATGTTAATACTGTATTTCAGAAGTATTCACTTTTCCCGCATCTCAATGTTTTTGATAATGTTGCTTTTGGCTTAAAGCTTAAAAAAGTACCTAAAAACGAGATTAAAGAAAGAGTTTCAAAAATGCTTGCGGTAGTTGACCTTAAAGGCTATGAAAAGCGTGCCGTAACAAAGCTATCGGGCGGTCAGCAGCAGCGAGTTGCCATTGCCAGAGCCTTGGTTTGCGACCCTGAGGTAATCTTGCTTGACGAGCCTCTCGGTGCTCTTGATTTAAAGCTCAGAAAAAGTATGCAGCTTGGGCTAAAGGAAATTCAGCAGAATTCGCAGAAAACATTTATATATGTTACTCATGATCAGGAAGAAGCACTCACAATGAGTGATACCGTTATTGTAATGAACAACGGCGTTGTTGAGCAGGTAGGCTCTCCTGAGGATATTTACAACGAGCCGCTCAATGCCTTTGTAGCAGATTTTATCGGTGAGGCAAATATTTTGAACGGCACAATGCTTGGTGACTGTCGAGTAGAAATTCTCGGCAAACAGCTTGAATGTGTTGATAAAGGCTTTGGCGAAAATACGCCTGTCGATGTAGTTATCAGACCGGAGGATATAGAAATTACAAGTCCTGAAAACGGTCAGCTTGTCGGCACAGTAGAAAAATCAACATTCAAGGGCGTACATTATGAAATGAGCGTAATGTGCGGCAAGTGCGAAATACTTATTCATTCAACTACCGCCGCTGAGATTGGCAGTCAGATTGGTATGAGAGTAATTCCGTTTAACATTCAGATTATGAACAAGCTTTTGCCGTTCTACAACAATGAAATTGAAATTACGGTTTCCTCTGCAAATGAAGAAGAAAATACATTCAGCTTTGAATTTGAGGACGAAACTATTGAGGTTAAAAATCATTATTTTGCTGAGGGCACAAAGCTGAAAATCACACTTCCGCCTGATGCACTTTCTCTTGCGGGTGACGGCAACGGCGACCTTACCGATTTATATATTGAGTCGGTAATTTACAAGGGTGAGCATAACGAAATCATTCTTGAATCAGACACAAGAAAGTGGCTTATGTTAAGCGACACAGACGAGCAGGTGGCTACCTATGTACCGCTGTCATTTGACTTTGACAAAGCAGAGTTTGAAGTGCTCGGTGAGGAGGGTTAAGAATGAAATCACGCAAACCCTCTATTCCGTACATAATCTGGATGGCTGTATTCACAATGATTCCAATGGTAATGGTCGGCTTTACAGCTTTTACAGATAAAAACGGTAATTTTTCATTAGATGCATTCTCAAATGCTTTTTTCTACAGTGAGGTATTTTTAAGGTCGCTTTGGATTGCACTTATCTCTACGGTAATCTGCCTTGTAATTGCCTATCCGCTTGCATATATGCTTACCAAAATGAAACCGTCAACGCAGAATCTTGTAAATATGCTTTTGATGATTCCTATGTGGATGAACTTCCTTTTGAGAATATATGCTTGGGTTACTATTCTGCAATCAAACGGCCCACTTGACACTATTCTTTCGTTCTTTGGAATACACGGCACTTATCTCGGTAATTCAGGTGCGGTTGTGCTTGGTATGGTTTACGAATACCTGCCGTTTATGATACTTCCGATTTACACGGTAATGAGTAAGATTGACAAAGGGCTTATTGAGGCTGCACAGGACTTAGGCTCAAACGGCTTTAAGGTATTCAGCAAGGTTGTGCTTCCGCTGAGTGTGCCGGGTGTAATCTCCGGTATCACGCTTGTGTTTGTACCGTCCGCAAGTACATTCCTTGTAGCTCAGTATCTTGGCGGTACAAATGACATTATGATTGGTGACATTATAGACAAGGTTTTCTGGACAGACCAGAGTACCGGCTCAGCAATTTCACTGATACTTATGGTATTTATACTTGTGTTCCTTGTACTTATGAATTTCTTCGGTGATGAGGAGGCGATTGCATAATGAAAAACAAACATATTGCCTCTAAAATATATACAACGCTTGTAATGCTGTTTTTATATCTACCGATTTTTGTACTTATTATATTTTCATTCAACGAGGGAAAAACTACTGTTTGGAAAGGCTTTTCTTTAAAATGGTATGAAGAACTTTTCAAAGATGACAACATTATAAATGCACTCGGCAATTCACTTATAATTGCGGTGCTTGCCTCGATTTTTGCAACTGTTCTCGGAACTGCCGCAGCTATTGGCATCAGCAATTTCAAAGGCAAAAAAAGACTTGTTATTCAAAGCATTTCCAATATTCCTATCATAAGTCCTGACATTGTAATGGGCGTATCGCTTATGCTTTTATTTACATTTCTTGGCGTACTTTTTAACTTTGAAATGGGCTTTGTTACTGTACTCATTGCACACATCTGCTTTTGTGTGCCGTTTGTAGTGCTTAATGTTATGCCACGAATCCGCAAAATGGATCAGAGTATCTATGACGCTGCTCTTGACCTTGGCTGTAACCAATGGCAGGCTTTTTATAAGGTAGTTATTCATGAGCTTATGCCGGGCATTTTCTCCGGACTTTTAATGAGCTTTACCTACTCGCTTGATGATTTTATCATCACATATTTTACAAGAGGTGCAAAGTTCCAGAACCTTTCTATTGAGATATACTCAATGACACACAGAAGGATTTCACCGAAAATCAATGCACTTTCTGCACTTTTATTTTTGGCTGTTCTTATTGTAATGATACTTATAAATATTCGTGAAAAGCACGAAGAAAAGGTGAAATAAAACTTAAATAAGGGAGATTGAAAAATGAAAAAATTCGGCTGCGTTGCCCTTGCTCTACTTATCGGTGCTGCTGCCTGCTCAGCTATGGCAGGCTGTGGCAAAAGCTACGACGGCGAAGTAAATGTATATAACTGGGGCGAATATATTGCAAACGGTGAGGACGGAGTTCTTGATGTAATTGATGAGTTTGAAAAAGAGTACAACATCAAGGTAAATTACACCACCTATGAAACCAACGAAGAGCTTTACAATATGCTAAAAAACAGCAATGTAAGCTACGATGTAATTATTCCGTCTGATTATATGATCAGCAAGCTGATAAGCGAAAATATGCTGCAGGAGCTTGACTACAACAATATTCCTAATAAGAATAATCTTATGGAGCGTTTCAAAAATCTTTCCTGCGACCCTGAGGGTAAATACACAGTTTGCTACACATGGGGCATTACCGCAATGGTTTATGACAAAACAAAGGTTGCAACAAAGCCAACCTCATGGGAAGCACTCTGGGACGAGTCGCTCAGCGGTGACATTCTTATGTTTAACAACAGCAGAGATGCTATGGCTATTGCAATGCAGCTTTGTGGTATTAACCCTGCTGACTGCACTAAGGAAGATATTGATAAAGCGGCGGCAAAGCTTTCCGAGCAAAAGCCTTTGCTTAAAAAGTATGTAATGGATCAGGTCTTTACTGAAATGGAAAACAGTCAAGCAGCTATTGCTCCATACTACGGCGGCGACATTGTAATGATGATGGAAAATAACGAGGATCTTGACTACGCTATTCCTGAAAGCGGTTCAAACCTTTTCTACGATGCAATGTGTATTCCGACTTGCAGCAAAAATAAAGAGAACGCAGAGAAATTCATCAACTTTATGCAGTCACCTGAAATCGCTGCCGCAAACTTCGAATACCTTTATTATGGCACACCTAATCAGAAAGCATATGATGAGTATCTTGACGAGGATGTTAAAAATAACGAGCTTATCTTCCCAAGTGATGAGTATCTCGACAAATGCTATGTATTCACAAATGTACCCGATGATGTTTACAGCTATATGCAGGAAAAATTCGTTAAAATTCAGGCAGATAAATAATTTATTGCAAAACAGACAGAGCAGACTTGAAATTACAGTCTGCTCTGTTTTTATGTTTGTATGATTTTGTTATGTATCAGAAGTTTAATCAGCATTTTTCTTTAAAATAATGCTGATTGGCTTGCTCTACAACAGCTTTTCTAATTCAATCAATAATTTTGCCTTCATTTTATCTAATTCTATATCAGACAGACGATTATCATCACTATACATTTTATCCATTGGATACCACCAAACAGGTCCTTTACCATTGTTTCCATAGTTTTCAATATCACCTTTTCTTCGTGGATATAAGTGCCAATGTATATGAGCGTCACCCATTCCAAGAAGTTCGTAGTTCATTTTTTCGGGTTCAAACGCATTTGATACAGCCTCTGCAACAATTGACATCTCTTCCAAAAACTTTTTGCGTTCCGGCATATCCAACTGAAACAACTCTGTTTTATTGTGATTTTTATAAAGAAACAAAGTATAGCCATAGAAGTGCTGATTATCACCTATTACTACATATCCTGTTTCCAATTCTTTAACAAAATATGGATTAGTTCCGCTTTTTATCATTTCAATTCTGTCGCATATCAAGCACATATTTTTCTCCTATATTAATCAAAATCACTTTTCAGTTATTACTTTATAGCAATCAGGTCGTCTGTCACGGAATATTCCCCAGCCGAGTCTGTTTTCAAAAATCTCGTCAAGGTCAAACTCTGCTGTAAGTACATTTTCTTCATCTCTTGAAGCAGATTTAATAATCTCTCCAGTTTCGTTTGTAATGAAAGATGAGCCGTAAAAAACGAGTGAGGAAGTCTGATTGCCGTTTTCGTCACAAGGGGTTACATCTTCCCTGCCTATGCGGTTTGCCGCAATTACGGGGATTACATTTGCCGCAGAATGGCCCTGCATACATCTTCTCCAATGCGGCATACTGTCGCACTCAAGTATAGGTTCTGAACCGATAGCGGTCGGATAGAAAATCAATTCGGCGCCGTTTAATGCAAGCGCTCTTGCGGTTTCGGGGAACCATTGATCCCAGCAAATGCCTACGCCGAATGTACCGAACTTAGTTTTAAAAGTTTTGAATCCCGTATCACCCGGAATAAAGTAAAATTTCTCCTGATAATAATGGTCGTCGGGAATGTGAGTTTTACGGTACACACCGAGTATTTCGCCGTCTGCATCAATTACAGCTACGCTGTTGAAAAGGCGGTTTCCGTCACGCTCATAAAAACTGATTGGCATAACAATTTCAAGTTCTTTTGCAACCTTTGCAAAGTGAAGCACAGCGTCATTTTCAAACACCGGCTTTGCAAAGCTGTAATAATCGTATCGCCTTTCCTGACAAAAATACTGTCTTTCAAAAAGCTCCGGCAAAAGCACGATGTTCGCTCCCTCGCTCTTTGCCTGTCGCACAAGTCTTTCGGCATTTTTTATGTTTTCCTGAACATTCTGTGTACATTTCATCTGAACTGCCGACACTTTGACCTTTCTCATACTCTGCCTCCCTTAGCAAACGGAATTTGCTGTGTTATACAATGAATGTTGCCGCCGCCAACAATAATATCTCTTGCATAAATCGGAATAATTTTTCTGTCCTTGCAAACTTTTTCAAGAATTTCTACCGCAAGCCTGTCACTCTCTGTGTTTTCCCCGCCAAACTGTGGCAAAATGACAGCGTCATTACAAAAATAGAAATTCACATATGATGCGGCAAGTCTTTCACCAAGCTCTCTTGTGTCCTCGCCCTCCTCAAAGCTGTAGCCCTGTAAATCTTTTTCTGTAACAGTAACAGGTACTTTAGGGACAGGGAGTTTATGAACTTTGATTTTTCTGCCCTTTGCGTCAAGTGTATTTTCAAGCACCTCAAGACAAGACTTTGAAATTGCATACTGCGGGTCGGTTTTGTCATCACACCAAGCGAGCACCACCTCAGTAGGTGCAACAAAAGCACAAATGTTATCTATATGACCGTTGGTTTCATCATTATAAATACCTTTCGGCAACCAGATAATCTTATCAACACCAAGGTATTTTCTGAGCTTTTCTTCAATTTCAGATTTAGTAAGCTCAGGGTTTCTGCCCTTGCTGAGCAGACATTCCTCGGTAGTAATCAGCGTACCCTCTCCGTCAGTATGAATTGAACCGCCCTCAAGTACAAACGGGTGTGCATCATACAGAGAAATACCCAGACTTTTACAAAGCTTGTACGGAATTGCATCGTCGTTTTGCCAGTTGGCATAAAGTCCGTCATACTCTCCGCCCCATGCGTTAAACTGCCAGTCAATACCACAGAGTTTACCTTTGTTGTTTACTACAAAGGTTGGTGCGGTATCTCTTGCCCATGCATCATCTGAGTCAATTTTTAAAACCTCGGCATTTTTCACGCTCACAAGCATTTCCTTAGCGTGTACAAATTTTTCCTTACTTGCAATCACATACACCTTTTCGTATTCGGCAATTTTCTCTATGATTTCAGCAAAAACCTTTTCGGCATATTTTGCTTCATAGCACCAACTGCCCGGTCTTTGCGGCCATATCATAACGGTTGCACTGTGTCTTGAAAATTCAGCCGGCATAAAAAAATTATCGTCTGTCGGGTATTTTTTTATATACTCAAAGCTCATTTAAGAAAGCCTCTCTTTAAAATCTTTATATGAAAATTCTTTGACAAGCTCGCAGTTATTTTCATCATGCATAATCACGATAGACGGCAACGGCATACCGTTAAAGGTGTTGTTCTTCACCATTGAATAGATTGCCATATCCTCAAACACAAGCCTGTCGCCCACCTTGATTTCCTTGTCAAAGCTGTAGTCACCAATAACATCACCTGCAAGACATGTGCATGAGGAAAGGCGATAGTTAAATGCCTTTTTGTTTGGCTCTCCGCTGTCTTTAAGCGGTGGTCTGTACGGCATTTCAAGTACATCAGGCATATGGCAGGCAGCAGATGCGTCAAGAATGAGAATATCAAGTCCGTTATGCACAATATCCATAACCTCTGTGATAAGGTAGCCCGCATTCAGTGCCGCTGCCTCTCCCGGCTCAAGATACACCTCTACATCATACTTTTTCTGCACATAATCTATAAGCTCTACAAGTGCCTCAATATCATAATCTGCCCTTGTAATATGATGTCCGCCGCCAAAATTCAGCCATTTTGCATTATAAAAATACTTACCGAATTTTTCTTCAACCGCCTTGAAGGTAGATACTAAATCATCGGAATTCTGCTCGCAAAGTGTGTGAAAGTGAAAGCCCTCTACACCATCAAGCAAATCCTCTCTGAAATTTGCCTTTGTAACTCCAAGTCTTGAGCCATATGCACACGGGTCATAAATTTCGTGCCCCTCTTGTGTAGAAAACTCAGGATTTAAGCGGATTCCAACACTTACATTTGAATTTTGCCATTTACTCCTGTACTTTTCAAGCTGAGAAAATGAGTTAAACACAATGTGACCGCAGATTTTTAAAATCTCGTCAAAGTCCTCCTCTTTAAAGGCAGGTGCAAAAATATGAGTTTCCTTACCAAAACATTCATATCCGAGTTTTGCCTCGTAAAGTCCGCTTGCGGTTGTGCCCGACAAATATTTTGCCATAAGCGGATACACGCAAAATGCTGAAAAAGCCTTTTGTGCAAGCAAAATTTTACAGCCTGTTCTGTTCTGCACACTTTTTAGAATTTCAAGGTTTTTTATTAACTTCTGCTCATCTATTACATAGCAGGGTGTTTTTAATTCTGAAAATTTCATAAGCTTACTCTACTGTTGCAGGGTTTTCGTCAACTACCCAAGGCAAGCCGAATTTGTTGAGTGCCTCCATATATGGGTCCGGGTCGAACTCCTCAACATTATATACACCCGGCTTTTTCCACTGACCACTGAGTACAAGTGAAGCACCAATCATTGCCGGTACACCGGTTGTGTAGGATACCGCCTGTGAACCAACCTCTTTGTAGCACTCCTGATGGTCGCACATATTATAAATGTAAATTGTCTTTTCCTTACCGTCCTTAACACCTGTGAAAATACAGCCGATGTTTGTCTTGCCCTTTGTGCGTGGGCCAAGAGAAGCCGGGTCAGGCAAAAGCTCCTTTAAGAACTGAATCGGCACAATCTCTCTGCCCTCATACATAACAGGCTCAGTTGAAAGCATACCTACATTTTCAAGGCACTTCATATGTGTAAGGTAGCTCTGACCGAATGTCATAAAGAAACGAATACGCTTTACATTTGGAATATTCTTTGCAAGCGACTCAATCTCCTCATGGTGGAGCAGATACATAT
>NZ_JBGVJL010000176.1:0-2698 GCF_045129435.1 Ruminococcus sp. | reverse complement strand
GATAAGCCAAAGGGCAGAAAAATGGTGCTTACTCCGCCTGATGTAAAGGTTTGTGCAACAGAACTTGCTATTCCCGTTTATCAGCCGACTACCTTTAAATCCGAAGAACCGCTTGAAATAATCAAGAGCTATAATCCCGATGTTATTGTTGTTGCGGCTTACGGCAAGCTATTGCCAAAGGCTGTGCTTGAAAGTGCAAAATACGGCTGTATCAATATTCATGGCTCGCTTTTGCCAAAGTACAGAGGTGCGGCACCTATTCAGCAGTCGGTTCTTAACGGTGACAAGGTGACAGGTGTTACGGCAATGCAGATGGCAGAGGGACTTGACACAGGCGATATTTTAACAGTAATTGAAACTGAAATCGGTGAGAATGAAACCTCAGGAGAACTTTTTGACAGACTGAGTATTCTTGGCGGAGATTTGATTATAAAAACTCTTGATATGCTTGAAAAAGGTGAAATCACACCGATAAAGCAGGACGAAAGCAAGGCTACTCATACTTCTAAAATAGATAAGTCACTTTGCCCGATTGATTTTACAAAATCGGCAAATGAGGTGCATAATAAGGTGCGTGGACTTAACCCATGGCCTGTTGCAACTGCTGAGCTTATGGGCAAAAGACTTAAAATTTATTCCACTAAGGTGTGCGAAAAAAGCGGAAAGGCGGGTACAATAATCAGCACAAAGCCGTTTGTTGTTGCCTGTGGCAGCGGTTCGGTTGAAATTCTTGAGCTTCAGCCTGAGGGCAAAAAGCGTATGCCGTCCTCTGCTTTCCTTGCAGGTCACAAGCTTAATATCGGTGACAGCTTTGATTTATAATAAAGGAGAATTTTTATGTTTTATCATTTTGACTGGACATATGTTGTATTTGTTCTTCCTTGCATAATTATTTCATTAATTTGTCAGATTAATGTTTCTTCTACCTTTTCTAAATATTCCAATATTCCAAATTCAAGGAATATGACAGGTGCACAAGCCGCTGAGTTTGTTTTAAGACAAAACGGTGTGCAGGGTGTGCGTATTGAAAGAGTGGCAGGAAACCTTACCGACCATTTTGACCCACGCACAAATGTAATAAGACTTTCCGACAGTGTATATGGTGCAACAACCGTTGCGGCTGTTGGTGTTGCTTGTCATGAGGCAGGTCATGCAGTTCAGCATGCACAGAACTATTTGCCGAACAAAATTCGTTCCGCAATTCTTCCAATGGCAAATGTCGGCTCAAAATTAAGTTGGTTTTTAATAGTATTAGGTCTTTGCTTTTATGCAAAGATTGGCTTTATTATGCTTTATATAGGTATAGCATTATTCGGCTTTTCTGTACTGTTCACCATTGCCACACTTCCTGTTGAGTTCAATGCTTCTAAAAGAGCACTTGAAACAATAAGAAACGGCAACTTGCTTTTTGGTGACGAATATACAGGTGCAAAACGTACACTACAGGCGGCAGCTATGACCTATGTTGCATCGGCACTTACAGCTATTTTACAGCTTGTAAGATTGCTAGTTATTGCAAATAACAGAAGAAGATAAGAAAAGAGATTTTTAAATGGCTAATTCACGCAAAACTGCATTTAAGGTATTGCTAAAAATAGAACAGGACGGAGCGTACTCAAACATTGCACTTAACAATGCCGTAAAAGAGGGCGAACTTTCACCTCTTGACTCGGCATTTACTTCCGCCCTTGTGTACGGTGTGCTTGAGCGTAAAATCACACTTGACTACATCATAAGACAGTATTCTAAAATTCCGTTAAGGAAAATTGAGTTAAAAACAAAAATTATTCTTCGCCTTGGACTTTTGCAAATGGCATTTATGGATAAAGTACCGGAGAGTGCCGCTGTAAACGAAAGCGTAAAGCTTGCAAAACAACAGAAGCTACAGAAGTCCTCAGGCTTTATAAATGCAATTTTGCGTAGCTTTGCAAGAGATAATTGTGAAATCAAGTATCCTGATTCAAAGGATAAATTAAAATACTATTCGGTAAAATATTCTTGCCCACAGGAGCTTGTAAAGCTTTGGCTTGAGTCTTATGGAGAGGATAACGCAAAGGGTATTCTTGAGCACCTTAGCGGCAGACCGAATATTTACGCAAGGGTTAATACACTCAGGACAACAGCAAGTGACCTTATAGATTTGCTTTCACAGGACAAGGTTAAAGCTGAAAAGGTTGATTTCCCGGAAAATGCAGTCCGAATTGCCGACACAGGCTCTATAGAAAGGCTTAAAGCTTATAAAGGCGGTTTGCTTCATATTCAGGACTTATCCTCGCAGCTTTGTGCGTATTTTCTTTCTGCCGAGAAGGGTCAGACTGTGCTTGACATATGTTCGGCACCGGGTGGAAAAACCTTTACAACTGCTCAATATATGCAAAACAGCGGAAAAATAATCGCCTGCGATATGTACGAGCATAAGCTAAGCCTTATTGCAAAAGGTGCAAGGCGGTTTGGCATTGATATTGTAGAAACCTGTCTGCGTGACGGCTCGGCTGATGATAAGTCTTTGCCAACGGCTGACAGAATCCTTTGTGATGTTCCGTGCAGTGGGCTTGGTGTGCTTTCACGAAAGCCTGAAATTCGCTATAAGGAAAATCTTATTGATACTGACCTTCCGCAAATTCAGTATAAAATTCTTTGCGAAAGTGCAAAATATCTTAAAAAAGGCGGCAGGCTTGTTTATTCCACCTGCACTTTG
>NZ_JBGVJL010000175.1:0-8843 GCF_045129435.1 Ruminococcus sp. | reverse complement strand
TTCAACAAGATTTTTCAAGCTCTGCACAGTTTCTTCGTTACCTCTTGTTTTTAAACCGCAATCAGGATTCACCCACAATTTATTATATGATACCTTAGAAAGCATTTTATTTATCGCTGACTTAATTTCCTCTACTGTCGGAATTCTTGGAGAATGAATATCATAAACACCGGGGCCTACCTCTGTACGGAAGTTTTTAGCCTTTAACACATCAAGAAGTGTAAGGTCAGAACGGCTTGCTTCAAATGTGATTACATCAGCGTCCATATTATCAATATCTTCAATAATGTCGGCAAACTCGCTATAGCACATATGGGTATGTATCTGAGTTTCAGGTTTTACTCCGCTATGTACAAGGCGAAAAGCATTTATTGCCCAGTCGAGGTATTCTTTGTTCCAGTCACATCCGCGTAATGGTAACTTTTCTCTTAATGCCGCTTCATCAATCTGAATAATTTTAATTCCGTTTGCTTCAAGGTCGAGCACTTCATCACGAATTGCAAGGGCAATCTGATATGCACTTTCTTTAAGAGAAATATCTTCTCTTGGGAAAGACCAGTTGAGTATTGTAACAGGACCTGTAAGCATACCCTTAACAGGTTTTTCTGTAAGGCTCTGAGCATAGGTTGACCATTTTACGGTCATTGGCTTTGCTCTTGAAATATCACCCCACACAACCGGCGGTTTTACACATCTTGTACCATAGGACTGTACCCATGCTTTTTCTGTAAAGATGTATCCGTCAAGACATTCGCCAAAATATTCTACCATATCATTTCTTTCAAATTCACCATGAACAAGCACATCAAGTCCTAAGTTTTCCTGAAGTTTGATACACTCGGCAATTTTTTCTTTCATAAATTCTTCGTAGTCGCTTTCGGAAATATTGCCTTTTTTGTATGACGATCTTGTTAAACGGACATCAGAAGTCTGAGGAAAAGAACCGATAGTCGTTGTAGGTAAAAGAGGTAAATTGAATTCTTCTTTCTGAATTTTCTCACGCTCAGCAAACGCAGGTAATCTTGTAAAATCTTTTTCAGACAAAGCATTTACTTTTTCTTTTACATTTGTATGACAACCGCTTCTTGCCTGAGCAAAAAGAGCGATATTTGCTTTATATTCGGGCAAATATCTGTAATTTTCAGCAGCAATAATTTTTTTGAGCTCAGCCAGTTCAACAAGCTTCTCGCTTGCATACGCAAAATGAGTTTTGTACTCATCAGAAAGCTTGGTTTCATTTTTAAGTGTGTATGGAATATGCAAAAGAGAACAGGAAGTATTGATTACTGTATTAATTGACTTACTCTGCAATTCTTTTAAGATATTTACTGTTTTTTCGTAGTTATTCTTCCAGATATTCTTTCCGTTTACAACACCGGCAAAAAGCACCTTGTCACTTGGAAAACCATTGTTATTAATAAGCTCAAATGTTTTTTTGCCCTCAATAAAATCAAGACCGATTCCGTCAAAATCAAGAGCACAAATTTTATTGTAGCAATCTCTTACATCGCCAAAATATGTTTGCAGGCGAATTTTAATGCCATTTTTATTACCAAGAATCTTAGTATAAAGTGCATTAAAGAACTCAATGTCACCTTTGCTCATATCCTTTACAAGGCAAGGCTCGTCAAGCTGTAACCATTCAGCACCAATTTCTGCTAATTTGCAGATAATCTGAGCATAAACTTCTGCAATGCTGTCTGCAAAATCTTCTTTAGATTTTGTACCGATATATCTTGCGAGTGTAAGGAAAGTATATGGACCGATAATAACAGGAGTTGTTTTTACTCCGATTTTCAAAGCTTCATTAAAAAGCTCAAAAGGCTTATTATCAGCTAATTTTAATACTGTATTATCATCAATTTCAGGCACCATATAATGATAATTTGTATTAAACCACTTTTTCATTGCAAGTGCTTTTACATCGCCCTTTTCGCCTTGATAACCTCTTGCAGCCGCAAAGTACTCATTAAGCGGAGATAAACATAATTTCTTGTATCTGTCCGGAACAGCATTTAAAAGAAAAGCTGTATCAAGCATACCATCGTAAAAAGAAAAATCATTTGACGGTATAAAATCAAGTCCGCTGTTTTTTTGCTCGGTAAGATTTTCAATTCTTAATGTTTTTGCTGCATCAAAAAGCTCTGCCTGCTCAATTTCATTTCTAAAATATTTTTCGCTTGCAAATTTAAGTTCACGAAGTTTTCCTATTCTCGGATAACCAATTATTGAAGTTTTCATATCTACAAATCCTCTCAATTAAATCTGTACATATTATACATCAATCCTTGAAATAGTGTTAATACTTAAAATTCAGTATTATCTATAGTTTAAAACTATATCAAATAGTAACATATTTACAAGTACAATTTTTCTTATATAATGACTTGCATTTTTTATAAAAAGTACTATAATACAAATGGAAAAATTTTAAGGGGAATAGATTATGAAAAATTTAAGAGGACAAATTTCTGAGTCACGCCGACTTGCAATACTGCTTGCGGTATCCGGTGGCTTTATGGACGCCTACACCTATACCTTTCGTGGTGAAGTATTCGCAAATGCACAGACGGGCAACATCATTTTGCTTGCAATCAATCTGTCCGAGGGCAACTACTCAAAAATGCTGCAATACCTTTTTCCTGTAATTGCATTTGCCTTTGGAATTATACTCGCCGAGCTTGTACATAGATTTTGCACATTAGATAATATTCTTCATTGGCGACAATACACAGTATTGCTTGAATGTGTGATTTTGTTTTCTGTGGGATTTATTTCTCAAAGATATAATCTTATTGCAAATTCGCTGGTTTCCTTTGCCTGCGGCATTCAAGTTGAAAGCTTCAGAAAGGTAAAAGGAAATGCCTCTGCCACTACAATGTGCATTGGCAATCTGCGTTCCGGCACACAAAATTTATTTAACTTTATTTTTAACAAAGACAAGGAATGTCTTAGAAAATCACTTATTTATTACGGTGTAATTTTCTTCTTTGCACTCGGTGCGGTTATTGAAAATATTATAATCGGCTTTTGGAAGCAATACACAATCTGGTGCAGTTGCATACTTCTTTTTGCAGGCTTTCTGTTAATGTTCCTGCAAGCAGAGGAGGACAAAAAAATAGTCTGATATAAATCAGACTATTTTACAGCCTTCTTTTGTTGGATGACAAAGGAAAACTTTATCGTATTTTTCTTTTAAAGCATCAACACATTTTTTAGCCTTGCGTTCTGAATTATATACCGCAAAAACTGCCGAGCCTGAGCCTGACATACTTGCACCAAGTGCCTTGCGTTTGTACATAATTCTTTTAATATCGTTTACCTCTTCAAGCTGTAAGGCAAGTTCAAAATCATTAAAAAGAGTAGAGGTAATTCTGAACATATCCCTGCTGAAAAGCGACTTTATCATTTCATCGGTATAAAGTGGGTGCGGATTTAACGCATCCACTTTTTTGTATGCCTCAGCGGTAGAAACGCTAACGCTGTCAGGCTTACAAATAACAATGTGAGAAGCTAAGAAATTTGGCATTTTTTTGAGAGTTGTGCCAATTCCTGTGGCATATTTTGTACCGCCAACTAGACAAAACGGAACATCTGCACCAATTTTTTCAGCAATTTCGTGCAGTTCCTCCGGCTTTAAAAATGCATCAAACATTTTATTAAGTCCCATAAGTACAGCCGCACCATCGGTACTGCCGCCTGCAAGTCCTGCCTGAGTGGGAATAATCTTGTCTATATCAATGTGTACTCCCTGTCCCTCATTGCGTGTGGCTATAAAGAACTTTTCCGCTGCCTTGTAGCAAATATTTTTTTCATCACAAGGCACGCCGTCGTAATTGCAGGAAATTGTAATTTTACCGCTGTCATTGTCGGTAATGGTAATTGTATCGTACAAATCAACACTTTGCATTATTGTTGCAATGTTGTGATAACCGTCGGGTCGCTTGCCTGTAACATCAAGCGTAAGATTGATTTTTGCAGGTGCAAGAACCTTAATCTCCATTTTTTTGCTCCTCTATAAAGTCCTTGATACGCTGTAAGGCAGTTTTAAGGTGATTTAATGAGTAAGAGTAAGAAACTCTCACAAATCCCTCGCCACATTCGCCAAAGGCTGTACCCGGTACAACGGCAACATGCTTGTCCATAATAAGCTTTGTACAGAAGTCCTCAGAGGTCATTCCTGTACTTTTTATACAAGGGAATACATAGAAAGCACCGTAAGGCTCAAAGCAGGTAAGTCCCATTGCATTGAATGAATCAACCACAAGACGGCGACGCATATCGTACTCGTTACGCATATTTACTACATCGGGATCACCGTTCCGTAAAGCCTCAATAGCTGCATACTGGGCTGTAGTAGGTGCTGACATAATTCCGTACTGATGAAGCTTTGTCATCTGTGCAATAATCGGCACAGGACCTAAAGCATAGCCGAGTCGCCAGCCTGTCATTGCATATGATTTTGAAAAGCCGTTGATAACTACAGTACGCTCGTACATACCGTCAATAGATGCGATAGAAATATGATTTTTACCGCCGTATGTAAGCTCACTGTAGATTTCATCTGAAAGCACAAACAAATCGTGCTTTTTAATTACCTCGGCAACAGCCTCAAGGTCTTTCTTTTCCATAATAGCACCGGTCGGGTTATTTGGGAAAGGCAAAACAGCAAGCTTTGTTTTGTCGGTAATAGCGTTTTCAAGATCCTCTGCCTTGAGTCTGAATTCGTCTTCTGCCTTGGTGTTAATAATAACAGCCTTACCGCCTGCCATATGAGTAAGCGGCTCATAGCAAACAAATGACGGCTCAGGAATAATTACCTCGTCACCCTCGGAAACCATACATCTGAAAGCAAGGTCAATCGCCTCGCTGCCGCCAACAGTAACAAGCACCTGAGTTTTACCCTCATATGAAATATTAAAGCGTCTGTTGTAGTAGTTGGCAATTTCATCTCGCAGCTGAGCAAAGCCTCGGTTTGGTGAGTACCATGTCTTGCCGTTTTTAAGAGAGTTTATACCCTCCTCACGAATATGCCATGGTGTCTGAAAATCAGGTTCGCCTATGCTGAGTGAAATAACATCGTCCATTTCACTTGCAATGTCAAAAAATTTACGGATACCTGATGGTTTTATTTCTTGTATAGAATTATTTAAGTATTTTGAATAGTCAATCACAGAATTAAACTCCTCTCATCCGACCCTTCAAAATCGATGAGATTCATTCCGCTGTCTTTATAGCGACGCATAATGAAATGTGTGCCTGTTGAAAGCACTCCGTCGATTGTGGAGAGTTTTTTAGATACAAACATAGCGATGTCCTGCATAGATTCGCCCTTGACAATAAGAGCAAAATCATATGTACCAGCCATAAGATAAACAGAATCTACCTCGTCAAACGCCATGCACATTTTCGCCATCTCGTCAAAGCCTGCATCCTTTTTAGGAGTAACCTTCAGCTCAATAAGTGCCTCAACATAGTTTTCCTTGGTATTTTCCCAGTTTACAACCGCCTGATAACCCTTGATAATGCCCTGAGTTTCATACTCTTTAATCTGGGCTTTAATATAATCTTCCGGCTCACCGAGCATTGTCGCTATTTCGGCAGTAGTAAAGCCTGAGTTTGTGCTTAAAAGCTGTAGTAATCTGTCCATAATAAATCCTCCCCTGTGAATCTATACTTTATAACCCGACAGATTTCGGGTACTTAATAATTATACCGCCTGTCTGACGGGATTGTCAACTGTATTGAGCATATTTATGCAAACCGCCATTGATATACATAACAGTTCATTTTGAGGTGAATACACATCAAGCTCATAGCTTTCTGTGCGTGAAAAAACTCTTTTTTGCGTTGCTATAACGGAGTTATCAACATCTAAAACAGAAAAACTTTTTTCTGCCACATTACCGCAGATTTTCCAGTTTACACCTGAACACATACAAATAAGCTCGTTGTGATTCACGCCCATTAAAAGTCGCATCTTTTTACCACCCGCGTTAATATTGCAGGCGATAATATTAGATACTTGCAAGCATCTGATTTTTACAAAGGTTTCGTTTATGCTGTGAATAATGATTTTTCGACTTCGCTTGCTTTTTGAAAACTCCGCAAGATACTTTTCAATACCCGATTCATCGTAAATTTCAAAAGCACCAAAATCCGCACAAACATCTCGTTTAATAAAATATTTCACAAAATGCCCCCTTGAATTTCAGAATTACTGATTTTCAAGCTCATCAAGCCACATTCTCACACTTGCGTCACTCGGCATTCTCCAGTCTGAACGAGGAGAAAGCGTTACCGAACCAACCTTTGGACCATCCGGCAGACAGCTACGCTTGAACTGCTGAGAGAAAAATCTCTTTAAGAATGTAAACAGCCATTTTTTAATAGTATCGTTGTCATACTTGCCTGCAAACGAACGCTTTGCAAGGTAGTAGATTTTTGACGGAGTAAATCCAAAACGAACAAAGTAATAAAGGAAAAAATCGTGCAATTCATACGGACCTACCACATCTTCGGTTTTCTGAGCAATTTCACCGTTTTTATCAGGCGGCAAAAGCTCAGGACTTACAGGTGTGTCGAGTACATCAAGCAAAACTTCTTTTAACACGCCGCTGCTGATTTCTGCTTCATAGGCTGTGAGATAACGCACTAAAGTTTTTGGGATAGAAACATTTACCGCATACATACTCATATGGTCGCCGTTATAGGTCGCCCAGCCAAGTGCAAGCTCCGACAAATCGCCGGTGCCGATTACAAGACCGCCGTATTTGTTTGAAAGATTCATTAAAATTTTGGTACGCTCTCTTGCCTGTGAATTTTCATAGGTAATATCGGTTACACTTTCATCGTGTTTAATATCAATAAAGTGCTGTCTTACCGCCGCTGTGATGTTTATTTCTTCAAAAGAAACATCATAAGCTTCAGCGAGCTTTTCGGCATTTGATTTGGTACGCTTTGTTGTACCAAAACAAGGCATTGTTACTGTGTGAATGTTCTTTCTGTCAATACCGAGCATATCAAAAGCGTGAACACACACGATGAGTGCAAGTGTACTGTCGAGTCCGCCGGACAAGCCTAAAACTACATTCTTAATGCCTGTGTGAGCAAGTCTTGTAGCAAGACCTGTTGCCTGCATTGTGATAATTTCCTTACATCTTCTGCTGAGGTCATCTTTTGCAGAAGGCACAAACGGAGTCTGTTCAAACTTGCGTGCAAGCTTAGTGTCTGTAATCGGCATATCAAAATAAATTCTTCTGATATTTTCGCTGTCGGAATAGAATGTACTCATTCTTCTGCGTTCACCCATAAGCTTTTGCACATCAATGTCGGCATAAGTAATGCCTGTGGTAAAGCGTTCGCTCTCGCTGAGCAAAGAAGCGTTCTCACATATTATATTCTGAGCGGAATAAACCGTGTCTGTTGTGCTTTCGCCAAATCCCGAGTCTGTGTAAATATATCCACAGCAAAGCTTACCGCTCTGCATTTTCACAAGTGAGCGTCTGTACTCAGCCTTGCCGATGGTATCGTCAGAGGTTGACGGATTGCAGATTATAGTTGCACCCGACTTTGCCAAAGCGATAGACGGCGACTGAGCCACCCATAAGTCCTCGCAAATTTCAACACCTACTGTAAACTCAGGCATATTGCTGTTCTGGAATAATACCTTATCCGTAAGCACAGTTTGCTGACCTGCGTATGAAAGTTCAAAATCTGTATTTTTTCCGCTTGTGTAGTGTCTTGCCTCATAAAATTCGGAGTAATTCGGAATATTTACCTTTGGCACAAGACCGAGCAATTTGCTCTTAAAAATAACCGCCGCACAATTATAAAGTGCCTCTCTAAATGCCACCGGAACGCTCACAATCGAAAGAATATTTAGATTTTTGGTTTCCTCAATAATTCTATATACCGATTTTTCAGCGGCTTTAAGAAGAGTCTGCTGTAAAAACAAATCGCTACAAGTGTAGCCTGTTATGCATAATTCGGGAAAATTTATAAGTGCGGCACCCTCAAGACTAGCCTCTTTAATCTGAGCAATGATTGCGTCTGCATTTCTTTTGCAGTCGGATACTCTGATTTTAGGGGTAGCTGCCGCCACTTTTACAAAACCGTATTTCATTTATATCAATTCCTTTTCAGAAAAATAAAAACCGCAGGTAAACATACCTACGGTTATTATAGCCTAAAAATTGTAAATATACAAGTATCAAAGCAGACTTCTGCGGAGTCTTTTTTGATGGAATAAATAGCGTGTTTCAAGCATTGGCTCAAACTTTGCAATATAGCAGCTTGTGTAGCCCATAATCAGCCAGAACCACATTACCATAAATGAAATGTCATAAAGCAACGCTTTTTCAAACAACGCATAGAAAAGATAAGCACTTAAAAATGCAAACATACAAGGATAAGCGTCATTTTTAAATGTCTTTTTCTGCAAGAACAAATGCTGTGCGGCGTGTTTTGCAAAGCGAAAACCGAATATACCGAAAATAACAAAACCAAGCACACCGGTTGAAACGAGAATTGTTAAAAATCCGTTGTGTAAGTCGTTGTTGTGATAAGTATATTTCAGAGTACCGTTTGCGTATTCCTGACTGTAAAAGACAATGTTGCCGTTGCTTATTCCAAATACAGGCGAAATTTTAAACAAGTCTATTGACTCACGATAAAGTTTAAATCTGCCGCTGTCTATATTTGAATTTTCGTGTTCAAATGTAACAGGCGGATTTTTTGTAGGCTGTGAATCTTCGTTTTTGCCTTCTGTATCAGCATCTTTATTTTCCGCTGAATTTTCGGAATCAGCCTTTCCTGTAATTTCATCAAGGAAAGAATAGGTT
>NZ_JBGVJL010000174.1:0-2443 GCF_045129435.1 Ruminococcus sp. | reverse complement strand
CAAGCGGTACAGAGCCAAAGATTAAGGCTTATATCACAGCTGTTGGCAAAAGCTATGACGATGCAGAGAGCATTAAAGACAGCCTTGTAGAGGCTTCTAAAAAGCTCCTCGGTATTGAGTAATTTTAATATGGCATAAATTTAGCGGTATCGTTTTTTCGATACCGCTTCAGTTTTAAGGATAAAATCAAAACAGATTTGAACTTAATAAAATAAGAAATGCTCTAAAATTATAGTATTGGTAGTATATCAAATTACTCTTATATTAATTTTTAACTAATCAAAATGATTATGAGGAGATGAATTATGGATAACTTGATTAAAACTGATAACAAACTAACAGAACAAGAAAATGAGAAAAATGAAATAATCTATAAAAAAGTGTTGAATATTGGTTCATCAACTTTTTATATTGATTTTAAAGGAGCAATAAACAAAGTACTTCAATATGTTGATCTTACCTCACTTTTACATAATATAAAAAAAGGTACAGAATATGTTGTACAAATTCCTGCTGAATTGCAAGGCGGTTTTCAAACTGGCAAATATTGGATAATGGAAAACTCTAAAACAGGAACACAGTGGCCCACTCTTATGGAACTTAGTGCAGATGGTAGGGAAAAAATTGTTACTCCGCTTCCAATAAAAAAGAAAGAGTGTATCCAAGGTAATCCTGTAAGAGATATTACAAATAATTATCAAAACTTGTATTTGCAACAGCAAATAAATGAATTATCAGCAAAACTTGAAGAGACTCTTCTGGTTGTGCAAAGAATTGAGCATGGACAATTAGATGACAGAATAGGATTGCTTGAAGCTGGAAGACAAGGTGTAATTCTCGCTCTTTCTCAAAAAGATGAGAATATCAGAAACGTAGCCTTGTTAAATGCAATGAACAATATAATGGTTGCTCAAAATCAAATTTTTGAAGCCTTCAAAAGAAGGGTAACAGACTTTAAACCAATTCCCAAAACAGGACTGGCTCAATTTCTTAAATCTATGGTATCAAATGATTATCTTAGCAAAAGAGATAATGAATACGATGAAATTCAAGAATATTACAACTTATATCTTGAAGCAACACGAATGTTAGCAAATTCTTATATACTGATAGGTGACAATGAAAATGCTCAGAAAGTTTTTGATATGAATATCGAAAAAATCAACAGTTTGGATTATTCAAAATTAAAAACCATAGAATACGCTCACAAAGATTCAGAGTTTCAAAAATTATATGAAAATGCAGCTAAATATTTGTCAACAGAAAAACAGCTATGTATTAAAGAAGGAACTACATATGATTGCTTGAAAATAACAATCAGTGGTGAACAATTGGTGGAGGTAATTGAAAATGGCACAGAGATTTCAACCAAAGAAACTAAATAAGGAAGATCATAAAAAAGTTGATAAGGCTGCTGATAATGCAAAAAAAGGTTTCGCCGTAGCAAGTTTATTAGTAGCTGTGGCTGGAGTTGCTGTGAAAATTGGTAAGCCGATAGTTAAAAGTATTTTAAAAAAATAATTAGTGTTTTTATTTAAGAGATGTTATTACAAATTTTTAATACAGTACTTAATCATTTTTTAAGTAATTATAGGTTATCAGAGTAACAGTTACGAAAAATCATTTAAGAGTACTTTTGTATTAGATGTTTATTGCAAATATAATGTTTTTATAATAAAAACGCAAAAGCCACCTTATCATACGATAAAGTGGCTTGTTTGTTATGCTTAGAAACGCATTGTCAGGCTGATTCTGTTCTTTTCGGGTTCTACGCTGAGGATTTTTACATCTACCACATCACCAACCTTGAGAACCTCTGACGGGTGTTTGATGTACTTATCGCAAATCTGTGAAATATGCACAAGTCCGTCCTGATGTACGCCGATGTCGATAAACGCACCAAAGTCAATTACATTTCTGACTGTGCCTTTAAGCACCATATCAGGCTTTAAGTCTTTGATGTCGAGAATATCTGAACGGAGCATTGGAGCAGGAAGCTCTTCACGAGGATCTCTGCCCGGCTTTGAAAGCTCTTTTACAATATCGTCAAGAGTCGGAAGTCCGATATTGAGGGTTTCGGCAAGGCTCTTTGTTCCCTTTGCGGCAACTCGGCTTGCTATATCTGTGAACTTGCCCTCTTTTATTTCTTTATCGGAATAATCTAAAAGTGAGAGCAACTCCTTTGCACTCTTGTAGCTTTCAGGGTGAACGCCTGTGTTATCGAGTGGATTTTTGCTTTCCGGCACTCTTAAAAAGCCTGCACACTGTTCAAATGCCTTTGGGCCAAGCTTTGGTACTTTCTTTAATTCTGTACGAGAAGTAAAAGCACCGTTCTCCTCCCTATACGCTACAATGTTATTGCAAACTGTGCTGTTAAGTCCTGAAATTCTTGAGAGCAATGCAGGTGAAGCTGTGTTGAGGTCGGCACCGACTGAGTTTACGC
>NZ_JBGVJL010000173.1:0-3797 GCF_045129435.1 Ruminococcus sp. | reverse complement strand
TCCCTTTGGCTTATCCGGCTGAGTAAAAACAGCTACAACATTATGCTTGCTCTCGTGTAATTTTTTGAGTGCCGGTACTGCAAAATCAGGAGTACCCATATAAATTATATTCATAATTAACCCTCAATCAGCCAAACATTTCTTCACATTCTTCTTTAGTAAGCATACGCTTTGCTACCTGCTTGAAAATAATACCGTCAAGGTGGTCAAGCTCGTGGCAGAACGCCTTTGCAAGAAGCTCCTTGCCGTCAACTGTAAACTCGTTGCCGTGTCTGTCAAAAGCCTTTACCTTAACATAGTTAGGGCGAACTGTAATGCCCCACTCACCCGGACAAGACAAGCAACCCTCTACGCTTTCCTGCTCACCCTCGGTTTCAATAATAACCGGGTTTACAAGCTCGATTACCTGATTCTGCTCCTGACTAATGTCAATTACAACAACTCTGCGGATAACACCAACCTGTGGTGCAGCAAGACCAACACCGCCGGACTCGTGCAAAGTTTCAATCATATCATCAATAAGCTGTGCAAGTCTGTCATCAAACTTTACGACTTCACGACATTTTTTTGTGAGAACGCTGTCGCCCTCTTTAACAATTTGCCTAATAGCCATATCTACACTTCCTTAACATACAAGAGCGTTCATATCGGCATATGCCGTAACGCTGCTAAACTCCTTTTCATTGCCAAACTCGCAAAGTATTTTTGAAAGCAAGGCACGAAACTGAGAATTATTTTTACATTTAATTATAATCTTATATCTGTATTTATTGCTTATTTTTACCACCAAAGCCGGTGCAGGGCCTAAAATTCTGAGCGGCATATCAGGATAATTTCTTTTTGCTTCGTCAGTAAACATTTCAAGAAATTTCCTTGCACCCTTTAATGTAACCTCTCTGTTTTGCGATACAAAGCCGATTAAGCAAATATCCGCAAAAGGCGGATAAAGCATAGCCTGACGCACCTTAATTTCATTTGAATAAAAGGTGTTGTAGTCCTGCCTTGCCGCCATTGAAATAATAAGGTTATCCGGTGTAAAGGTTTGAATAACCGCCATTCCCTTATCCTTACCTCTGCCGCTTCTGCCAACCACCTGTGTGAGCAATGAAAAAGAACGCTCATAGCTGCGGTAATCATCGGCATAAAGCATATGATCGGCATTAAGCACGCCAACAAGTGTAACATTCGGAAAATTAAGTCCCTTTGCTACCATCTGAGTGCCGACAAGAATATCATAATCGCCGTTTGCAAATGACGAAATCATTTTTTCATAAGAGGACTTTGACGAAGTTGCGTCAGTATCCATTCTTAAAATTCTTGCCTCCGGGAAAATATCCGAAATATCCTTTTCTGCTCTTTGAGTACCTGTTCCGCCAAAGGTAAGTCTATGACTGTGACAAACAGGACATTCATCGGTATAAGGCACTGAATAACCGCAATAATGACACATCAGGCGGTTATTGGCACTGTGGTAAGTAAGCGAAATTGAGCAATTCGGGCAGGTAACAGCTTCACCGCAAGCACGACAGGTTACAAAGGTATTGTAGCCTCGGCGGTTTAGCAAAAGTATTGACTGCTTTTTATGCTCAATATTATATGCAATATTTTGGAGAAGTACATCTGAAAAACCACTTGTATTGCCGTTTTTCAACTCCTCGCCCATATCTGCCACAACAACCTCGGGCAATACGGCAGAGCCATATCTTGCAGTAAGAGTATTTAGCGAATATCTGCCTGTCTGTGCATAATAGTAGGTTTCCACACTCGGAGTTGCCGAACTCAGCACAAGCAAGGCATTATTGCACGAACAGCGAAATTTTGCAATCTCTCTTGCATGATAGCGTGGAGAGCTTTCTGATTTGTAGCTATATTCCTGCTCTTCGTCCATTATAATAAGTCCAACCTTATCAAAAGGGGCAAAAACCGCACTTCTTGTGCCGATTACAATTTGAGCAAGCCCCTGTTTTACCCTTTTGTACTCGTCAAGTCTTTCGCCAAGTGACAACGCACTGTGAAAAACTGCGATTTTATCGCCAAAGCGTTTTGCAAACTGTGACACAAACTGCGGAGTAAGGGAAATTTCGGGCACCATTACTATAATTCCCTTGCCGTCATCCATTACCCTTTCAATAAGCTTTATAAACACGCTTGTTTTGCCGGAGCCTGTGACTCCGTATAACAAGCTGACACTTGGAAACGGTGAATCGTATTCATTATAGAGTGAATCACAGGCGGACTGCTGTTCATTTGAAAGAACAATTTCTTTTAAAGAACTATCTTTCTGTCTGCTCTCAATTCTGAATACCTCTTCATCATAAAAATATATAAGACCTTTTTTACAAAGAGCGTCAACTACAGCAGTTGTAACACCCGTAAAATAGCAAACCTCTTTTACAGAGATTGCACCTGCCATTTCAATCAGCTCAAAAACATTTTTCTGTTTATCGGTAAGCTTTACACCCGACAAATCAACATCAGGTGTAACTGCAGCCATTTTCATTACAGCATCATTTACCTTGCGAAAAATTTCGTCTGATTTGTAAAGCACTCCCTTTTGCACCAAAAGTTCAAAAGGCTCTGTGGTACTGTAGCCAAAGGCGTCAAGTAATACCTCACTTTTAACAGCCTTTCGTTTTGAAAAAAGGTAGTTATATATTCGCTTTTCCTCGTCAGTTAATTCTTCAAAGGAAAATTCATTTTCATCTTTAGCACCGTACATAGTAGTAACCTTGTAGTTAATACCGGCAGGCAGCATAGTTTTTACTGCCTCGTAAAAGGTGCAAAAGTAATGTGATTTCATAAAGGCCGCCGTTTTAAGCATTTCTTCACTCAAAACAGGCTCATCGTCAAGTACAGAGGCAATAGATTTTAATCCCTTGGTATCACCCTGCTTTACTGCTGTGATAATCCCCTGTCTTTTACGGTTTCCTCTGCCAAAAGGCACAAGAACACGCACACCCGCAACCGCCTTGCTCTGCAAAGCATCGGGAATTGCATAATCAAATGCCTTATCAAAGGAATATGCTGCTTTTTCAACAGCAATCTCAGCTATTTGGAAGCTCATCATCGTCAGGCTCTAAAATGCCAACCTCGTGATTTTTAATTTCCTTAATAGCAAGAAGTACAGGCTTTTCATCAGATACCTCAGGACTTGCCTCCTGCTCAGCTGTGATCTCTCTTGCTCTTTTAGCAACACCTACAACGAGGGCATACTTACTCTGCTTACCTGCGAATAAATCGTCAACATTAACCTTATGCATAATTAATCTCCTATCATTATCATAATATTTTATCCGAAAAATCGGTTATTTACTCTCTTTTTCAAGAATTTCAAGAATTTCGTTAACTGCTGTGTCGAGGTCATCGTTCACAACATTGTATTTGTATCTGTCTTTAAAGGACATCTCACGCTCAGCCTCAGCGAGTCGCTTGTTAATGGTTTCCTCGTCCTCAGTTCCTCTGCGGTGAAGTCTGCGAGAAAGTGAGTCTATAGAAGTCGGAAGAATGAAAATGCTGAGCACATCGGGATATTTCTCAAGAATCTGAAGTCCGCCCTGAACCTCAATTTCAAGAAATACATCATAACCCTGACTAAGCAAATCCTCTACCTGCTTTTTTGGTGTGCCATAGTAATTGTCGCAATACTGTGCATACTCAAGAAAGCCGTTCTCTTTAATAAGATTTTCAAACTGCTGCTTGGTTACGAAGTTATAATGTACTCCGTCAATCTCGCCTTCTCGTGGTTTTCTTGTGGTGTTTGATACCGAAAGGCGGATATTAGGGTTACGCTTTAAAAG
>NZ_JBGVJL010000172.1:0-5749 GCF_045129435.1 Ruminococcus sp. | reverse complement strand
AAGCTTTGCGTTGATTATAAACGCCATAACCATTGCACAAATAAGGCTTGTAGGTGCACGCATACACATTCTGAGTATCATTTGATATGCGTTCTGCAGGTTTGTAACATCGGTTGTAAGTCTTGTTACAAGGCCTGCTGTTGAGTATTTATCAATGTTTGAGAAAGAGAATGTTTGAATATTCGCAAACATTGAACGGCGAAGATTTCTTGCAAATCCGGCAGAAGCCTTTGCACCGAAGCTGCCGCCAAGAATACCGCAAACAAGTCCGCCGATAGCACAAAGTACCATTCCTCCTCCGACAAAGAGAATATGGTTCATATCGCCCTTGTTGATACCGTCATCAATAATTGAAGCCATAAGAAGCGGAATAAGCGTTTCAAAAACGACCTCAAGTATCATAAAGACAGGTGTAAGTACAGATTCTTTTACAAATCCCTTAACCTGCTTAGCTAAGGTTTTTATCATACTTTTTCTCCTTTACCATATTATTTTCCTGAAATGCCTGCTTTGAGCTTTCTGATTAAATACAAAAAGGTCTGCTTTTCTTCAGGAGTAAATACGCTGTCAAATTCTTGCTCATTAGAAACAATAGCCTTATCTATTGAGCTTTTTATGCTTATACCCTTTTCGGTAAGCACAATTTTTTTAAGTCTTGCGTCATTTTCAACCGATACTCGCTTTATGTACCCCTTTTTTTCCATAAGCTGTAAAATATTAGTTACAGACGAACGAGAGATTGAAAATTCACTTTCAAGATTTTTCTGGAAAATATCACTGTCCTGATTATTATAAAGATACGCTATAATCCAGCCGTGCATAATTGTTACCTTATCCACACCGTTTTTCGCCGCACTTTCAAGCATTTTTCTGTGCATAAGGTGGTTTACTGCCTTTATTTCGTGACCTATTGCATCACCGATGTGGCAGTCATGTTCAAAGTTTTTTTCTGTATCCGCATTAACTTTTTCGTCCTCCCCAAACATATCACACACTCAAAACACCTCCGATATAGCAATAGAATATAAGTTTAGTATCAAACTGTTATATACTGAATTGTTTGATACCGAACTTTTATATTATTATATGCTCATTGTTTTTATTTGTCAAGAAGTATTTTTAAAAATTATGTATGACAGCGTTATGCTGTCAATTTTTGTTGTAAGGCTGTGGCATCGTTAATATTTATTTTGCCGTCACCGTTTAAATCAGCAGAATATAAATAGAATTGTTCCTCAAGAGAACTGCCGCTTTTTATAAGTTCCGCCGTAAGGCATTGCAGACTTTTCACATCGTTGCTATTAATTTTGCCGTCAGCATTCACATCACCCTGACTAAGCATAAAAACTGTGCCGACTATCACAAAGTCTGTGTTGCTGTCATCAAGCATTTTTTGCACAATCGTTTTTTTCGCCTTTAAAGTGTATGCACCAATCACAGGAAAATTGAGCTTGTTTTCCAGAATTTCACTATTATATTTCTTCACAAAATCGTCCGATTTACTGTTTTCCACACCTTTATTTGCAAGGTAATCGTTTAAGTTTTTAACAATTTGTGTTGAATATGTTGGGTCTGATGTGAGTTTTTCCATATCAATATTATTTGCTATATAGAACATTGATAAATAAAACATTATTTTTGGATTACTCAAATCAAGCCCGCAATATATTATTGCGTCAACCACATCATCATTGTCATAATTTTTTAGTGCTACACTTGAACAGCCGTTTATTAATGCAAAATATTCTTCGGCATTTTCAAGTGACGGTTTGTCATATGATTTTGCAAATGCACAAACTGTACTCATAATCAAAACCACAGCCGAGATAATTATACAAGTTAATTTTTTCAACATAAAAGCACCCCCAAAGTTAGTATAACTCTGAAAAGGTGCTTTAAACACAAATTATTGTTTTCTACTTTTAGGCTTAAGCTTTCTCTTAATCATTGAAACAAATTTTTTAACTGAAAATCTTTTGATATTCTCATGGTAAACATAATTGATTTCGGCACAAATCATAAGCAAAAGCATCAAAAAATACAGTAAAACCATTACGATTGCAAGACCGGTAATTACACCGTAAACAGAAAAACCGTTGAAGCTTTTTACATAAATTGAAATACCAAAAGCAAGAACAAACCACGATATAGTGCAAAGGATTGCACCGGGAAGCTGATATTTAAAGCCATATTCCTTTTTTTCGCTTTTTGAAATACAAGGGAAATTTCTGTAAATAGACGCAAAGGTAATTGTCAAAATCAAGAAAACAAGTAGGTATCTCAATCTGAAAATTGTGGTAATAATATTTGGCAGTCTGCTTATATACGGCTGAATCCAGTCATCAAGAAAAGAACCGAGTGCCACAACCGCCAAAGAGGCCGTCATAAGCACAAAGAAAATCACCGTATATAACATAGCACGAAATCTAAGGACTATCCACATACGATTTTCATAGGCATCATACACACGATTAAGTCCATTTGTAAGGGCGTGTATTCCCTGTGATGCCGACCACAAAGTAACAATAATTGAAATAAAGGAAATTCCTATTGTATTCTGGTAGGTTTCTGTTAAAAAATATTTTATCTGTATAAGAAATTCATCTGTAAATACACTTTGCAAAGCCTGTTCAATAAAATCTGTTGATATATGCAAGCCCTGCAAAATCGACAAGCCAAAAGCTATAAGCGGAACAGATGAAAGCACTATAAAAAATGCAGACTGACCGGCAATAGCAAAAATATTGTCGTGAACACACTTGCTGATTATCGGGTCATATCTTTTCATTATTTTGTCATAAAGAGCAAAAGCCTTTTTAACTGCTTTCATAAATAAATCTCCTGTTTTATGAGTAGATTATAAAATATTTATATGACATTACAAGTAGATTTAAGCATTTATTTTTAATTATTTAGCCATAATAATATCGTCAGTTTTAACTTTTACAACGCTGTTAATCTTTGCATCATCCTTGAGCGGAACTTCAATAAGCATAATGCAAACACTGTCCGACTGATTTGCATTTTTATCTTTAAAATACTGAACACAAGGCTTTTGCGAGCTTAAAGCATAGCTTAAACCGTTAAAATTTACTCGGTCACTTGGTGATTCAAGCTTTACCGGTGCAATATACAGGCAGTTGTTATTAAAAAAGTTATCATTATATGTACGGCTGAAATTAATAATTTCACTCATATTAATTGAACCGCTATATGACTTACAAAATGAGTTAAGCTCATCCATACTGTAAATGCCACTTGAATAGTTTTTAACATAGCTTGTGATTTCTGTTGAAAGTCCCTTGGAATTTACAGGATTAGTGTAATAATAATGAGTAATATCATTGTTGCTTACATCATTATAATAGCCGGATGTTGAAATATAAACATATCTTACTGTAAAAATTGAAGCATTGATACTTAAAAATCCGGCCGCAAGGAACAAAACAATCGGTATTACCGAGAGCGTAGCTCTTTGCTTTATATCCGCCTTTATAAAAAGCAAAATATATAAAATCATTACAAAGCTTATTCCCGCAATCACATACAAATAAAACGGTTGTTTATACAAATACACCATATATTCAGAAAAGCCAAACAGCAGCTCCGCTATTATCATAACACAAAGGTCTATTGCCCTTAAATCAACCGACATTTTTCTGTAGGCGTGTATAGCACCTGCAATTACAAGCAAAGTAAGTATCTCAAGCACAACACCAAGCAATCCGGCATATTCTGAGCTTTTCAGCGTAAGCTGCACCGCAATAAAAAACATTGTTTCAATAATTGCCAAAACAAAAAGCACAAAGGTAACTATTGTAAGCCTGTGATTACTGCGAATACGCTTTACCTGCTGCTTGTACTGCTCCATTTCTTCGCCTGTAAACGGGAACTTGTCAATAGTATCCCCATAAAAACTAAATCCTCTCATTTTACACCCTTCAAAACTTCTAAAAATAATTTAATAAAGAAATGACAATCTGTTGTCGCCATTTGCCATTTTAAATTATATACAATTTTGCTTATAAATTCAAGTGAAATTGCTATTAAATATATTTTCCTCTATAATTTGACAAATTACTTTGTTTGTGCTAACATATTAGCCGAGCAGTTCGTAACCATCCTGCTCGAGCAATTAACCAAAAGGGGCTTGCTCAATCAAAACTAAGGAGGAAAGGCATAGGGCAAACTATGTCCATACACCCCTGCGGGTGTTTTTTTATGCCAAAATTTATGGAAAGGTACAGCATAATTCACGAAAAAAACAGTCGTGAAATTGTTCTTCTGCGTGGCAGTGGTTGTGTATATACAAAATGCACCTTCTGCGACTACTACAGCGACAGCTGTAAAAATGAAGAAGAAAATTTCAAGCTGAACAAAACGGTGCTTGAAAAGGTTACAGGCACCTTTCAAAACCTTGAGGCTATAAACTCAGGTTCGGTATTTGAGCTTGACAAAAATACCATTGAGCTTATAAAAGAGGTTTGCAAACAAAAGAATATCCACACCATTCATTTTGAGTCACATTATCTTTACAACAACAGGATTGCTGATTTACGAAAAGAATTTTCCGACTTTACGCTTAAAATGAAGCTTGGTCTTGAAACCTTTGATTATGATTTCAGAGAAAATGTGCTTAAAAAAGGCATTAAGGAAAAAGATCCTCAAAAAATATCTGCTAACTTTGATGAGGCTAATTTCCTTTTTGGAATTAAAGGTCAGACTATAGATTCCATTAAAAACGACATTGAGCTTGGACTTAAATATTTTGAGCGAATCTGCATTAATATAATGTGCGAAAATTCTACTGATGTAAAACCGGATAATAAGCTTATCAAGGCTTTTGTAAGTGAAATTTACCCGATTTACAAAGATAACGAAAGAGCGGACATTTTAATTAACAATACTGATTTTGGAGTGGGTGACTGATATGCCAAACGAACTTATACTTATTTGTTCCGTAATTTTCATTTACGGTGCAGCACTTTTAGGATACAAATTATTTGGAAAAACAGGTCTTTACTGTATTTCTGTAATCGCAACAATTCTTGCAAATATTGAAGTTACAATTATGATAAACGCATTTGGAATGGAACAGACTCTCGGTAATGTTCTTTTTGCGGTAACTTTTCTGATAACCGATATTCTCTCGGAATGTGAGGGCAAAAAAGCCGCACAAACCGCCGTTTATGCAGGAATTTTCTCGTCAATCTTTTTCCTTGTGCTTTCTCAGAGTTGGCTTATTTACACACCAAGCACAGCAGACACAATTATGCCGTCAATCAAGGCAGTATTTTCAAATACGCCACGAATGATTCTTGCATCTTTAGTTGTTTATGCAGCAAGCCAGATGTTTGATGTATGGCTTTACCACAAGTGGTGGAAATTTACAGAAAAGAAGTTTGGCAACAAACGCAGATTTTTGTGGCTCAGAAACAACGGCTCAACTCTTATCAGCCAAATCCTGAATACCGCACTCTTCACAGCATTTGCATTTTGGGGTACTTACGATATTCCAACACTTATTTCAATCTTTATTTCAAGCTATGTTATCTATGTTTTCACAAGCTTGCTCGATACTCCGTTTGTTTATCTTGCAAGAAAAATTCATGATAAAAAGCTTGAAGCGGAAACAGCAAAAGCATAAGTTGGCTCTGTTTTAAATATTGGGGGAATATTGACAAATTATGGTTTAGCAATGGTCGGGATACTTTGTTTGAATTAGCACAGACTTTATACTCGGAAATAA
>NZ_JBGVJL010000171.1:0-4924 GCF_045129435.1 Ruminococcus sp. | reverse complement strand
CAATAAGCTCAGGATGTGCCACAAGTAAGGAATAGCTGCAATATCCAATCTTGAACTGCTTAGCAGATTAAGTATCGGATTCAATCCAATCATTAGAATATTCATATCATCAAGGTTGAGGATATTCAATATTACAACAGCCACGCCTAAAATAACAAACCAAAAAGTGAACGACTTAATTATCTTTTTCATTATTCACACCTCCTAAGACGGATAGATATTCTACTACATTCGCTATTATCTTTTTTTATAGAAGATCCTGCCGATACCGTTCCCTGCAAGAGCAATTACCGCATAAGCAATAATGTAAACCCACGCCGAAGCATTATAGAAAATAAAGATTGTAGGCGCAAATAAGACCGTTGCTACAATCGGGAACAGGAAATCAAACCCTTGACGAACCCCATAGATAACGGCGCAAATAAAGGTAATAAGCGGTATTACCATTAACATCATCAACATACCCATTCCGGTATCCTTAATCAACAAGGGTAATACATAGAAATTCAAGACTAATGCAATCGTATAAGGTATCAACGCTAATAATTTCTTTTTCATACTCAGTCCTCCAATTCAAACAGTTCTTCAACCGTTGTATTTAATTGACGTGCCATTTTCATTGCAAGTTCAAGGGTTGGATTATACTTATTATTTTCTATTGCTATGATTGTCTGACGAGAAACTCCTAATGCTTCTGCGAGATCTTCCTGCCGATAGCCACCGGCTTTGCGAAGCTCCTTAATCTTGTTTATCATAATTTCACACCCATAATGATAATTGCTGAGCCGATAGTTACAATTACTCCAACTACAACACATACCCAAATTATGATCTTCAATAATGGGGATGTTTCAAATGAGTCCTCATCATCCTTAACCGCATTCCGTGTCATAATGAGTTGTGAAAGCGTTTGGATACCTGACGCTACAACAAGAAGAAAACAAGGGATAAGGTTTAGTGAAGTGTGGAAAGCATAAACCTTATATGATTCATATAAAGTCCAAACAAATAAAGCAGCCAAGAGAAAAACCAAAGCATTCCTTTGTGCTTTGAAAGCTATTTGCTGTTCCATTTCATCCATCTTACGAAAGCCGAGTTTCTTAAAAAAGTTTTTCATAAATATCACCTCACAGAAAATGTAAAGACCTTTTTACATTTTCATTATACGCATAACAAAGCAAAATGTCAAGAGTTCTTGACATTTTGAAATGTGACATTTCTGAAAACAAATTGAAAGGCACCGCCGAACGATGCCTTTACTGTTATTTCTTTCTTAAATTTTTAACATAGCAGACTGTATAAGTTTCAAGAAGTGCTATCAGGACATAACATATAAAATTTAGTAATAGTTCTATCGTCGTATTGTAATCAGTATAGGATGGCATAGGCATCGTGCAAATATAGTATTCAAGCACATATATCGCAAGTGGTAATATCCACGACAAAACAAGTAATACCGTTTTTTTTGCAGACGTCTTAACGATGGTATCCTTAAAAACAATATTAGCAACAAAAAGCATTATCACAAATACCATCAACATCGATACGGAAAGCACTGGCAAAAAAGAAAGTCCAACTAAAAATGGTATCAGAACAACTAAAGGAGCAAGAGCAGTCCATATACACCAATAAAATGCTTTTTTTCCGGCAAACAAGCATAGCAATCCACTTATCAAAAAAGACAGTGCTATGGGTAAGAGAATAATGTAGTCACCGGGGTTATAACCCCAAATTAAAAGGATCAGTCCCACCAAAAGAGAAAAAGCAAAAAGTATGTAGCCAATTATTTTTTGAGCAGATGAACTCTTTGTTTCAGATTTAGTTATTTCAATATGTTCTTGTTTGTGAGTTTCTCTACCTGTGATTTCATCAAGCGATACTTCAAAAACGTCACAGAGTTTCATAAGTTTATCCAAATCCGGAACGGCAGCATCTGTTTCCCATTTTGAAACAGATTGCCTTGATACATCGAGCCGATCTGCAAGATCTCCTTGTGATAAATTTTTCGATGTTCGTAGTTTATAAATATTATTTCCGATACTCATAACGGTTCCTCCGTTCTATTTTCTGCTTTTATTATAACGCAAATGTATGTATTTTTCCACCAATCCGTCTTGGAAGATTAGCAACTCGCAGTTGCATCTGCAAAAAATAAAGGTTTTTATATCGGTAAACAAGACATTTTTGAGAGTTTAACAACCAAATAAAAAAAGAAGCCGCCCACAAGGGGCGACTTCTCGTTTTTAATACTGCGGTACACCATAACCGAGAATTTCATAATAGCCAACAGAGTATTGTTTCTGTCTTACACTATCACCGGAGTTACCTTCAACAGTATAGACAATTCCGTTCTCGACTTTCTGAACGATACCCGTATGGTCGGATAGACCGTCTTGCGGTCCTGACTCACCATCGGGAGAATCCCAATCAAAGAAGATAATCATACCCGCAACGGGTTCGGCAGAGCCGTCAATCCATTGACCTCTATCTTTGAACCATTGCACACCGTTTACACAGCCTGCATATTTCGGAATAACACCTGTGTCGATATATCCGCACTCGTTAGCACACCAAGATACGAAGCAGGCACACCATTCAACTCTTGAGCCGAAGCCGTACCAACTCCAATAAGGATCTCCGCCAACATTACCTATCTGTGTGAGAGCCACCGTTACGATTTGGTCATCCGAATAGTTGATACCGTACAGAGCCGCCGCCCAAAGTGAATTGTTTTGGGGTTTTAACAGTTCTGTCAGGTAATCTTTCTGTTCCTGATTAAAGCCATATTGTGAAGCCATTTCATCAACGGTCTTATGCGTAACCGTGATATACAGATAGGTTCTCGTTACAGTCGTTTCCGTCTGCACGATATTTCCGTTTCCGTCATCAGTTTCGGTTATCACGGTTTCCGACACACTCTCTGTTCGGGAACTGATTTCATTCATTTCCCAAAACAAGTCTTTGAGCAGTTGTTTCTTGTTATCGTCCATTGTGGCAACCTCTTGAGGGTTATCGGGATCGGTGTTTGTCTTAACCGCATACACGGCAAGTACATCTTTCCAAACTGCACGACTGCCACTCATTTCAAGCACATCGTAAGTTGTTCCGTTTCTGATCTCCAAGAGCTTGTTGTCATACTCGGTATTGATTTCCTGAACGGCAGTCTGCATAGTCTGTCCCGTTCCTGAATCCTCTCCTGAGAAGAAGATACCGAACACCGAGCAAAGAATGAGAGCCACAAGGCATATTACAATGATAATAACAACGGCAACCCAACCGCCTGCGGCAATAGCAGCTACAAGTCCTTTAACTGCGGCTATGATAGCCTTAACTGCGGCAACCGTTGCTTTGACAAGCCACTTCGCCGCTACGACTGCGGCTTTGGCCGCCGCCCGTGCTGCCTGAGCCGCCGCTTTTGCGGCTTTAGCAGTCGCTTGAGCAGTTTTCTGAGCCGCCTTTGCCGCTTCTTGTGAAGTCTTAATAGCCGTCTTTGCGGTACGTTCTGCGGTCTTTACGGTTTTGCCCGTAGTCTTGACCGTACCTTTACCGACTGTCTTAACGGTTTTCTTTCCCGCCGAAGTTGCAGACTGCTTTACGGTCTTTGTAGTGGCTTTCTCAGCGGTCTTTACAGTCTTTGAACCCGTTTGCCTTACTGTATGCTCTGTGGTTCTCTCGGCAGTTTTAGCCGCCTTGTCGCCAACTTTCTCAGCCTGCTTCTCAAGAGCCTTTTCAGCTCGTTTCTCTTTGAAGCGGTCTATGCCGTCTTTCGCTTTGTGAATATTGTCCTTTGTGGTTTCCAACCCCTTACGACCTGCTTTGTCGAATTGGTGGATACCTTCGTGAACTGCGGTGTCAACACCACGCTCATACTTATCAGAAGCATATTCATCAACCGAGTTTTCAGCTGCATAGGTACTGTGTTCTGCTCGGTCTTTGGTAGAGATATACGCCTGCTTCATTCGCTCTCCGGCAACGGCGGCTTTATCAATGGTCTTGATTGAACCTTTGACTACATCTCTTGTTTTAATATCTGCCATTGTAAACCTCCTTTCCTGAGAAGTGAAAAGGCTTAGTCAACAACTCTTTTCGCAACCAAAACAAGCCGACCGTTGGTGTTGGAATATTCGCAAGTGGAAAGTGTAATGAGCTTGTCGCCGTACTCGGCAGATACACCCGTATCATAGAGTGCCTTATCTTTGCACTTAGCGATATACTCGTCAAACTGTTCCGGTGTTTGGGCATCCGAGAACTGAAAATACTTAAACTCGTTTGCTGAGCCGGTGTAAACTACGGTCTTGAAAACGGCGATCACTTCATAGGTCTGCTTTTCATATAGAGTGTTAAAGCTGAAGGTCTTATGTTCTTCCCAAAAGTCTTTTTTCTTGAACTTCTCAAGGTCAGAAAACATAGAGCCGTTTTTCATATGATGACCGTAAATTATCACGTTGTCAGATGGCTTAGAAACATCACAATTTTCTCCAACATAAGGACAACCATAATCGGTATAGGCTTTGTCAAAACCGTGCTTCAGGTAAAAATTCGGGTTGTCAACGGACTGCATTACGGGATAGTTGATTTTGGTATCCTCAATGCAGATCCAACCAACCAAATCGTTGTTCTGCTCATAGAGTTCTGCATATTCAGGAAGCATAACCAACTCGCCACTTTCGGGTGGTGTAGTTGGCATGGGCGCTTCTGTTTCAGGACTCGTTTCTGTTCTTTCAACGATTTGGGCAAGGCTTTCATAGAGTTCTTCCTGCTCATTTGCTTCTTTGAAATGACTGTGTATCATCACTCCGCTGAATATGGCAATCAGCAAGAAGAAAGAAATAATGGATACATAGATATTCTTGTGCATAGCCTTTCCTTTCTACGAACCCTGAGAGAGTTATGCACTCTCTCCAGGTTTCGTTGTCATAAGTTT
>NZ_JBGVJL010000170.1:0-2686 GCF_045129435.1 Ruminococcus sp. | reverse complement strand
ATTTCTTCAATAGACTTTTCAATGCCGTTTTTCGCCTGTCTGAACTCCTCATTGCCCATTCTAAGTTCTTCAATACATTTGATAAGTGCCGAAAATCTGTCCGCTGCTTTTACATATTTTTTAAGTTCTATATCCTCTTTTCCGTTTTGTTTGATTATATTTTCCATATCATCTCTGAAATCCTCGGGCAAAAGCGAACACAGCTTGTCGGCGGCACAGTTTTCAATATCCTTGTATGCGTCTTTAATAGTATTATTAAAATATTTTATCGGAGTTGGCATATCTCCTGTAATAATCTCGGTGGTGTCGTGAAAAATCGCAAGAATACCTGCTCTTTCAGCGTTAAGGCTTCCGCCGAAGCGTTTATTATGAATAAGTACAAGGCAATGAGCTATCATAGCCACCTGCAAGCTATGCTCGCTTAAATTCTCATATTTTGTATTATTCATAAGTCCCCAACGATTTATGTATTTCATTCGTGACATCATAGCATAAAAATTCGACTGCTCCATAGCTATTTTCTCCTGTTTTTTTCCAAAATATAGTGCAAATCACCTTGCAATGTGGTATAATAAGCATTAAGTATAATTTTAAATATAATTATAGCCGTATTTTAGGGCTTTGTAAAGAATTTTGATTCTACTATTACCTTTTATGGAGGAATTATGGGCAGGCAACTTGATAGATACCAAAACAAAAAGCATTACTATGGTTTGCAGGCTTTTTTGATAGCTTTGGCAACTGCCTGTGTGCTGATTATTCCGTTTATTATCTTTGACGGCGGCGTATTTTATTATTACGGTGACTTTAATGTTCAGGAAATTCCGTTTTACCAAATGGTGCATGATGCTGTAAAAAGCGGCAATTTAGGTTGGAACACAACCACCGACTTAGGCTCTGACTTAATTTCAAGCTACAGTTTTTACCTGCTTGGCAGTCCGTTTTTCTGGGCGACAATACCATTTTCGAGTGAGGCTGTTCCCTATCTAATCGGACCTTTACTGATTCTTAAATTATCACTTGCCTCACTTTCGGCATATCTATATCTCAAAAGATATGTGCGACATGGGCAATTTGCCGTTATAGGCGGCTTACTTTATGCCTTTTCGGGATTTTCAATTTATAATGTATTCTTTTTCCATTTTCACGAGCCGATGATAATGTTTCCGCTGTTGCTTGCGGCTTTGGATTCATTTTTATTTGATAAAAAGCGTGGAGTTTTTGCTCCTGCGGTATTCTGTGCCTGTGTAGTCAACTACTACTTCTTTACAGGTCAGGTGCTTTTTGTAATAATCTACTTCTTGATGCTCGTATTTACCAAAACTTATAAATTTTCTGTAAAAGAATTTTTGTTGCTTGCGGTAGAGGTATTAACAGGATTTTTTGCCTCAGCATTCATTCTTTTACCGTCCGTTATGGGAATTATGGGCAATCCACGACTCAGTACCCTGCCAAACGGTTGGGACGCACTTGTGCACAGCAGTCCGCAAAGATACTGGCTTTCGATTGCAAGCTTTTTCTTTCCTGCCGATATGCCGGCATTTCCAACCTTTACGCCTGATTCAAATTGTAAATGGGCATCTGTTGCCGGATGGCTGCCGCTTGTCGGTATGACCGGTGCAATAGCGTATTTACAGCTTAAAAAGCGTGATTGGATTAAAAAAATTATCAGTCTGCTCATAGTAATGGCACTTGTGCCTGTGTTAAACTCAGCTTTCCAGATGCTCAACAGCTCAATTTACTATGCAAGATGGTACTATATGCTCGTGCTTATGCTTACCCTTGCAACAATCAGAGCCTTTGAAAGTCATCAGGCTGACTGGGGCAGAGCAGTAAGATGGTCAACTGGAATCACACTTGCAATGGTTCTGCTGATAGGTCTGATGCCAAAGGTTACAACCACTACTGTTGATAAAGATGTTGAAACCGAGGAATGGTCAATCGGCATTGCGAGTGATACCAGACGCTTTTGGGTGTATGCACTCATAGCCCTTGTATGTATCTTGGGGTTTGTACTGATTTTCAAGAAATTCGGTTTCCGCACAAGGGCATTCTATGTTACAACTACTATCACACTTTGTTTTACAATTCTGCTTACAAGCGGTTTTATTATCGGTTCAGGTACTGCATACAGTTCAACTCTAAAGCCAATCAGAAAAAGCATTATAAACAAGCGTGACGCTATTCATATAGATGACCTTGACGATGACAGCGTAAGAAGTGATTTTTACGAATGCCCCGATAATACGGCGATGTTTTGGCAAATAAAGTCAATCAACTGTTTCCAAAGTTCGGTTTCACCGTCCATTATGGAATTTTATGAGTCGCTCGGCATGACAAGAGATGTGGCATCTCGACCGGACACAAATATGTATGGTATTCGCTCTCTTTTAAGCTGTAAATATTTATTCGACTATATGGGTGATGATACAGATATTTCAAATTCATTCACCGAAAAAGACGACAAAACAAAAATGCCTTACTGGAAGTTCTTAAAAGCAGAAAACGGATTTAGAATTTACGAAAATACCTGCTATATTCCAATGGGCTTTACCTATGATTCATTTGTAACTAACGAGGAATTTGACCTTGTAAATTCTTCCCATAAGAGTGAAGCTGTTTTGTATTCAATGGTGCTCAGTCGTGAGCAGATGAAAAAATATTCATCAATCACAGGCTATACTGA
>NZ_JBGVJL010000169.1:0-5461 GCF_045129435.1 Ruminococcus sp. | reverse complement strand
TTATAGATGTACTGTACTTTGAAATATCAGCATTAAGGCTCGCAATCTGTTTTGTAATATTTGCAATTTGATCTTCTGTATCAGCAACAAAATTTGCAAGTTGAGATTTTCTCTTGATTTTTTTATCTTCATTGCTGATTTTTAACATCAAATCTTGTTTTGATTGCAAAATAGCATTAAGCTTTTCATTAATAATTTCCGTGGCATTTTCGATTGTGGCATCAGCAAAAAGTTTTGTAAGCTTTTCTTCTGCTGTGGATTTTGCATTATCGTAAATTCCCTTTTTATTGTTGCTTATTTTGCTTTCATCATTAGCCAAATTCTGAGCTTTTTTAGCGTTTTGCTCAGCTTTTTTCACCTCTGACTCGGTTGGTGCATTATCAGCTTTTTCAGCCTTATGAGGATGAGTGCATGAACCGCATACCGGACAAGGCTCACCGTCTGCAAGGTTTTCCGCCATAATGCCTGCCTGTTCGTTATTAAAGGCGGTACGCATTTTTTCGGCTTTGTCATTGGCAATCTTAGCCTTTTCCGCTGCCGCAATGTAGCTTTGCTGTGCCTGTTTTAAATCATTTGCAAGCAAATCAAGCTTTTGAAGGTCTGATTTCAAGGCTTTGATTTCACTTTCATTGTCTGAAAGCTTTTCAAATTGTGCCAACAGCTTTTCTTTATCTGCCATTGCATTTTCAAGTGCAGCTGATTCATCTTTATAGCTTTGTAAATCAGCATTGCTTTTCACAAGCCTTTGCTCATTTTCCTTGCAAATTTTTTTAGCATTGTCAAGCAAATTTAGATTCTGCTTTTTTTTATTTTCAAGCTTCTCAAGCTTGTCATAGTCATTAATATGATCGTTTATTATTATATTTGCCTCTTCAAGCTGCCTTGTCTGTGGCTCTTTTTGCTGTTCATTTTCAAGCAGTTCTTTGTACACCTCAAGCTTTGGTTCTGTCTGCTCAAGGTTTGATTTTGCAAGAGCAAGCGAGTTTCGTGCTTTGTTGTGCTCCTCTGCCTTTGAAATCACCTCTGTAAGGGAGCTGATTTTTTCCTCGATTTTTTTAAGCTTTTCCCTGTATTGTTCAGAGTTCTTCCTATCCTCATTAATAATAGTTTCAATAAGCGTTAGCACATCTTCTGTAAGCATTTCGCCGTTCTGTGCTTTTTGCAATTCTGTGAAAAGCCCGCTTTCCTCATCACACGCAATACTGTTTATATATTGCTCAACATAGCTGTTTGCCTTTTCTTTAGCTTTGGTAATCTCAGAAAAATCTTTCTTTACCCTGTCCTGAAATATCTGATAAATGTCGGTTTTAAAAATATTTCTGAAAATTTCCTGTCTTTCCTTAGTATTTGCATATAAAAGTCTGAGAAAATCTCCCTGTGCAATCATTGCAATCTGCGAAAATTGATTTTTATTTATGCCGAGAATTTCTTCTATTGTATCATCAACAGCTTTGTTATTGTTAATTACCCTGCCGTCCGGTAAAATCAATTCCGCACTTGCCGCTTGCTTGGTGTAGCCGTCACCTCTCAGCTTTTTTCTTTCGTATTCCGGATTTCGTTTGATTGTATATTGCTTGTCACCGTTTATAAAAGTAAGCTCTACTTCCGTTGGTACAGCATTGTCTGCGTACTTTGAGCGTAACATAGAAGTGTTTCGGTTGCTTCCGCTTGCCTCGCCGTAAAGAGCGTATTTTATAGCGTCAAAAATTGTGGTTTTGCCTGCACCTGTGTCGCCTGTAATCAAATACAAACCGCTTGTGCCAAGCATTTCAAAATCTATTGTCTGTGTGCCTGCATATGGGCCGAATGCCGAAATTACAAGTTTTATTGGTCGCAAAACAATTCCTCCTTTATCTGCTCTAACAATTTTTCTGCATATTCAAGCTGTTCCGCACTCATTTCTTTACCGTTCTGCTTTTCAAAAAATTCTGACAAAAGTTCCGTTTCAGATTTATTTTCAATCTTCTCGACCTCAAATAAAACAGATGAGTTTCGTGTGCGAGTGTTGTCGTACTCAAGCTTCATTAAATTCGGATAAATTGTGCGTAGCTTTGAGATTGCGTCCGGCTCGTCCTCCTCATCTGTCAATGTTATGAACACATAATCCTCTAAGTTGGTATTAATGTAGTTATCGTACAAGGTGATTTCATTATATGTTCCCTTTATTTCACGCATTTCATGCAATGGTTTAAGCGGTACTACAGAAATTTCAAGATTGCCCTTTTCAGCAATATCGACTATAGATACAGACTTAATATGATTTATTTCAGACTGTGAATATTTAAGCGGAGTACCGCAATAGCGGATTTTCTCACCGATATTCTGTGGGCGGTGAATATGACCAAGTGCGACATAATCAAAGCTATCAAAAACATATGACTCTACATTATCCGTACCGCCGACCATAATGCTCTCCGACTCAGACAAGAATGCTCCAGTGACAAACTGGTGTGTTATTAAAATATTTCTCCCTTTTTCGTCGATATTCATTTGAGAAACTGCTAATTTCATCGCATCGGTGTATGTATTGATTTCTTCTTCGGGAAAATATCTTCTCACATTTGACGGTTTTATAAACGGCAGTAAATAAAAATTAATTTCACCGTACTTATCACTAAGTGTAACAAGATCAGCTTTTCCGTTATAAACCTGTGACATATGCACACCGCTTTTTCCCATAAAGCGTGAGCCAAAGGCAATACGCTCCGGTGAATCGTGGTTACCACTGATTACAAGCACCTGCAAATTCCTTTGTGTAAGGCTATACAAAAAGTCATCAAAAAGCTGTACTGCCTCGGCAGACGGTACGGGCTTGTCATAGACATCGCCTGCAATTATAATTGCCTGTGGCTTTTGCTCATCAATTACAGTAAATATTTCATCTAATATATATTTTTGATCTTCAAGCATAGAATAGCCGTTCACACGCTTTCCTAAATGCAAGTCAGACAAATGAATAATTCGCATAACATCAATCCTTATGTTTGTTATTTTGCTTAATTATATCACACCTGTTTTGATTATTAAAGGTATTATTAATAAAAAAACAGACTATTACCTGTTGGTAACAGCCTGCTGTAAGGGAAGGAAAAGTTTAGATAACTTTTCAGCTTGTTATTAAATTATTCAGCGTCAACAAGTGCTACTGCATATGTCATTGTACCTGTGTACTTAATGCCCTTTGGAGTTGACGGATTATTGAGTACAGGCTTAACAGTAAATGTTGTTGAGCCATCCTCTGTAAATGAAGCAAGCTCCACACCGTTTACCTGATCCTTTGTTCCTGTGGTTTCAACAACGCTTTCATCAGGCATAATGAACTGATAACGAAGTGTTGACTTTGCTGCCTTTTCGCTTTCTCCTGTGAGTACCATCTGATTCCAGAAATAATCTGTACCTGCAATAGTAACAGAAACCTTTTTACCGTCAAGATTCGCTACATTTTCAGCTTTAATTTCTACAGGTGAACCCTCTGTTGTAAGAGTTACCTGTGACGGAATTGTAACTGTGTATGATGGGTCAAATTTATATTCGTATGAGAACGAAGTGCTTGCGTTTTCTTCTGTCTGAGGTGTAACCTCCGCTGCTGAAACTGAAACTGCTGTGGCTGCAAGCATTGCAAGAGCTGCTGTGATTGATAAAAACTTTTTCATAATGTTACTCCTTAATTGATAACTTTTTCTTTTTATAGAACCAGAAAAACACTACTGTAGCTGTGAGCATTAAAAAGGCAGTTGCTATAGTTGTTAAAGAAACTATTGAGCCTGTTTTTACAGTGCTGTTATCTTCCGGCAAAAAAGTTTTATTACTTTCGGTAGTATTATTTGCCTGTGCTTGAGATGTAAATTGTGTGGTTGTTTCTTCTATATTCAGAACTACTTCTGTTTTTGCTGTTTCAACAGCCGCTGCATAGGCACAGCAAACTGTTGAAATAACACATAAAGCTAAAACTAAGGTAATAATAGTTCTTTTCATAATTAATTACCTCGGATTGATTATTTATCCTCAAGTGATACTGTGTAATTAATTACGCCCTTGTAGTTGCCTGCACCTACACTGCGGTAATCCTTGAGCTTGATTTTTCTTGTAACTGTGCCAAAGTTCGAGCCGTCCCAAGAAGCAATTTCATCACCGATTGTATAGTAAGTAGGGTTTGCAAAAGCGTCTGAATTGTAGATTACATATTCGGCTTCCTGAAGATTTCTTGAATCCCACACTGCGAGTGTATGAAGATTTCCTGAGTAGCCTGCACTTTCAATTTTAACGCTTACCTTTTTGCCGCTTGGAACAAAGGCTGTGTCATTTTCAAGTGCAAGTGAGTAAGACAGGGTTGATGACTCTTTCTGTAACTCTGCTGTAAGCGGAATCGATACTGTGTAAGCTGGTACTATTTCTGCCTCGCTTTTTGAATATGTGATTTTCTGCTGAAATTCTGCTGTGGTATTGTTTTCGTCAACAACAGGTGTTTCTGTAGTTGATGCTGCGAATGCTGATGTTGCTGCACATACGCTTAATGCTGATGCCATTAATACAGCTGTGATTTTTTTTGCATTGATTTTCATAAATTTTCTTCTCCTTAAAATTACAATTTCTAATGTCTTTGCCGCTTTTGTGGCTTATATATATAACCCCGAAGGGATTATTGTTACTCTACTGTGAGTGTACTCTTAACCTGAGCACCGTTCATTTCGGAATTACTGTCAACTGAATATGTGGAAATATTGATTATCAGCGTATATGTCCCCTTTGCAAGCGGTGCGTCAAGAGTTACTCCTTTTATTGCATCACCGGGTTTTACAAGGTCGGTAGTGCAAAGTGTTTCGCCTGTATCCTGTAATGAAAGTGTGAACTTAAAATTACAAGGATTGCCCTCAGGATTGAGCAAAGTAATAGGAAAGTCTGTGCTTTCACTTGAGATTGTCATATCGGGATAGCCGGGAATTTTAATGCCCTGTGCTTCTCCGCCGGCATTTGAAACCTCTTTGTCATAGTGTGAAGCGTTGTTGTCAAACACAACTCCCTGTTGCTCAGGTACGGATTGATTTTGCGTATTGTTATTATTCATAAGCAATACGCCCATTGTAATGCCTGCACCTGCAAGTACAATAACTACTGCTACTAAAGCTATGATTATTATTTTGGTATTTCTCTTTTTATCTGTCATTTTTCTTCCCCTTTTCTGACGATATTCTAACACTGTAATTTTATAGCAGAGTCATATTCATTTATTATTAATGTAAAAGATTGTAAAGTTTTGGGCAGTAAAAAAGCCCTGCACACGGCAAGGCTTTACAAATCACTTCATACTGTCTATAAACTTTTTTAAAATCTTTCGGCTGTTTTCATCAGCAAAGAATGAATATTCGGGGTGCCATTGCACCGCCCACACAAAGCTTTTGTCGGGTGCATACACAGCCTCACAAAGTCCATCCTCGGAAACCGCCATACATTCAAGCCTTGG
>NZ_JBGVJL010000168.1:0-7161 GCF_045129435.1 Ruminococcus sp. | reverse complement strand
TATTGGACAGCTGCGGGAAATTGCCGAAAGGCGTTTTGCGAGGAAAGTCCGGGCTTCACAGAGCAAAAATAACGGCTAACGGCCGCCGGAGGCGACTCCAGGGATAGTGCAACAGAAAAGTACCGCCACTTTGTGGTAAGGATGGAAAGGCGAGGTAAGAGCTCACCAGAGATAGCGAGAGTTATCTGCTGTGTAAACCCTATTTGAAGCAACACCGTGGTAGGACACTATACGCTTGCTCGGCGTGTCCTTAGGAGGTGGCATCGAGCAGTTCCGGCAACGGGCTGCCAAGATAGATGGCTGTTCACGACAGAACCCGGCTTATAGATACAGTCATATTTTAAAGACTACTGCATTTTTGCAGTGGTTTTTTATTTTGCTTGTTTTCTTTTAGCAATAGCTAAACCATAACTTATTCCGGTTTTGTTTTTATGTTTGGGTAATATTGATAAATTATTGTTTGCCAACGCAAAATCTTAACAATAATAAAATTTAGGTCAAGCCTTTTTAAAGGCTCGTGGGTTTGGGCAACGCCCAAGAATAGTTGTTTCCATTGCAAATTCTCAGGCACAAACAGCAACGCTGTTTGTGTGCTAAAGCAATGTTTGACAAAACAAACGACAGCCATTAAAAAGGAATAATTGATTAAAAAGAATGATGCTTTTTTTATGTTGCTGTCGCATTATAAGGCTTTCGCCGTTGTGTTCAAGCCACCAAACAGCAAGCTGTTTGGCTAACAAAATCTTGCGTTAGTCTAAAGTATTGTGGGCTTTGCCCACAACCTTTGTAAAAGGTTGACCAAATTTTTATGTCCGAGTAGAAAGTGTGTGATAACTCAATCAAAAATTTCCCGACCGTTACAAATCATAATTACCCCATCGAACCGAAAAAGCAAAAACACCCAATCATAGGATTGAGTGTTTTTTAGTTTGGATAAAATATTTAAAATTAAATTATTTAACCATGCTTGCAACTTCAGCTGCAAAATCGTCCTGACGCTTCTCGATACCTTCGCCCTTTTCAAAACGAACGAACTTAGCAATCTCAATTTTGCCGCCGAGAGCCTTAGCTGTGTTGTTTGTGTACTGAGTGATTGTCTGCTTGTTGTCCTTAACAAACTCCTGGTCAACGAGGCAGTTCTCTTTGTAGAACTTACCAATCTTACCCATAACAATCTTATCAGCGATAGCCTCAGGCTTACCCTCGTTGATAACCTGCTGACGCATAACTTCCTTCTCGTGCTCGATAACCTCAGCCGGAACATCATCTCTTGTGAGGTATGGAGTGTTGAGAGCTGCAATCTGCATTGCAACATCCTTACCATAAGCAACGAACTCATCGTTTACAGGAATGTCTGTTGTGAAGTTTACAAGAACGCCAATCTTACCGCCTGCGTGTACATATGCTACGCAAGCACCTTCCATACGCTCAAAACGACGGATCTTGATGTTCTCGCCGATTGTCTGAATCTTCTCCTGAAGAAGCTCAGCAACAGTCTGCTCTGTGCCGGCTGCCTTGAGTGTGAGAAGCTCGTCAACATCTGCAGGATTCTGCTCGATAACTGTCTGAGCACAAGCCTTTACGAACTCCATAAATGAATCGTTCTTTGCAACGAAGTCTGTTTCAGCGTTTACTTCGATTACAACGCCTACAGATGAATCTGCGTTAGTTGTTGCATAAGCAACACCCTCAGCAGCAATTCTGCTTGCCTTTTTAGCTGCCTTTGCAAGGCCCTGCTCTCTTAAGAAGTCAATAGCCTTGTCCATATCACCGTCGGCATTTGTGAGAGCTTTTTTGCAATCCATCATGCCGCAACCTGTTTTTTCTCTTAATGTTTTAACATCCTGAGCTGTAAATGCTGCCATTTATAATACATCCTTTCGATAGATATTGATATAATTTAGTAATTAAATTATTCAGCTGCCTCTTCTGATTCTTCTTCAACAGCGGCTGCACCCATCTGACCTTCTTTACCCTCGATGATAGCGTCTGCCATAGCACCTGCAATAAGCTTTACTGCACGGATAGCGTCATCATTACCAGGGATAACATAGTCGATTTCATCTGGGTCACAGTTTGTATCAACAATAGCAACGATTGGAATATTGAGCTTCTTAGCTTCTGCAACAGCGATTCTCTCTTTTCTTGGGTCAACAATGAAGAGTGCACCAGGCATTGAAGTCATATCCTTGATACCGCCCATGAACTTCTCAAGCTTCTCGATCTCGAGGTTGAGCTTAATAACTTCCTTCTTAGGAAGAAGATCAAATGTACCGTCCTCCTGCATTGTGCGGAGCTGCTTTAAACGAGCAATTCTTCTGCGGATTGTAGCAAAGTTAGTGAGCATACCGCCGAGCCATCTTGCGTTTACATAGTAAGCACCTGCTCTGAGAGCCTCTTCCTTAACTGAATCCTGAGCCTGCTTCTTTGTACCAACAAAGAGTACGCTCTTGCCTTCTGCTGAAAGCTCACGAACAAAGTTGTAAGCCTCTTCGAGCTTCTTAACGCTCTTCTGAAGGTCGATAATGTAAATACCGTTACGCTCTGTGAAGATGTACTCAGCCATCTTAGGGTTCCATCTTCTTGTCTGGTGACCAAAGTGTACACCTGCTTCTAAGAGCTGTTTCATTGAAACTACTGCCATTTTAAATATCCTCCTTAGGTTAAAACCTCCGCTAAGCTTTGATTTTTATCGGGTTAAGAGCAAATTTGCCACCGTTCCGACAAGCCCAGCGTGCGAAATGCTATATAATTATATCATAAAATGCAAAAAAATCAAGTGTTTTTTAAAAATTACACTTGATTTTTTGCTTATAGCTATGTATCAGACTGCAAGGTCAAAAAATCTTACATTGCCGCAGCTGATAATGAAATTCTGTGTTTCGTGCCAGTTACTCTCTCCTGTATAAAAACAGATGAGTCTGTGCTGTACGGCTGAGCCGTTGTCATCGAAAATATAAGAAACCGCTGCTTTTACATCGGCGTTTGGCTCGATATTTGTTGGAGCGTAGTACTTATATTCGTTAATAATGTAATCAATAGATGTGTTGCCTGAAAGGTTCATTGCATCTCTGATTGCCTGAGCGACAAGGGCACAACCCTCATAGCCCATAGTGCCTGCCTCGCCCATTACAAGTCTTTCAAGCTTTGCTCTGTCGTAGTCTGAAAGCTCTACTTTACTTGGTGAATATGATGTGTCTGGATTGTCAATGCTTACAAGATATGTTTTTATATCTTCAGTAGGCTCTGACTGTTTTTCCGTTGCTGCCTGTGTTGCAGGCTGAGTTTCGGATTTTTTCTCCTCTTTAGGAGCTGTGGTAGGCTCGGTGGCCTTTTGTGTAGGTTTTGTAGCCTGTGTTGTTTCCTGTGCTTTTGTATCAGCAGTTTCCGCCGGAACAGTTGGTTCTTCACAATTCTTAGCGATAGATTGTGAGAAAGTGTCAATGCCGCCAACGGAGTATGCAGCCGCTCTGCTGTCTGCATAAGCGTCAACACTTGGGGCAAGTGTTGTTGTAGGAATCAAGAGGCAAGCAGATGCCAGTATTATAGCACTTACAAACGAAACCGATTTGAGTGCTCTGCTTGTCTTTTTGGTACTAACCTGTTTTTTGCCATGTTTTATATGATTATTATTTGTTCTCAAAAATTTATCCTCCCTGTGATTAGCATAATTCAAAACCAAATTACGGCTGTGTTTTATGCGACTTCCTTTAGTCGTTAAAATTTTATCAAACACACAATTCGTTGTTATTAAACCACACTTTTTGCAAAAATGCAAATTTTTAGACTTGTTATCTTTTGTTACCTTTGTTATATTGCTGTAACAAATGGTTTTTAATTTTCTTAAAAAAACAAATATTTGTTTAAATTGCATAAATTTAAAAATATTTGTTCGTGCATTGTGCGGGATAGGTAGAAAATCAATTTTTTTAGAATTTCTCTTTAAATCTGGGCTTTTTGCCTCTTTTTACCGGATTTGGCATTGAACAGGATATAATAATAGTATCCTCACCGATAAGTTCAATTTTCTCCCAAGGAATTATATAATCCTCGCATTTTCCTATAATTCCCAGAAAGCTGCTTCGCCCGAATATTACAAGAGAAACGATTTTAGCACACTTTGTATCCACTATAACATCATCTACAAAACCGATTCGGCAGCCGTCACAGGCACTTATTACTTCTTTGTGTCTTATATCAGTAAGTCTGCAATTCATAAAAAAGACCTCCATTCATTGACTTTTATATATATATTTGATAGAATATAATTGTATGACAAATGTACACATCAAAGGAGATGCTTTTATGGATTATATTTTTATGACCGATTCCTCCTGTGACCTTTCTGCTGAAATTGCCAAGGAGATTAATGTTGAAATTTTGCCGATGGAATTTAGTATGGAGGATAAGTCTTACCTTCACTATGCTGACGCAAGAATGATGAGTCTTGAGGACTTTTATACTAAACTCAAGAACGGAATTGATTCTAAAACAACACAGATTAATTACAATAGCTTTATCAACTACTTTGAGCCTTATTTAAAGGCAGGCAAGGATATTCTTTATACAGGCATATGCACAGGTCTTAGCGGCACTTATAATACCTGTCTTATGGCTGTAAAGGATTTGCAGGAAAAGTATCCTGACAGAAAAATTGTTGTTATTGACTCACTGTGTGACTCTGTTGGTCTTGGCTTGCTTATTTACCTTGCAGGTCAGAAATATACTGAGGGTGTTAGCATTGAGGAGCTTGAGCATTATATTAATGATACAAAACTCAAGGTTTGTCATTGGTTCATTGTAGAAGATCTTGACCACCTTAAAAGAGGCGGAAGAATTTCTGCTGTTGCCGCTACATTTGGTAAGGCTTTGCAGATTAAACCGCTCATCAGTGTAGATGAGGGCGGTCACCTTATTAATGTAGGCAAAGTAAGAGGTGCAAGTAATGTGTATAATTCACTTGTTTCTCACTTTGAGCGTGACGCTGAAAATCCTAAGGAGCAGACCGTATTTATCGGACACGCTGATAATAAAGAGGGTGCGTTGGAGCTTCAGAAGAGAATTAAGGGTATGTGCAAGAAGTCGATTATCTGCGACATTGGCCCTGTAATCGGTTCTCATGTAGGCTCAGGAATGCTTGCAATCCTTTTCCTCGGTACAAGAAACCTGAAATCATAATTTAGTAAAAATATACGGCTGAGTTTTCGTAATTGAAAGCTCAGCCGTTTTTTTGTAATCAATTATGGTAATAAAACAGACACATTACTCCTACACCCACGATTCCACCGATAAACAAACCTATTATTAAGCCTAAAAGCATAATTTTACCTCCTGTACAGATTTTGACATTTATTATTTACAGAGTATGTAATAATAATTAAGGGGAATTTTTATGAACAGTATTTATATTGATGTGCTGATTACGGTGAACATATTTATAGATTACTTTTTGCTGATGCTCACAAAGAAAATTATCGGTTCTAATATAAGGTATGTAAGGGTTATTATAGGCAGTGTGGTTGGCGGAATTTTTAGCCTTACGGCTCTTTTGCCTGCTCTGCCGTTCGGACTTAATATTCTGACTAATATTGCGGTTGCAATAATATTGATTTTCATAACCTTTGGCAGATGTGAAATTAAAACCTACATAAAGCGTGTGGCGGTGTTTTTTACGCTGTCTTTTTTGTTTGGCGGAATGATGATTTTTGTTTATCTTACTTTCAAACCAAAAGGAATGGGCATATATAATGATGTAATTTATTTTGACATCTCCCCTGTTTTGCTGATAATTCTTACCCTTGTATGTTATTATATTCTGCTTCTTATAAAAAAACTGACGAAAAGCGTTTACAAATCCGATATTCATAATATTGAAATTGTTGTAAACGAAAAAAGCTATATTTTTACCGCAAAGCTTGATACCGGCTGTAATGTAAAAGAGCCGTTTTCAGGCAAAAGCGTGATTGTTGCGGAAAAGGAGATTTTCGGTGATTTTGTTCCTGAACAAACAAAAGTCAGGGTGATTCCTTTCACAAGCCTTGGCGGTGAAGGTATATTGAGTGGCTTTTGTGCCGACAAAATTATTATTGACGGAAAGGCGGTGGATAATTCGGTGTACATAGGAATTTGTGAAAATGTTTTTAAGGGCGACATCAAGGCGGTTGTACCAAGCGAACTTATTAATTGATAGGAGAGGTTGCAATGAATATTATTCAGATTCTAAGAAAAATCAGACTGTTCTTTAATTTTGACGATGAGGTTTTTTACATTAACGGAAGCGAAACTTTGCCACCGCCGCTTACAAAAGCTGAAGAGGCGGATATAATGAAAAAAATTGTCGAAGGTGATGACAGTGCGAGAGAAGAACTGATTACGCATAATTTAAGACTTGTGGTGTATATTGCAAAGAAATATGATTCACCAAGTGCGGGTGCAGAGGACTTGGTTTCAATAGGCACAATCGGACTTATCAAGGCGGTAAAAACTTTTTCGCCTGAAAAGAACATTAAGCTTGCTACATATGCGTCACGCTGTATTGAAAATGAAATTCTTATGTTTTTGCGAAAATCCTCCCAACTGAAAAATGAGGTTTCAATTGACGAACCGCTGAACACCGACTGGGACGGAAATGAGCTTTTGCTGTGTGATATTTTAGGAAGTGACCCCGACCTTGTGAATAGGGATATTGAAAACGAACTTGAAAAAAGTCTTGTGCTGCAGGCGGTGTCAAGGCTTAATCAGCGTGAATGTTTAATAATGGAATTAAGGTTTGGACTTAACGGCAAAAAGGAACATACTCAAAAACAGGTTGCCGATAAACTCGGCATTTCGCAATCCTACATTTCAAGACTTGAAAAGAAGATTATAAGACGACTAAGACCCGAACTTGAAAAGGCTGTATGATAAGTAAGGTTCTGTTTTAAATGTTGGGGTAATGTTGATAAATTATGGTTTTTATTACGAGAAGATAGTTTGCAAAATAATAATTTTCTTGTTCCGACAATGACTTGGTAATGGTCGGGAATTAAAAATTTTGAAATTTGCCTGAATTTTTACTCGGACATAAAAATTTGGTCAACCTTTTTTAAAGGTTGTGGGGGTGGCCAAAGCCCACAATACTTTAAGCTAACACAAGGCTTTGATAGCCAAACAGCAAGCTGT
>NZ_JBGVJL010000167.1:0-4658 GCF_045129435.1 Ruminococcus sp. | reverse complement strand
GCACCCGTAAAAACATTAGCTCCTGTATTAAGCTCAATACAAGAAATGACAAGGAAAATCAAACCTACAAGTGCTGTATAAATAACAAAAATAATCATTTTATCTGACTTTAAGAACCATTTAAAAATCACAATGGCAAAGTAACCGACAATCGCAGAAACTACCATTCCCACAATAATTACTACAGGGTCAATAGAAATACCCTCAGGTGATTTAATAGCGTCAACACCCTCAAGCAAAGCTGCTGCAAGGATTGAAGGAATACCGAGAACAAAGGTATAGTCAAGTGCTTTCTGCTTGTTGATGCCTCTCATCTCACCTACTGCAAGAGTTGAGCCTGAACGGGAAATACCCGGGAAAATTGCTGCAACAAACTGCATAAGACCAACGCAAATAGCGTCAACTACATTAAAGCTTTCCTTACCTGCGTTGTTTTCACTGTGCTTATTAGCCTTTAAATGCTTAAAGCCTGAGCCTGCACTGACATTTCTCTTGTTGCAAATAATGCCAATAGTAAGAAGAATACTTGTAATAATAAGTGAGATTGAAACTACAATTAAATATCTTTCACCTGTCAATACATCGGCTAAATCCTTAATCTTCATATCTGTGCCAGGTATAGGCAGGAAAAGGAAGAACAACGGCAAAAGTCCGATTATGAGCATCATAATTAAATTTCTCTCATAGTTCATTTCTTTCCACTTAAACTTGCCTGTAAATAAATCCTTTACAAATGAAACAAACTCCTTAATCAAACTCCAGATAAGCTTGTGATAAAAAACAACAACGGCTACAAGTGTGCCGACATGAAGCATTACATTAAAGAAAAGATTGTCTTCTGTTGCTCCCAAAATGTGCTGTGTAATAGACAAATGTCCACTGCTTGATACAGGTAAAAACTCAGTAAGTCCCTGTACAATGCCCTGAATAATCGCATCAAGAATTGACATAATATGTACTCCTTTTTAATATGTATAGGGCGAAAATACTCGCCCATGTAACCACATATATAATGTATATGCGGAATGTGTGAAAAATTTATCTGCCTTTGGCTTTTCTGCGTGTCTTGTTTTTCTTAATCATCGCATACAGGCAGTCGATTGCGTCTGAAACCGTACCGACCTCATCAATAAGTCCCTCGCTTACTGCCTCTTCCCCTTCAAGAATTGTGCCGATGTCCATTACAAGCTCTCCGGTATTTAGCACAAGCTCGTTGTAGCGTTCCTTTGAAATATCAGAATTTTCCGCAACAAAGGTGGTTATTCTGTCCTGCATACGCTGAAAATACTCAAAGGTTTGCGGCACACCAAGTGTAAGTCCTGTTGTTCTTACAGGGTGGACTGTCATTGACGCACTCGGAGCGATAAAACTTTTATCTGCCGCCACTGCAAGAGGGATTCCTATTGAGTGACCGCCGCCAAGCACGATTGAAACCGTAGGCTTTTTCATTCCTGAAATCACCTCGGCAATAGCAAGACCCGCTTCCACATCTCCTCCAACCGTATTGAGCAATATAAGCAAGCCGTCTATTCTCTCGTCTTCTTCAATAGAAACAAGCAGCGGAATTACATGCTCGTATTTGGTGGTCTTATTCTGTTGTGGAAGAATGTAATGGCCCTCAATCTGTCCGATAATTGTTAGGCAATGAATTACGCTGTCCTTGTGAGAGGTAATAACCGAGCCGATCTCCTCGACCTGGTCTGTGTGCTGTTCATCAATCGGACTGTCTTTTTCAATAGACTTTTTTTCGGTCTGTTCATTAGGATTTTTTACTGTATTGCTTACCCTTGACTTGCCCGATTTTTTTGCTGTGGAATTCTTATCCTTTGCTTTTTGTGCCATATTAATGCACCTCCGAAAAATATTTTTTCCAAAAGTGCGTTAAAAATGCGTTTTGCAATTAATTATTATAGCATTTATAGCAATATATTTCAATCTTTTTGCTCTTTTTTCTTAAAAACAATAATGATATAAAAGAATTATAGTAGTATAAAAGTAATAATGTTTTTGGAGTGAATAAAAATTGGCATCAAACATAGTAATGGCGATAGTAATTATTGTACTTATTGCATTTTCCTCATTTTTTTCTGCAACCGAAACAGCGTTTTCCTTTGTGAATAAAATCAGGATTCAAAAAAAATCAGAGGATGGCGACAAAAAGGCAACAACTGCTCTTTTCGTAATCGACAACTTTGACAAAGCACTTACCACCATTCTAATCTGCAACAATGTTGTAAACCTCAGCTGTTCTTCACTTGCCACAGTTCTGTGTATGAATCTATTTGGCGACTACGGCTCGGCTATTGCAACCGGTGCTACCACTTTACTTGTACTCACCTTTGGCGAGGTACTTCCTAAATGTCTTGCAAAAGAAAACTGCGACAACTTTTCACTAAGCACAGCAGGCTTAATAAAATTTTTAATGTTTATTTTAACACCGCTTGTTTTTGTACTTGTAAAATTCAAAAGTCTTGCACTTAAAATTGCAGGCGGCAGTGAGGACGCACCGAGCGTTACAGAAAATGAGCTTAAATATATAGTAGAAAGCATCGAAGAAGAGGGTGTGCTTGAAGAAAGCGAAAGCGAAATGGTTCGCCTTGCACTCGACTTTGACGAAAAAACTGCTGAAGAGGTAATCACCCCACGAGTTGATGTTACCTTTATAAGCGTTGATGATTCACCTGAAAAAATCAAAGAAATTATCCTTGAGAACAGATATTCACGAATTCCTGTATATAAAGACACAGTCGATAACATTGTCGGCGTACTTCACACAAGAGATTATCTTGAAAAACTTGCAGACGGCATTGCACCTGATGTGCGTGACATTATGCAGTCACCGTACTTTGTATTCAGAACCCAGCCACTTTCAAAAATCCTCAGCACTTTTAAGAGAATCAAGGTTCACCTTGCAATCGTTACAGACGAATACGGCGGAACTCTCGGTATTCTCACTATGGAAGACCTGCTTGAGGAGATTGTTGGCGATATTTGGGATGAGGACGAGGAAATTGAGCATAACTACTATAAAATCGGCAAGAATGAATTTCTTGTAAACGGCGACCTGGAGCTTGACGATATGCTCGCTCTCTTTGATCTTGATGATGATTACATCGACAGCGACAGCATTACTGTAGGCGGATACATTCTTGAAAATGCAGGCACAATTCCAAATAAGCGTGAGAGCGTAGAGGCAGGCGGTTTCCGCTTTACAATTATGGAGGTTGCAAACCAGAGAATCATTCGTGTTGTTGTAAAAAGACTCGTTGATGAAAACGAAACAAGCGAAAAATCAACAGACGAAAAAGAAAAAGAAGAATAATTAACCACAAATAAAGAGCCAAGCAACACAAGCCTGGCTCTTTTCAGATAAAACGGAGAAAAAATATGAGTAATACAAAAGAAAACATTAAAAGAGGCAGTTGTCCTGTATATAAAAAATGCGGAGGTTGCCAACTTCAAAACCTCACATACCCACAACAGCTTGAATTTAAACAGAAAAAAGTTGAAAAACTGCTATCAAAATTTTGCAAGGTTGATAAAATAATAGGAATGACCTCTCCATATCATTACCGCAACAAGGTACAGGCGGCTTTCAGAACAGACAAAAACGGTAAGATAATTTCCGGAGTATATCAATCGGGAACTCATCATATTGTCGGTATTGACGAGTGTATGACAGAAGATGTGACTGCTGATAAAATCATTATAGCAGTACGAAAAATGCTGAAATCATTCAAACTCACCACCTATGACGAGGACAAGCAAAAGGGATTTTTAAGACATATTCTTGTAAAAAGAGGATTTGCCACAAATGAAGTCATGCTTGTGCTTGTAACAGGAACACCTGTGTTCCCTTCTAAAAATAATTTTGTAAAAGCCATTACAAAGCAGTTTCCTGAAATAAAAACAGTAGTGCAAAATATAAATTCTTACAGAACAAATCTCGTACTTGGCGATGTGCAAAAAGTGCTTTACGGCAAGGGATATATTGAAGATATTTTGTGCGGATGTAAATTCAGAATTTCGCCAAAAAGCTTTTATCAAATAAATCCTGTACAGACAGAGGTTCTTTACAACAAAGCAATCGAATTTGCAAATCTCAAGGGCAACGAAACTGTGCTTGACACCTACTGCGGAATCGGTACAATCGGAATTGTAGCTGCAAAGCATGGTGCGGGCAATGTAATCGGCGTTGAACTTAACAAAGATGCAGTTAAAGACGCTGTGCAGAATGCAAGAGCAAATAATCTTAAAAATATCAGATTTTATCAGGGCGATGCCGGTGAATTTATGCAGGCTGTCGCAGAAGAAGACGAAAAGCCGGATGTAGTATTTATGGACCCTCCAAGAGCCGGAAGTGATGAAAGATTTCTCTCTTCCCTCATAAAAATGAATCCCGAAACAGTAGTTTACATCTCCTGCAACCCGGAAACCTTAGCAAGAGATTTAGCATATTTAAAACAACACAGTAACTACAAGATAACAAAAATTCAACCCGTAGATATGTTCCCACATACGGCACATATTGAATGTGTGGTGCGATTTTGTAGGAAATAATTCTATAGTGAAAGGTAAAAAATATCTTATATGAACAATTATATTACCACTAAAAGATTAATCATCAGACCCATAATGCACAATGATGTATATGATAT
>NZ_JBGVJL010000166.1:0-4937 GCF_045129435.1 Ruminococcus sp. | reverse complement strand
ATAATATGTGTCATCATACACTATGCAATACCTGTCTTTTGAAATTATACCTGTTACGCAATCTTTCCTTTTCAGATAACCTAAATACTGCTCCTCAGTTAGAAAAGTTTCTGTTTCAATTCGCTTTAAATCGTTAATTTTAATTTTAACGGTTTTAATATATACTGCATCTTCCCCACTTCCACGCTTTCTGATACGGAATATACCTTCTTCCGGCGTATTGAGATACGCTTGAGTAATTGGCACTTTACGGCAAGTTTTTATACTGTTTAAATAATTAATATCAGGATATTCAATCAGGAATTTTCTTTCAATTTCAAGTGGCTCAGGCTCACCAAGAAAACCCATTACCTCTTTTAGCAGGCAGTCAAACTTTTCTTCAAAGCTTTTGCCATTTGGGATAACCCTCAAATGTGCTGTACCTGTCCAGATTGCCAAAAGTCGCTCATCAAGCTTTTGTGCAAGACTTGCGTCCTCTTTCCTTATAGGATTATCATTTAGCTTATACACTTTTTCGTCTGCATACGCAATACTCTTTAAATGAAACACCGCATCATAAGAATTTCTGATAACATCCTCATTTTTGCCATTTTCAGAAATATATCTTTTAAATTCATCATCTGTGACATACGCCTTGCTGTCAAGCAAACCTCTGTCAAGCAGAATCACAGCCTTTTCTCCTTTAAACTCTTTTGCACTATGTTCAAGGGCGGTTTCTTCTTTTAGCTGAGTTTCAAAAAGCAATTTATGAAATTCATACACCCCAAGTTTTTCGGGAGTTTTGCCTTCTGTCATCAACTTACTTGCTACTTCATTTAAAACATATACCTTTATCCCGAGGTTTTCAAGTTTTTCCTGTAAAAAGTGCAAAGCCGTTGTTTTGCCGCCGCATGGGCCGCCTGTTAATACTATTTTTATAACCTCTGCCATTATCTCACCTCATTTAGCTTATTATACCTTTATAAAATGCAATTATTATTCTCCACATGAAATAAGGCGACCGCAAAATTCTACGCAGCCACCCTTTGATTAATTACTTATTTCTTTTTCTGCCAAAAATTATTGTTCCTGTAAATCCTAATGCACACAGTCCTACAAGTACGCCTAAGAATATCAAGTTGTCACCTGTTTTTAATGTGATAGGCTCTGCATACTGGGTTTTATACACTGTTTTTTCCTGAACCACTGTCTTAACTGTTGGTTTTTCATCAGGCGTTGCCGGCTGAGGTTTTGTTTCCGGTATCTTTTCAAATGAATATACATATACGCTTTCACTTGTACCTGATACAACCTCAGTTGGCTCAATATCCCATTTGCCGTTTTCATAGCCGTAGTTTGCTGTCATACCTGTTGGGATATTTATTCTTGCTGTGCCGTTTTCACTCCATTTGCCATTGGTGTCAAGCAATGTTACATAGAATGAAATATCGGCTGTGGTTTTGTTCTCCCAAGTGCCGTTTATTACCTTAAAGGTGATTTTCTTCTGGTACTTATCAGGTATTCCGTCCGGCTTGTCGCCGTCACCGATTTTATCAAGCTCCCATGTGGCTGTGAAGATATATGCTACATCGCCTTTGCCTTTCTGCTTATCCCAACCCATAAATACATAGTCTTTTCGAGTTGGGTCTGCAAGTTTTATATTCTTTTCAAGAACAAAGGTTGCCACATCATCACCCGAATAAGTCTTGTTATCGTGAGTCCATACACCGCCGTTTGGCTTTACCTGTATTTTCTTACCGTAATCAACAACCTGTGTTGTCGGCTCAGGCTTATCATTATCTACAGGCTGATTGTATTCAACCTTTGGGTCGGTTTTCTTTGTAAAGGTGTAGGTGTAGGTTTCGGCATTTGTACCGCTTACAGGTGACTTTGGCTCAATATCCCATTTGCCGTTTTCATAGCCATAGTTTGCTGTCATACCTGTTGGGATATTTATTCTTGCTGTGCCGTTTTCACTCCATTTGCCGTTGCCGTCAAGCAATGTTACATAGAATGAAATATTGGCTGTGGTTTTGTTCTCCCAAGTGCCGTTTACTACCTTAAAGGTAATTTTCTTCTGGTACTTATCAGGTATTCCGTCCGGCTTATCGCCGTCACCGACCTTGTCAACTTCCCAGATTGCCTTTAAATCATACTTTCTGTTTATTGAATCGGTAATTGACTGATTCGGTTCAAAAGTGCTGTCACCGTATTTCCAACCGTCAAATGCAAACTCATTCTTAGTTGGTTTAGCCGATATGGTTTTTACGCTGTCGCCCTCACGATAAATGAATGAATTATCATAATCAAGATTACCGCCGTCAACATCGTATTTTACTGTATAATACTTTATCGCTACGCTGTTGTCATCGTCATCAACGCTTAGCACAGCATTATCAATCTGCTGATAATCGTTGCCTTTTTTTATAAATACATTGTATTCACCCTTAGCAAGCTCTGCTGTGTAGCTATTATCAGCTTTTACAAGAGGAACATAATCACTCTGCTCTGACTTAACAAACACTTCATAATTACTGCCAAAGATATATTCGGTATCGGTCGGTGCATCATTTAACATAAATACAACAGATGCCGAGTAGCTGTTTTTTGTTGTATCCTTTACATAGGCATATGCAGTTTTGGGAACACCGTCCTGATCAACATAGCTTCCTCTAACTTCTACGGTGTATTCCGTAGAAGGAGTAAGACCTGTAAATATCACTTTGCCGTCTGATACTTCGCCCTTAACGCCCTCTAAATAATACTCGCAACGGTCATCAAGATTAGTAAGCGTTAGAGTTGTGGCGGTGGTTGAAGTATCTGGCTTTTTAAATACCTTAACGGTTGTAGTTGAGCTGTTGCTTGAATTGTTGTGGAATTTACAGTTTGATTTTTCAAGCGTAATCGAAATTCTGCCTTCGCCTGCCTTTAAGCCCTTTATGCAGTATCCGTTATCTGAACTTTCAAGGCTTATGCAATCGTCACCTGAAATAATTTTGCCCTGACTTACATAGCAGGCAGGACACACAACATGAGTTACTGAGCTTTGACCCAAAAGGTTGAGAATATCAACACTTTCGCCCTCAAAAACTCCGAATACGGCATTTGCCATATCTTTTGACAAATCATAAGGTTTAAATTCCTTATCGTATTTTGCAGTTGCAATCACATTGCCCTGCAAGTCCTTAACTGTTACGGAAATTCCGCCCTTTAAACTATCTTCGCCAAGGCTTGCACCATAGACAGCCGCATATGCAAAGCCGATTTCAGAATACTTTTTGTTGTACGATCTGCCATACATATTCTTAGATCCGTTAATGTCTTTGTCAAAATTATAAATCTCAATTTCACTGTCTGTGCCACGCACCACTGCCATATCGTGCGTATTAAATACATACAGATATGTGCCAAGGTTGCTTTTCCATTCGTAAATAAGCTTATCGGCATTGCCGTCATAATTGCTAAGCTTTGCCATTAAAAGCTCACTTGAACGAAGGTCGGTACTTTCACCCCTCATAAAGCCAATGATTTCCACATTTGGCTGTGAATTTTCAAGTGCGAGTACGGCTGAGGGAACACCAATCGCACCCAGAATTGTTGCCGCCAGTATAAAGAAGAACACTCTCTGCAATGCCGACAGCACGGCTTTTTTGTGTTTTTTTAACATTGCCATATATTACCTCCATATTAGGGAGTATATGCAAAAGACAGGCAAATAATACACGGCAAAATAAAAAGGGAAAGCATAAGCCTCCCCTTGTCCTAAAAAATTCCGTATTTAGTTTTAAGTCTGCTAAGTTTTTTGCCAATCGGCTTTGTAAGCAGGAGCAAAAATATTACATTAGACACCATATACACAAGCGTGAATGGTGCGGCGGTTGTAATGCTTGCAATAAATCTTGTAAAATTAAAAGTACCGTCTGCCCACAGGGTAGTCCAGACATCCATAATAAATGAGAACACAATTCCTGACAACGCACCATATATTATAAGCATAATTTTACTTTGTTCAAGCTTTTTGGCAAGCAATCCTGCAATAAAGCCGATAAGCCCCCATGCAAGCATCTGAAAAGGAGTCCACGGGCCTTGACCAAAATAGAAATTAGAAACAACAGCAGAAAACGCACCCGTAATAAATCCCGCTTCACTTCCAAGATAGATGGCAGTTATTATAACTATTGCTGTAACCGGCTTAAAAAAAGGAATCGGAGCAAATACAAACCTGCCTGCAACCGACAACGCTGTCATAACTGCAATTATTACAATTCTGCGTGAATCGTTTTTGCCTTTTTCAAACGATATAAAAAAAGGAATACAAGCAACTACAGACAATGCAAGTGAGATAAAGGCATATTTTCTGTCGCCGAAGAAAAACACTCCGCTCAGCACAATCAAAGGTGCAACAAGGAACACGCAGAGGTATTTTATAACTTTTTTAGCTTTCATCATCTGCCCCCTTTACCGACAAAAGCAGTTCTTCGGTTGTGATTATACCGTTTGCAATGCCACGTGATATTTTATTGGCAGAGGTTGTGTAAAATCTTTTTCCGCAATAAAATTCGTGCGGCTCAAGTCTTTTGGAAAGAGTACCGTTAAAAAGCATTGCACAAGCGGTGGAAACTGTAGCGGAAAAGTCGAGATCGTGAGTGACAAGCAAAATTGTAATACCGCTTTGTGAAAGGTCTTGCAAAATGTGTGCAAGCTCAGCCTTTGAAAAGCTGTCGCAACCTTTTGTCGGCTCGTCAAGCAATAAAAATTTTGGCTCAATAAGCAGCAGCTTTACAAAACCGGCACGCTGAATTTCACCACCGCTTAAATCAAACGGGTGATGATTTAAAAGATGAACAAGATTGAACTTTTTGCATAATTTATCAATCCTTTGAGAATCATTGCTCACAGCTTTAAAGTCCTCAAGCAAGGTGTCTTTTACAAAGAGCAGCTGTGGATTTTGCGGCATG
>NZ_JBGVJL010000165.1:0-4986 GCF_045129435.1 Ruminococcus sp. | reverse complement strand
AAAAAGGCTCGACCTAAATTTCTTTGTCCGAGCAGAAAGCATAGTCAATCTTAATACTTTTAATTCCCGACCATTACTAAGTTATTGTCGGGAACAAGAAAATTATTAGTTTGCAAACTATCTTCTCGTAATAAAAAAGCTCTTTACATAACAAAAATCCCTCTCTGAAAAATCAGAGAGGGAAGATGTTTAGATTAAAAATTATGCCCAATTAAGAGTATCGTTATAAACATTGATGTAGTCATTAGCTGAACGATCCCAGCTGTTGTCACTCATCATAGCACGCCACATAAGCTGATGCCAACCTGCGTCATCGTGAATACCCCACAAAGCTCTTCTTACAGCATTTACCATATCTGCTGTATCGTAATTCTTGAATGTAAAGCCGTTGCCGTAATTATCTGCACTGTCGAATACAGAGTCTTTAAGGCCACCAACCTCACGAACAACAGGGATTGTACCGTAACGGAGTGCAATCATCTGTGCAAGACCACATGGCTCCTGAGCAGATGGCATAAGGAATATATCAGCACCTGAATAAATCTTTCTTGCAAGTTCAGGTACAAAACCGTGACAGAAGCAAAGTCTGCCGGGATATTTTGCCTGCATATAGTTAAAGTAATCTTCGTATTCCTTATCACCCGAGCCGAGAATTACAAACTGCATATTCTCGGTATTCATAAGCTCTTCAAGTCCCATTCTTACAAGGTCAAGTCCCTTATGACCTACAAGTCTTGTTACCATACCAACCATTGGAACATCCCAACGCTGCTCAAGGCAAAGACGCTCCTGTAATGCTCTCTTACACTCACCCTTGCCACTCATATCGTCCTTTGAGTAGTTGCGATAGAGCTGGTAGTCGGTTTCAGGATTATAGCTTTCAGTATCAATACCGTTTTTAATACCGCAAAGCTTGTAGTGACGGAGGTTAAGCTCGTCATGAAGTCCCCAACTAAACCATGGGTCTTTAATTTCAGCCGCATAGCTTGGAGAAACTGTAGAAACTCTTGTTGCGGTTTCAATAGCACCCTTCATCATATTGAGTTTACCATTCATCTCAAGAATTTTTGTTTCGTTAGCCGGAATACCAACACACTCTGTATTAACTTCCCAACCGTATTCGCCCTGATACTGAATGTTGTGGATTGTAAACAAGCTCTTGATGTTGTGGTACCATGGTCTGTGTGAATAGAACAGGTAGTAGTAAACAGGTACAAGTGCTGTCTGCCAGTCGTTGCAGTGAATCATATCCGGATGGAAGTCAATGTATGGGAGCATTTCGAGAATTGCTCTTGAGAAGAATGCAAATCTCTCAGCGTCATCATAATGACCGTAAAGTGTGCCACGCTTAAAGTAGTATTCATTGTCAATGAAATAATATGTACAGTCGTGCCATCTTGCCCAAAAAAGTCCGCAATACTGATGACGCCAAGCAACAGGAACAGTAAAGTTTGTGATGAAATTGAGTGAATTTCTAAGCTCCTGCGGAATTGTGCCGTAAAGCGGAACTACAATTCTACAGTCCTGTCCCTTTCTGCATAGTGTATGTGGCAGACTTCCTGCAACATCTGCAAGTCCGCCGCTTCCGCAAAACGGATTTGCTTCAGATGCACAATATAAAATTCTCATTTGATTTTACCTCCATTAAACTACTGATTTTTTTGCTATATATACAGGATAGGAGTCATATCCCATAAGTGAACGACCGTCCTGTATAGTAACATCCTTATCTATGATAACATAATTCAGGTTGGTATTGCAACCGATTTTTGTGTCCTGCATAATAATTGAGTTGCTTACTTTAGCACCCTCACCAATATATACGCCCTTTGAAATAACGCAGTTTTCAACCTCACCGTTGATTACGCAGCCCTGAGCGATAATTGAATTTTTAACGCTGCTTGTAAGGCCGTAGCGTGACGGAGCGTCATCTCTTACCTTTGTATAAATAGGACGCTGTGGGTTAAAGAGTGCATCTCTTACTTCTTTCTTGATTAAATCCATATTGAAGTTGAAGTAATCCTGATTAGAAGTGATTGCAGCAGTATATCCCTTGTCCTCAAAGCCGTAAACATTGTACTTGCCAACGGCAGCCTGAATGATATTTTTAATGTCTTTCTGATTTACGGCAAGAGCCTGATTGATTTCCTGCATAAGGAGATCTTTTTTCAGAAGTATTGCACCGAATACAACATTTTCTACAGAATCAGTCTTTTGTGGATTGAGGAAAAGTCTGTTTACTCTGCTGTTTTCGTCAACGCTGATTGTCATAGGACGATCATAGCCTGACGGTACAACCATTTTGTTGTAAATTACTGTTATGTCAGCATTCTTTTTGGTGTGGAAATCAAAAAGGTCTGTGCAGTCGAAGTTAGAAATAATGTTGCCCGGTGAGAGCAATACATATTCCTCACGGCTGTTTTCAATATAGCCGTGCATATTGTAGATAGTTTCTGGGTAGCTTGAGAATGAGCTTCCGTTGTATGGTGTGAGAAGTGTAAGCTGGCTTCTTCTCTTTGAAAGGTCATAAGCTGAGCCTGAGCCGAGGTGGTCAGCAAGTGAGAGGTAGTTTTTTGTAGCAACTACACCAACATTGTTGATACCTGAGTTTGACATATTTGAAAGAACAAAGTCAATTATTCTGTATTTGCCTCCGATTGGAACGCTTGCCATTGTGCGTGAGGAGGTGAGGTCAGGCATTTTCTCGTCAAGAGTGCCTGCAAAAATAAGTCCCAAAACATTATTACATCTCATTTGCTTTTACCTCCGTACATCTGTCAATCATTTCCTTTGGCTTTACAACAGCACCTTCGTCAATAACAGCATTTTCGCCTACTACAGCAATGCCCCAATCATCTCTGTTTTCAAAATCCTCAGGCTTTGCACCTACAACTGCGTTCTTGCGAACAACAGTGTTTTCAGCAATAATCGCAAACTGAACTGTTGCACCCTCTTCAATTACAGCACCCGGCATAATGATAGAAGAGTTGATTGTTGCACCCTTTCCAATAGTAACACCTGAGAAAAGAATAGAAAATTCAAGGTTGCCGTAAACATTACAGCCGTCTGCTACAAGTGAATTTTGAATAACAGCATCACTTGATACAAAGTGTGGCGGCATCATTGGATTTCTTGAGTAAATATCCTTTAAGTCAAGGGTAACATTAGGGTCGAGCAGATCCATATTAGCTTCCCAAAGACTGTCGATTGTTCCTACATCTTTCCAGTAACCCTCAAATGGATAAGCAAACATACGCTCACCTGCATTGAGCATTGCAGGAAGAACATCTTTACCAAAGTCATGGCTTGAGTTTTCATTTTCATCATCTTCAATAAGGTATTTTCTAAGCTCTTTGTAGCTGAAAATGTAAATACCCATTGATGCGTGTGTGCTTTTTGGCTTTTCCGGCTTTTCGTCAAATTCGTAAATTTCGCCGTCTTCGTGAGTATTGAGAATACCGAATCTTGAAGCTTCTTCAAGAGGAACATCAATAACGGCAATAGTACAAGCCGCATTCTTTTCCTTGTGGTATTCAAGCATTTTGTTGTAGTCCATTTTGTAGATATGGTCACCAGACAATACAACAACATACTCAGGGTCATAACGGTCAATATAGTTAATATTCTGGAAAATTGCGTTTGCAGTACCTGAGTACCAGTCTGCACCGTCAACAGCCTGATAAGGACTTAAGCAGTTTACACCTGAGTGCATACCGTCAAGATCCCAAGGCTGACCGTTACCTATGTATTCATTAAGGACGAGAGGCTGATACTGTGTGAGAATACCAACAGCCTCGATACCTGAATTTACGCAGTTTGATAGTGGAAAGTCAATAATTCGATATTTTCCGCCGAATGGAACGGCAGGTTTTGCAATCTTTCTTGTTAAAACGCCAAGACGAGAGCCTTGTCCGCCGGCAAGCAGCATTGCAACTACTTCCTTCTTAGGGAACATTTATTTCTACCTCCAGAGATTATTTAATAGTAGGGCGAGAGTGAGCTGTTTACCCTACAATTATAAGTTTATTTTTATTCTTCGACTTTTGTAGCCTCAGAATTGAGAACAACGGTTTTTCGTGGCTTTTCGGTTTCTACCTCAGTACATTCAAGTTCTTTTGTGCACATAAGATAGATAACTCCGAGCGGTGGCAGGGTAAGCGAAAGTCCCTGCTTGTAGCCGTGAATTTTCATCGGTACAGTTGTAAGAGTACCTGTGTTTGACACACCTGTTCCGCCAAATTCTGCTGAATCGGAATTGAAGATTTCCTCATATTCGCCAAAGTGTGGAACACCAATCATATAGTTTTCGTGGACTGTAGGCTGGAAGTTGCATACTGCAATAATTTCGTTGCCGTCCGAGTCGGTTCTTCTGAAAGCTATAACGCTTTGGGTGTAATCGTTGCGGTGTATCCATTCAAAGCCCTTTGGAGTGGTATCAAGCTCGTAAAGTGGCTTATGTTCAAGATAAAACTTATTTATCTTCTTAAAAAATGTATGTAATTGATTATGTTTTTCAAATTTGAGAAGATCCCATTGAATACCTGAGTCGGAATCCCACTCGTCAAACTGACCTATTTCACTGCCCATAAATACAAGCTTTTTACCGGGATGAGCATACATATATGTAATAAATGTTCGCACACCGGCAAACTTGCTGTCATAGTCGCCGGGCATTTTGCTTATAAGTGAGCCTTTGCCATGAGCGACCTCATCGTGAGAAATAGGAAGAATGAATCTTTCTGAAAAAGCATAGAAAAAGCTGAATGTAAGGTTATCGTGGTTGAACGGTCGCCACAGCGGGTCAAGTGACATATAGTGGAGGGTATCGTTCATCCAACCCATATTCCATTTGTAGTCAAAGCCAAGACCGCCTTCTTCAATAGGAAGAGTAAGCTTTGGCCAAGATGTATTTTCTTCGGCAAATGTGAGTGCTGACGGGTGATACATATGTACCGCCTTGTTAAGACGCTTGATAAAATCGATTGC
>NZ_JBGVJL010000164.1:0-9723 GCF_045129435.1 Ruminococcus sp. | reverse complement strand
CACACCGTTTTCCAATAGGTAATTATAAAAGATATTGTTCAGGAGATAGGACTTGCCACATCTGCGAATACCGGTGATAACCTTGACAAATCCGTTTCCTTTTCGGCTGATCAATTGATTTAAATATAATTCACGCTTGATTTCCATAAGCACCTCTATAATAGTTTTTGCAACTTCTAACTGTTTTCAATACTATTTTATCATAGCAACTGTAGGTTGTCAAGATTTGTATAATAGATTTTTGCAACCTTTGACTATTTTATTCTTTATTTTTACTTTTAAGTTTTAAACTTTTCATTAAAAACTGTTGTCCCTACTTGACCACACTCGTGAGTGGAAGCCCCATCGTCCAAAACGGCAAGCTTATCGGTGCTGTGACGCACGTCCTCATCAACGATCCAACAACCGGATATGGCATTTTCATTGAAAATATGCTAAGCACAGCAGACAATTAATTATTCGAAGAACGCACTCCAATTTTAAAGTGCGTTCTTTGAATATTTTGGTAAATAAATCGTGCATAACCAATCCTCTTTCAAGTCAATAATTTTAACAAAGGAGCTTGAATATGAGATACAATAAAGTGGAAATATGCGGTGTTAACACATCACAGCTTAAGGTAATGTCCGAGGACGAAAAACGAGAGCTTTTAGTTAAATGCAAAAATGGGGATATGGTAGCAAGAGATGCACTAATTAACGGTAACTTACGTCTAGTGTTATCCATTATCCAAAGGTTTCTTAGCAGAAGCGAAAATGTCGATGACCTATTTCAAGTTGGTTGCATCGGTTTAATTAAGGCAATTGACAATTTCAACATCGAATTAGATGTTAAATTTTCCACCTATGCTGTCCCTATGATTATTGGAGAGCTAAGGCGGTTTTTACGCGATAATAATTCAATAAGAGTTTCAAGGTCAATGCGAGATTTGGCATACAGAGCACTGCAAGCTCGCGAAGAGCTGACAAATGACTCTCTTTGCGAGCCAAGTATTGATAAAATTGCTGAAAAAATTAACGAAGACAAGGCAGAGGTAGTGCTTGCGTTGGAAGCAATTTCCGAGCCCGTTTCCTTATACGAGCCTGTTTATAACGATTCAGGTGACACTCTTTATATTTTAGATCAAATCCGTGACACATCAAGTGACGATGAAATTTGGATTGAGGACATTGCACTGAAGGAAGCTATTAAAAGGCTTGATGAACGAGAAAAGCGCATTATAGGTATGAGGTTTTATGCGGGGAAAACTCAAAGCGAGGTTGCAAACGAGATAGGCATTTCTCAAGCGCAGGTGTCAAGGCTAGAAAAGGGCGCACTTGAACAAATACGGCGACAATTTTAAAAGGGGATGCACGCATCCCCTTTCGCTTTACACAATAATTGATAAAACCACTGTCGCAACAGTGAAAATTGAGCTGAGAATAATATAAGCATATACTCTGCGTCTTTGCTTTTCGATAATTGGCAATGCCTGCTCAAGCAAATCCTCGCTAATTAATGAAATCAGCTTTTTAATTCTAAAGTAAGTAAGTCCTGTAACTATTGCAAAAAACAGTGCGCAGCACCCACATATTAATCCAATAATTTCAAGAGATTCCATTATCTTATATGCTCCGGCAATTGTTCGCCACCCAAAATATGAAAATGTAAATGCAAAACACTCTGACATGCATCTGGTCCGCAATTTGTAATCACTCTATATCCGTTTGTGATTCCTGCTTTTGTTGCAATAGCAGGAATTTTTTCAAATATGTAAGCAACAATACTGCTATTCTCCTCTGTTAGCTCGCCAACACTTTGTATGTGACACTTTGGTATAACAAGCACGTGAATTTTCGCCTCAGGATTAATATCATGAAACGCTAATATCTTATCATCCTCGTAAACCTTGCTTGATGGAATTTGACCGTTTGCTATCTTACAAAAAATACAGTCCATATATTTTCTCCTTGACCTGAATTTAATATTATGATACAATTATACAGTATTAAACTATAAAAATCAAGGATTTAATAATGAACAATTATAAAAACATAATTTTTGATACCTTTGACTGTGATATATGGCATACTTTGAAAAGGAGCGAAAAGCCGATTTTGATTTACGGAATGGGCAACGGTGCTGACAAAATTATTTCCGCGTTTTCTCATTATGACATTAACTACTGTGATGTGTTTGCAAGTGACGGATTTGTGCGTGGACATCAATACAAAGGTAAAACAGTTATTTCATATTCCGAGGCGGTAAAAAAATACGGAAATGATTTTGACATTGTAGTCTCTTTTGGGTCAAAGCTTCCCGATGTTATAGAACTTATATATTCCTTAGAAAAAAATCACAGAGTATATTCCCCCGATGTTCCTGTTTGCAAAGGAGAATTATTTACAGAAGAATTCTTTATTAGGCATGAAAATGAGCTATATGAAGCAAGAAATCTTTTGTTTGATGAAAAATCCAAGGAAATTTTTGACGATATAGTGCGATTCAAGCTCACTGGTAAGCTTTGCTATCTTCGCTCTACCTCTTGCTCCGAGGGTGAGGCAGACAAGGTTTTGAATTTTAACAATTATGAATCTTATGTGGATTTAGGCGCATATAACGGTGACACAGTAAAAAAATACAGTGCATTATGCCCCAACCTAAAAGTTATATATGCCTTTGAGCCCGACAAGCGCAATTTTAAGAAGCTATCTGCATATTGCGATACATTAAGTGACATCGAATGCTTTCCGTTGAATTATGCCGCTTACAATTGCGATACTACTCTTGAATTTTCCTCATCAGGAAACAGGAACTCGTCCGCATCCAGCGATGGCTCATTCCAACACAAAATAACCTTAATTGATGCAAAAGCGCCCGATAATGTTTGCAAGAGCGCTAATTTTATAAAATACGACGTAGAGGGCTTGGAATGTGAAGCGCTTCTGGGTTCTTCACAGCTAATCAAAAAATTCTCCCCCGATTTGCTAGTATCTATGTACCATAAAAGTGAGGACCTATATAATCTTCCAATATTGGTACACAAATTAAATCCCAATTATCGCTTATATTTGCGCCGTTTGCCGTATATTCCCGCCTGGGACTTGAATTTGTATGCTATAAATCCATAAAGCAAAAGTGTGCACAAGATTTGTGCACACTTTTTTATACAGTTAAAATTTTATTGGAATTATAAACCTCTGTGTAAATTTCACTGTTAATATTGGAAATTACACGCGCAAGCTCGTTACAAACAGGATGCTCTGTATAGAAATGACCTGCCTCAATAATATTGATTCCTTTGTCGCAAGCATCAATAGCTGTGTTATAGCTTGCTCTGCCCGTAACAATAGTGTCACAGCCTGCCACGATAGCATTGTCTATCAAGTCTTTACCATCTCCGCCAACTACATACACCTTATTTACTTGGCATTCTCCACTATAAAGAACAAATGGTGCATCAAGAGCCTCTTTTACCTTTTTTGCAAAGATACTAACCTCAGTTTGCTCCTTTGTCCAGCCAATTCTGCCTATTGGATCAAGAGGGTCTGCTTGTACACCTTCTAATCCTAATATGCCTGCTAAAACGTCGTTCACACCGCCACAGGACGCATCCAAGCGAGTATGAAATGACATAACAGATACGTTGTTTTTAATAAGCTCAATCAGCTTTTCCTGTGTATAATTAACAGGAGTCAATGCATTTTGTCCACGGAAAACAAGTGGATGGTGTGAAATTATTGTATCAAAGCTATTTTCAATAGCATATTTTACTGTATCCATCGTAACATCAAGAGCTATCAAAACACGCTTAACATCTTTTTCAAGACTATCGGTACACATAATTCCGTCATTGTCCCAATCACACCTCAAGGAAGTGGGATAACGCTCATCTAAAATTTTATAAAGCTCATAAAATGTCATTTTTCAATTTCTCCAGCTCTTTAATTTCTTTTTCAAGCTCGGTGGTGTCCTGACACCCCAGGCGCATTCCGCTTAGCTTTTTTTCTTTTTTGGCAATTGTAGAAAACAGTAACTCTTTATATCCGTCTGCGCGTTTTTCAATATTTCTCTTACCAAGCTCCAGCTCAGGCTTTGTGTATGTATGGCATTTACCGTCATATTCAGCACAAATAATTTGATAAATTTTGCCATCCTCACAAACAATGCTCTCGTCAACGATGCAAAAGCCGTCGAGCAAATATTCACGTAGCTCAGTAGCGCAGGTCATAGGCTGTAAAATCAAGCGCACTCCCTCTTTTTTTGCATATGAGGATGCATCTATAATTTTAGCTATCAATTCTCCACCCATACCGCAAATAACAATGTCAGTTGGCAAAAATGATTCTATTCCATCGAGTCCGCACGCAATTTGGGTAGATATTTTGTCTCCTAAGTCATACCTTGATATGTTTTCTCTTGCCTTTAAAATAGGTCCTTCATTAATGTCAGAAGCAAGAGCCTTGACGGCAATTTCGTTCAACACAAGGTAAATAGGCAAGTAGGCATGATCGGTTCCAATATCAGCGACAAACGCACCGCTACGTACATATGAGGCAGCGGTGCGAAGTCTTTTACTTAATTTAATTTCTCTCATTAGTTCTTAGAAAGAAAGTCGTTGAGCTTCTTAACAAGTGCATCAGCATCTGTACCGTGTACTATGCAAGCATCCTCAATGGACTCGCCTCTTGAATGTGGGCAGCCCAAGCAGTGCATACCGATTTCAAAGAAAAATTGAGCTGTTTCTGGGTTAAAATCAAGAACATCTCCGATTATTGTTTTCTTAGTTACTTCCATGATTTGTCTCCTTTGTTAATTTTATTTTTCCACCGATAAGGGCTATTTTGTCAACCATGTTTTCATAGCCTCTAACGATATATTCAACATTATTTATAGTGCTTTCCCCCTCTGCACCCAGGCCTGCCAATACCAAAGCAGCACCTGCCCGTAAATCGGTTGCATCCAGGACAGCGCCCTTCAGCTTCGCCTGTTTAATAAACACCTTGTTTCCTGCCCTTTCTATTTCCGCCCCCATCTTTTTCAGCTCATCAACATAAGCAAATCTTGTTGGGAAAACGTTGTCGCACACACTGCCACCTCCGTTTGCAAAGGAAAGCAATGCAGAAAATTGCGGATGCAGGTCGGTTGGAAACATGGGGTATGGCAAGGTTTCAACATCAGCGCCTATAATTTCTTCAGCACTTACACTTATACAGTCAGTGTACACATTTATGCCAAATGCCATTTTTCTTAAAATATCAATAACATACGTTAAATGAGCAGGATTCACACATTTTACATAAATATTTCCCTTACAGATGCCAACGCACATTGCATAAGTGAGTGCCTCAATCATATCAGGGAAAATAGTATATCTTGTGCCACATAGCCTTGTGACCCCACAACAGACAATTGAGCTATTATATCGACAAAGCTTAGCACCGCATTTTGTTAAAAAAGCAATCAAGTCGTCAACGTGTGGCTCTTTTGCGCAGTTTTCAATGACAGTGACTCCATCACGCAAAACACTTGCAAGCACCATATTTATTGTAGCACCAACAGAAATTTTGTCAAGTGTTATTTTTGCATAATTAACTTTTTTGTTACTTCTTACCGATACTGCGCCATCATAAGCCTCACAAACGGCGCCAAGCGACTCAAAGCCCTTCAAGTGAATATCAATGGGTCGCGAGCCAAAATTGCATCCGCCCGGCATTGGCAGCTCCACAGAGCCAAAGCGCGAAAGCATTGTTCCAAGCAAATAAGAAGAAGCTCGCATTTTTGAAACTAAATGGACACTTCCTATATTATTCGTCAAGCCGTCGGTATTTATTATAACAGTATGTAAGCCGCAAAATTCAGCTTTTGCTCCCATTGAGCGCAATATTTCAAGGGCGTTTTCCACATCGCTCACCCTTGGTATATTATCAAGAATGGAGTCCCCATTTACAAGTATACACGAAAATATAATGGGTAAAGCGGAATTTTTCATTCCACTCACAGAAATTTCACCAGAGAGTCTGTTGCCGCCTTCAACTATAATTTGTTCCATATAGCCCTCGTAAACCAACATTTATTAATATCAGTTTATTCAAGGGCTAAGCAAATAGTGATTATTTTGTCTTATTTAGCACATACGCACAAACAATTTCAACAATCATTCCGTAGGATTTTGTACCTTCCTCTTGACCGTTTGCTTGCAAGTATGAATCGTTTATACTGCCTGTAACCTCAGATGCCTTTGAATTTTCATACTTTTTAAAGAACTCGCTGTAGCTCTGCATATCCTTATATACTCTTGCATCAAGCCTTGCAGCAAGCTCAAAATACGTTTTAGAATCAGCACTGTAAAGAGCATTTGCAATATTTGAATATACATCAAGATATGCACAATATCTCAAAAACGGATCATCTGACTCTAAAAGAACCGCAAATGCAAGGAAATTGCACTCATCCTCGCGCGCGTAGCCTCTTTGATGCGCCATTTCGTGCGCTGATGTTGTTGCTATTACATAATCTGGGTAATTTACATTAACATTTGACTCACCTGACATAAAGCTATATATTCCCGACAAATGTGTATATGTCATAGGCTCACTTAATATTATAGGCTTAATCTTCGATGGAAACGTTCTTATAATACCGTTCTTTTCCACAAAACGGTCATATGCATCGCAAATTTTCTCACTCATTTCACTATACGAGTAAGGCATAACTGATGCTCCCGTTTCGTCATACTCTATTTTGCTCACAAGCGCATTTAATTCAGTTACAAATTTGTCAGTAACTTGATATAGCTCCTCATTAGTAGGAGTTGTCCTGTCAAGGTTCATTTTATCTTCTATCTTTGAAGTGTGATATCCGCTCGAATATGTCCAAACAAAGCAAATAAACACAATGCAAAGAAAGGAAATGAGCACAGATATATATCTAACTGTGGTTTTCGGTCCTCTTTTGCCATATCTTACCGCTAAAAATATTAAAAATATCAATATAAACGGTGAAAGCAAAAGAAAAATTTCCACCAAAGAAAATGGGAAAATGACCGTGGACCAGGTAAGCACCAAACGGAAAGGCGCTGTTATATTGTAGTTAAAAAAATCAGCAAAGTCCGTATTATTAAGTACTATTAGGTATAGCGCTAAGCTGATAATAGTTAAAAGGTAAACACATAAGGAAAAAAGCGGTATGTATTCTCTAATTTTAGAAAAGTATTTCTTCATTACCAAAATATCTCCTTATCAGCTTTTCCATGTCATCAGGCAACGGCGCAAAATATGTGCCCAATTCCCCAAGCTCCATTTTTAAGCAATGAAGCGCCTGTCTGTCGATTTCCTCACTTTTTTCAAAGTATAAGCTATCGCCGATAATAGGATGCCCAATATATGCCATATGTACTCTTATCTGGTGGGTTCTGCCGGTGACCGGCTTAACCAACAACACGCTTATTTTATCACCGTTTAAAATGCTTTTGTATTCAGTAACGGCATGCTCGCCGTCAGGTCTTACAATTCTTTTAATAATGCTTTCACCAACGCGGTCAATAGGTGCATCTATTCTGCCATCGCAATCTACCCTTCCGTGTACCACTGCAACATAGTATTTTTGCGCCTCTCCGCGCTTGATTTTTTCTGAAAGTAACGCAGCGTAATACCTATTATTAGCAGTGACAACCAATCCGCTTGTGTCCTTATCTAAGCGGTTAGCAGCACGAAATACGTACTTCTTTTCTCTGTATCTGTATTTGAGAGCGTTTGCCAATGTATTATCGTGATTGTTTAATGACTGGTGAGTAGGCATATTGCTCGGCTTATTCACCACGGTTATATTTTCATCCTCATATACAATTTCAATCGGCAAATCCACAGGTTCTAAGTATTCGTTTTCATCATCATCAAAATCTGCAGTTATAAGGCTCAATATATCGTTTTCCATTAATCGATAGGTCACATTTTGATGAACAGAATTCACAGTAATTCCGTTCTCAATTTTTTTCAGCCTTTTGAGAAGTCCTGCAGATATATGCTTTTCTCTTAAAAACTCTTTAATAGTTTGTCCTTCATTTTCTTTTAATATTACAAATTCCATATGTATATATTAGCACAAATACAAGTAAAATTTAATAACTATTGTTAAATTTTCAATAAAATTTTCTAAAAGGCTTGCTAAATGGAAAATTTTAGGCTATAATATAGTAAATTTTTTAATTGGAGGTAATTATAATGGGTGGAACAATTATAATGATCGTTTTACTTGTTGGTGTATTTTATTTTATGTATAGATCCAACAAAAAACAAGAAAAAGAAACTGCAGATATGCGAAATAGCCTTGAAATAGGTGATGAAATTACTACTATCGGTGGCATTATCGGTGAAATTGTAAGAATCAAGGAAGAAACAGTTACTATCGAAACTGGAAAGGACAGAACTAAGATTAGAATTCTCCGTTCTGCTGTTCGCTCAGTAGATGTTCACGCATACGAAAAAAAGGGTGACGGCAAGAAGCCTAAACCACCTGTTGAAGCAAATAGTAACGGAAAGAAGAAAAAGAAGAAAAAACAGGTTGTTGAAACAACAAATGAGGTTGTAACCGAAAATGAAAGCGTTGTAAACAACGAGCCTGTAGATGATACCTTCTTTGAAGAGGAAGCTCCAAAGGCTGACGAAAATACTTCAGAACAGTAATAAATAAATTACCTCGCAAATATACTTGTACAAAGCATATTTACGAGGTTTTTTATGTTAAAATCAAACAACACTTTTCTGAGCATATTAAAAAATGCTTTGATATTCACATTGGTCTATGCAATAATCACGGCAATATTCACTCTGTTTGCAACATTTATTTTAAATAACACAAATGACCCTCTTGCATACATTGGATTAACCGCCAAGGTCGTTTCACTGGTAAGTACCTTCATAGCCGCATTTGCACTTGCTAAACGGATAAAAGAAAAATATCTGTTAAGTGGCATTATATTGGGCACATTGATCGTATGCATATTAGTGTTATTATACTTCATAGTCGGAGAAAATGACAACTTTAATCCAACAATATACTTATTAACTATTATTTCATCAACCATTGGCTGCTTTTTTGGCAGAAAGCGCGAAAAGCGCAAAAGAACACGGCACAAAAGAAAATGAAAAATCTCCGCAAATTGCGGAGATTTTTTCATAATTAGTTAAGTTCTTTAACCTTTGAAGCCTTACCAACTCTGTCGCGGAGATAGAAGAGCTTAGATCTTCTAACCTTACCAGCTCTGATAACTTCAACGTTTGCAACGTTTGGAGAGTGAAGTGGGAATGTCTTTTCAACACCACAACCAGATGCTACTCTTCTAACTGTGAAGGTTTCAGAAATACCACCGTTGTGCTTAGCGATAACTGTACCCTCGAAAATCTGGATTCTCTCTCTTGTACCCTCTTTAATAAGGTTGTGTACCTTAACGGTATCACCGATATTAAACTGTGGTACGTTCTGCTTCAACTGCTCATTTACAAAAGCTTCGATCTTATTCATTACAAGCCTCCATTACTTAGGATGTTCATGCAGAGCTACGCAGCGGACCATCCTTTTTATTAGTATGCATTCACATACGGCTTGTAGTATATCATAGATTTTTTGGTATTTCAATAGTTTTTTCAAAATTTTCTAAAATATTTTTCAAAACACCAAATAATTAATAAAATATTTATTATAAAGTATTGTTTAAACTGTTTTTTTATGGTAAAATATAGTGTA
>NZ_JBGVJL010000163.1:0-4393 GCF_045129435.1 Ruminococcus sp. | reverse complement strand
AGAGCAGAATAAGCAGATGGAAAGTCTTAAACAGAGCCTAAAATACGAAAGTAAGGCAAATGCTTTAAAAGAAAAAGAAAATAACGAAAAAGCGATTGCCAATAATAAAACAGCTTTACTTAATGCCGAAAATGCCTATGCAAAATGTGAAAAAGACATAGAGAAGTTTAAAACACAGATAGCAGAGCTTAATAAAATGCTTGAAAATGCGGCTTTGGTTGATATTGATGAGAAAATTCAGGAACGCTTTGAGTATATTGAAGAAAAAAACAGCATAACCGCTATAACTAACAACATTGCACAGCGTATTATTAACAATCAGAATTCACTTATTATGCTGCAAAAAAAGTCAGCTGAACTTGCTGCACTTGACGGAAGATGGAGGCTTATTAATTCTCTGAATCAGACAGTAAACGGCATGCTCACAGGAAAACAAAAAATTACGCTTGAAACCTACATTCAAACTACTTTCTTTGAAAAAATAATTGCAAGAGCGAATGTTCATTTTATGAAAATGTCCAGCGGTAAATATGACCTTAAACGCAGGTCGGTATCTGGAAATCTCAGCAGTAAAAGCGGACTTGATCTTGATGTTATCGACCATTACAACGGCACAGAGCGTGATGTAAAAAGTCTTTCGGGCGGAGAAGCTTTTATAGCGTCATTGTCGCTTGCACTCGGACTTTCTGAAGAAATTCAGGCGTCAGCAGGCGGCATAAGAATGGATACAATGTTTGTTGATGAGGGATTTGGCTCACTTGATGAGGATACCCTAAGACAAGCTATGAAAGCATTGTCAAGCCTTTCAGAAAATAATCGCCTTGTCGGAATTATTTCTCATGTGGGAGAATTAAGAAATGAAATTGACAAGCAGATTATAGTTACGAAGGAAAAATCAGGCGGAAGCAGAGTAGAACTCAGCATTAATTGACAATATTGCCTGTTTGACAGTTTGTACAAAATATGTTATAATCAATTGTAAATATCGGGAAATTGTACGCTGTTTGCAATTTCCCTTTTTATATATTGAAAAAGAGGCGGTATGATGAAAAAATTAATTGCACTTTTGCTTGTTGTGCTTACTGTAACGCTTTGCGGTTGTTCAATGGGGGACAGCAGTATTCGATTCGGAGCGGCAGGCTTAGGCGGTGTTTACTATCAGGCGGCAACTTCCCTAAAGCAGCTTGCTGAAAATGACGGTAACATAAACATTGATGTAAAAACCACGGCAGGTTCGGCGGCAAATGTTCGCTTGCTCTCTCAGGGCTATCTTGACGCTGCCATTGCACAGTCAGATATTATAAGTGACGCATACAACGGTGAAAACACATTCAAAACAGCCTATAAAGATTATAGTGCGGTTGCGGCTCTTTACACAGAGGTGTGCCACATTATTGTAAAAGCTGATTCGAGCATCAACAGCGTAGATGATTTGCTTGGAAAAACAGTCAGCGTAGGCGAGGAGGAATCCGGTTCTGAACTCAATGCAAAGCAAATTTTATCGGCATATGGCTTGAATGATAAAATGATTAAAGAAGTTAATCTCAACTATGCGGATTCAGCAAAGGCTCTTGTATCGGGAGAGGTTGACGCTGTATTCTGGACTGTAGGAATAAATGCAACCGTTGTTGACGAGCTTTCAAAGCAATGCGATATAAAATTACTTGGTATAGATAAACAAACAGCAGACAAGCTTGAGTCAGCGTATTCATACATTGACTGCAAGGTTGATGAGAATACCTACAACGGACAGACAAAGGCTGTAGATACTGTTGGTGTAAAGTCTGTGCTTATTGTAAGTGACAAGCTTTCTAATGATAAGGTCAAGGCACTTACAAAGCTTGTGTTTGACAACGCAAACGAACTTCAGCTTACTGTATCGGCCGACCTTGATATTATAGAAAAAGATGCCGTAGTCGGTGTAAATATTCCGTTCCACCGCGGTGCGGCAGAGTATTACAACGAAAAAGGTATTGAAGTAAAAACAGCAGAATAACTGCGAAAGGACTGTAAACATTGAGCATTACACTTGATATGTATCAGACAATCGCAGTTGCTGTAGTTGTACTGATATTAGGAGCATTCCTAAAAAGAAAAATTTCTTTTCTTGAAAAATTTTGTATTCCTGCACCGGTAATCGGCGGATTGATATTTGCAATTTTTACCCTGATTTGCTATTCTACAGGAATACTCGAAATTGACTTTGACGATACCCTGAAAGAAGTTTGTATGGTATTTTTCTTTACCTCGGTAGGCTTTCAGGCAAACCTCAAGGTGCTTAAAAGTGGCGGAAAGCCGTTGCTTATCTTCCTAATACTTGTAATTGTACTGATAATAACTCAGAACTTCACAGCTATAGGACTTGCAAATCTTCTTGGACTTGATTCGCTCACAGGTATGACCACAGGTTCAATACCAATGGTTGGCGGTCACGGAACAGCCGGTGCATTTGGCCCTGTACTTGAGGACTTTGGTATAAGCGGTGCTACAACTGTCTGCACAGCGGCGGCAACATTTGGACTTATTGTAGGTTCACTTATGGGCGGCCCAATCGGAAACAGACTTATTAAGAAGCACAATCTTCTTGATACAATAAAAAATGATGACGATACTCTGCTTGTTGAAGAAGAAGAAAAACACGAAAGACATTTTTCAATGTACGCACCTGCTGTATTTCAGCTTATAATCGCTGTAGGTATCGGCACTGTGTTTTCAGAACTGCTTTCTCTTACAGGTATGACATTCCCAATCTACATTGGTGCAATGATTGCGGCGGCAATTATGCGTAATATTGGTGAATACACCGGCAAAATCACAATTCATATGGGTGAACTTAACGACCTTGGCGGTATCTGTCTTTCACTTTTCCTTGGTATTGCAATGATTACTCTCAAGCTTTGGCAGCTTGCAGACCTTGCACTTCCGCTTGTTATCTTACTTGCAGGACAGGCACTCTTGATGTTCCTTTTCTCTTATTTTGTAGTATTCAATGTAATGGGCAGAGATTACGATGCGGCAGTAGTTGCTGCCGGCACATGTGGCTTTGGTATGGGTGCAACTCCTAACGCTATGGCAAATATGCAGGCAATCTGCGAAAAGTATGAACCATCTGTAAAAGCATACCTGATTATTCCTATAGTCGGCAGCTTGTTTGCAGATTTTCTCAATAGCCTTACAATCACATTCTTTATTAATCTGTTGTAAAATGGAGGTAATATTATGAAGGATAAGGATAAATATTTTGTAGAAACCGAAAACCTTGCTTTCCCTGAAATTCACACAGGCAAGGTAAAACAAATTTCAAGCGAAAAGCCTGATGCAGACGAATCTGTAACCTACGATACCGTAGCAGTACCTGAAATTCATATTAAAAAAAAGAAAGATAAACATAGCAAATAACAGCAACGAGCCGTACAAATTAATGTGCGGCTCATTTTGTCAGTACTTTATATAAAAGAAATTTGATAATTCAGCATATATTACAAAAAGTGATTGACAATATCAATTATATATAGTATAATAATAGTCCGAAATTAAATAAGTTTTTCTTATATCCGGGGATGTAAAGGCTTCGACGGGGAGCGTGAACCTCGGTAAGCGAGCAGTGGTGCGGAGAACCACTATAAAATCCGCAACTTTTAAAATAACTGACAAAACTACAGTTAGATTAGCAGCGTAAGCTGCTCGTTCCTGCACAGAGTACCACGGCTGTGTAAGGGGCGTCGATTAGTGGTAAATGTGAATGCAGCAGTGCTTCGGGCTGTGTCACACATCAGAAGCTACCAAGCCGTATAACCCGTTGTTGGGTGCTGCGGTAAGGGAATCTTAAAACGACAACTACGCTCGTAGAAAGCCTTGGCAAATACTTTTCGGACAGGGGTTCGATTCCCCTCATCTCCACCAAATAAGAACCGCAATTTTGATACAAAGCGTATCTTAATTGCGGTTCATTTTTTACGTCATATAAACGGCTTGTAATCAGTGTTTACGGCATTTTTGCCGATTAGTAAAGTGTCAGAGTGATTGTTAAATATGGCTGTTTTGTAATAAAAAAGTCAGCCTTTGAGTGTGCTTTTAGAGTTGATTTTTTATTCTGACACAAAACTTCCAGACCGTTTCATTTTTCAAAATAAGCGTTTCATTTTTAAAAAATAGAGTATTATTTTCAATTTTTACATATATAAATTTGACTTCAAAATAGAAGAGGTCATAGTAGCGAAAAAAGTTTTCGTAAAGGATCGAACAATAATAGTTGTAAATGTCAAGTGAAAATGACGAAAAACGCTCATTTAAAATGTACAATTATGAGCGAAGAATCAGTCATCAGAATCATCAAAGATTTTTCTGCCCTTGATGCGGTAGGAATTTCCGGTAATTTTGATAACTTCGCAGT